>CANFCX010000015.1 GCA_947445225.1 Rhodospirillales bacterium
CGGTGAACGTCCCTGGCTGGGTGAACTTGAGGATGCTATTGTCGGTCACGGCGTATCACTCCTTTGCTGGAGAAGTGGAGGCGTCGAACACCCCCACGATACGCCGCCTTACCCCGTCACGCCGTCACCAACTTCCGCGCATAGCTCGCAAAAGAGCCGCTCGTCATGCTCGCCCCAACTCACGCCCTTGCCCGTCTTGAAAGCGGAAAGCGTCTTGGGTTCGTCGGCCCACATCGAGGAAACGATCTGCCAAGCGTACGGTAGGAAGACCGGGCTCAGATCGTCAGCAAGGACCGCCGCCTGCTCCGGCGTCAGTTCGTACGTCTTGGATGTCGGATGATAGTCGACGTAGCCGCCGGCAACCTGGGAATTGAGCCACTCGCGGACGTACCGCTCCGCGCAGCCGCTGCGCCTTGCGACCTCCTGTGAGTTCAAGGGCCCCGCACCTGCCATGGCCTTGTAGAGCCCGAGCTTGTCGCCGATGGCCACCATAACGCCGCCGTACCCGGCTGAAATTTCTCCGATCAGGCGCCCGACAAGGGCGTCGAGCTTCTGCTGATTGACCGTCATTGTTCGCTCCATATCTTGCGTTTCCGCGCCCTTTGCGCCGAAATCTGAGGCAGGATGGCGATTGGCTGATCGGTCCGGGAGTGCGAGATTGGTCAGCGACGGTTCGTTTGTGCCAAGGAGACCCTCCCATGTCGGCAACGACGCGGTCGCTGCACGTCAGCTTGGTCGCTATTCCCGAAGCGGTCATATCGACACTGAGCGGCATCTACGACGTGCTGGGCGCGTTCCGCATGTTCGGCCGCACCGAGCCGTCTCTTCCCCACGAGCCGCCGTTCATGATCGAGATCGTTGCGGCCGAGCGCGGCAGCGTGGCGCTGGCGAGCGGCATTCCGGTGGAAGCCCGCCGCGCCGTCTCGGAGGTCAAGGCGACGGACATCATCATCGTGCCGTCGATCCTGCTTGGGACCGATGGCTGGACGCCCGGCCGCTATCCCGAGATCGTCGATTGGGCCCGGCGCAGGCATGCCGAGGGTGCACTGCTCTGCTCGGCCTGCTCGGGCGTGTTCCTGCTTGCCGAGACAGGGCTGTTCGACGGCCAGCAGACGACCGTCCACTGGAGCTATGCCAACGCGTTCGCGCACGTGTTCCCGCGTGTGCCGCTGCGGCCTGACCGCGTGCTGGTGGTCTCGGGCGAGCGCGAGGAGCTCGTCACCTCGGGCGCTTCGATGACCTGGCATGACCTCGTGCTCTATCTGATCGCTCGGCATGTCGGCGCGACGGCAGCGCAGACCCTGGCGCGCTTGTTCGCGCTGCAGTGGCATCACGACGGGCTCGCCCCCTATATCGTCTTCCAGGGCCGCGAGGATCACGGCGATGCCGCCGTTGCGGATGCGCAATCCTGGCTCTCGACGCACTTCGCCGTAGCGAGCCCGGTCGAGGAGATGGTGCGGCGCTCGGGGCTCGCCGAGCGAACGTTCAAGCGGCGCTTCACGAAGGCGACGGGCTTCGCGCCGATCGATTATGTCCAGCGCCTGCGCATCGAGGACGCTAAGCGTCGGCTCGAACGCACTGATGCGCCGGCCGACGAGATCAGCTGGAGGGTCGGCTACGAGGACGCCGCCTTCTTCCGCCGGCTGTTCAAGCGAGTGACCGGGATGACCCCGGGCGTCTACCGCCGGCGCTTCCAGGTGCCGGCCTTTGCCCGTTCGAATAAAAAGTAGAACGTTCGGTTGGAGTCATGACCGGCCCGTGCCTTTCTCCGCACGGTCGACGAGCGAGCCTACAAAGCAATCTGCATTCCGCCGTAGTAGCTTCAGGTAGGAATCGACCCACAATCAATCGTAGTAGCTTTGACGGGCCTCGGATGCTTGCGGCGGCACGCGCGGCTCGGAAGTTAGAACGTCATAGCGTTCCAGCGGAGACGTAGTTATCAGTTTCATCTACGCTGGCGCGCCACAAATTTCGCCGATTGCGGTAGCGTCGCGCTGCCCTTGCCTTGGCCGGGGCGGCCGTCGCCAGTCTTCCGAAAGAGAGGCAGAGGCCGATGAGAAAAGTCCTCGGTGTTCATAGCGCGCCAGCGCCGCATTGGGTTGGCGACGGATTCCCGGTGCGCTCGCTGTTTTCGCATCTCAGCCATGGCCGCCGCATGAGCCCGTTCCTGCTGCTCGATTACGCGGGGCCGGCGAATTTTCCGCCGGCGGAACGGCCGCGCGGCGTCGGCGTCCACCCCCACCGCGGATTCGAGACCGTCACCATCGTCTACCAGGGTGAGGTCGACCATCGCGATTCGGCGGGCAATGGTGGCCATATCGGTCCGGGCGACGTGCAGTGGATGACCGCCGCCTCGGGCATCCTGCATGAAGAATTTCACTCCCAAGCCTTCACCCGGCGCGGCGGCACGCTCGAGATGGTCCAGCTTTGGGTCAATCTCCCGGCCAAGGACAAAGGCGCGCCGCCCGGCTATCAGGGTTTGCTCGATCGGGACATTCCGGCTGTGAATCTACCCGGTGAGGCCGGCCGGGTGCGTGTCATCGCCGGCACCTTCGCCGGGCGAAAGGGACCGGCGCGGACCTTCACCCCGATCGAGGTCTGGGATTTGCGCCTTAATGCTGGCCAATCCCTGTCTCTCGATCTTCCCGACGGTCACAACACAAACGTTGTTGTCCTGCGCGGCGATGTTCGAATCAATAACACCGAGGTCGTGCGCGCGGCGCAATTTGCGATTCTCGACCGCAATGGCGGCGAAGCGACGCTGACGGCGGACTCCGATTCCACCATTCTGATTCTGAGCGGGGCGCCGATCGACGAACCGGTCGTCATGCACGGGCCATTCGTCATGAATACCGCGGACGAAATCCGGAAAGCGATCGACGACTTTCAGATGGGGCGGTTTGGCACGATGACTGAACTGACCGAGGCCCGGTGAGGGAGCATCCCTCGTCGCGAACCCGATCAGGGCATGCGGGCGTCTGTCAGATCGGCCCCGGTCAGGTCGGCGCCGGAGAGGTTGGCGCCGGTCAGATTGGCCCCAACCAGTTTAGCGCCCGCGAGATCGGCGCCGGAAAGATCGACATCGGTAAGATCGGCGCCGCTGAGATTGGTGGGCCACAGGCGGCCGCTGGGTTTGCCGTCGGGCTGCTTCAAATCCACCGAGCCAAAGCGCGCCCGCGACAATTTCGCCCCCGCGAGTTTGGCGCCCGAAAGATCCGCGCCGCCGAAATCGGTCGCGATCGCGGAGGCTCCGCGGAAATCCGCGCCGGCACAGCCGGTCAAAACGAACAGGCAATCGGCAAGCCGGGCGCCCGCCAACACGGCCTTGCCGAGATCGGCGCCGGAAAGATCGGCGCCGGACAAATCCATCAGGCTGAGATCGCGGCCGGCGAGGCGCGCCCGCGCACCCTTGCGGCCGCTGGTAACGATCCACTGCTCATGACCGGTCAAGGCCGAGCGGATATCGGGCGGTAAACTTCCCAGATTTTGCATCATGATGGCGCCGGCGAACGAGGCACTGGACAGGTCCACCCGCTCCAGCACGGCGCCGCGCAATACCGCGCCGCGGAAATCGGCACCCTTAACCGTGGCGCCGGTCAGATCGGCGCCGGTCAGATTGGCGCCTTGCAGTTTGGCTGACGCCAAATTCGCCTCGGTCAGATCGGCGCCCGTCAGATCGGTCCCACGCATCTTGGCCGATGCGAAATCGGCACCGCCCGCCGCCGCACTGTTCAGTCTGGCTTGGGAAAGGTCGGCATGGGCGAAACTCGTGCGCGTCACCATCATCTTGTCGAGGCGGAGCCCGGATGTACTCGAGCGCGCCGTCGCCGCCTGCTGCGTCGGCCCATCGCCGTAATGCATTATGCTCGGCCGCAAATCGGCCTCGCGCAGATCCGCCATGAATAATTTGGCAAAGCGCAGCTGCGCCGCGCGCAGATCGGCGCGGTAGAGATTGGCCGATGAAAGATCGGCGTTATCGAGATTGGCCGCGAATAGATCGGCAAAACGCAGATCCGCCGACGTCAACGTGGCGTCGCTCAAATTCGCGCCCGAAAGGATGACCATGGACAATTTCGCATAGGGCCGCGTCCAGCCGGCCAGGTTTGCGCTTTTCAAACTGGCGCGGGTGCCATCGCGATGGCCCGCCAGGAACCGCTCGTGTCGGCGCAGAATTTCTTCCAACTGCTTGGGGTTCACCGCCGACCTAACTTCCCTTCTCTCACCCCGGTTTCGCTTTCAAACAACAACGAGCCGGTCGCCAACAACGCGCCCGCGCACGGTCGACCCCAGACGCTGCGCCCAAACGCATAGAGGGACCGTGGCGTCCCCGGCGGGATTCGAACCCACGACCCCAGGATTAGGAATCCTGTGCTCTATCCTACTGAGCTACGGGGACCCTGAATTACCTTATACAGCGACTACCGTCGGCGCCCAAGCCTGGCGAAAGGCGGTAGCCGAAGGCCGGGCGTTCATTCATACAAGCGAATTCGGGTAGAGTCATTCGATCGAAAGAGGCCGTTCGATACCGTCGCCGCCATGATCCGCATCGAAAACGTGACCTATCGCGTCGGTGGCCGCACCCTGTTCGATGGCGCGGACGCCATGATCGGCTCAGGTTGGCATGTCGGCCTCGTTGGCCGCAACGGCGCCGGAAAATCGACCCTGTTGAGGCTGTTGTTGGGCGAATTGCAGCCCGATGGCGGCGACATTGGGCTGCCGAAGGCCGCCCGCCTTGGCATGGTCGCCCAGGAAGCGCCTGGGGGCGAACAGACGCCGCTCGACTTCGTCGTTGCCGCCGACCGCGAACGCGCCGCCCTTCTGGCCGAACGCGAAGAACCTCACGACCCGCACCGCATCGCCGAAATCGAGGCGCGGCTCGCGGAAATCGCGGCGCATTCGGCGCCCGCCCGCGCCGCCACGATTCTCGCCGGGCTCGGCTTCGACGCGGCCGCGCAGACCCGCCCGCTGGCCTCGTTCGCGGGCGGCTGGCGGATGCGCGCCGCGCTCGCCGCCGTCCTTTTCTCGGAGCCGGATGTGCTGCTTCTCGACGAGCCCACCAACCACCTCGATTTCGAGGCGACGATCTGGCTCGAAAGCCATCTCAAATCCTATGCGCGCACGATGATCGTGGTGAGCCATGACCGCAGGCTGCTCAACGAAGTCGTGGACCGCATCGTTCACCTCGAATCCGGACGGCTCACCCTTTATCCGGGCGGTTACGACTCCTTCGAGCGCATCCGCCGGGAACGGCTGGCGCTCAACGCCTCGATGCGGGCCAAACAGGAGGCGCAGCGGCGGCATATCCAGTCTTTCGTCGACCGCTTCCGCGCCAAGGCCAGCAAGGCGACCCAGGCGCAAAGCCGAATGAAAGCCCTCGCGCGCATGGAACCGATCGCGGAAGCCGCGGCGGTTGGAGGCAGTATCGATTTCGCCTTTCCCGAGCCCGAGCCGGCGGCGCCGCCCCTGATCGCCATGGAGGGTGTGGTGGGTGGTTATGCCGCCGACCTGCCGGTGTTGCGCCGGCTCGATCTGCGCCTGGACGCGGATGACCGCATCGCCCTGATCGGCGCCAACGGCAATGGCAAATCGACCTTCGCCAAGCTCGTTGCCGGCAGGCTGGCCCCGCTTTCCGGCCGGCTATTTCGTTCCCCAAAATTGACGGTTGGTTTCTTCGCTCAACACCAAATCGAGGATCTGCGCCCGCAATGGTCGAGCTTCGCCCATCTTGAAGCCGTGATGCCGGGCGCCCGCCAGGATGCGATAAGGGCGTGGCTCGGTCGCTTCGGCCTGTCACAGGAAAAGGCGGAGATACCCGCCGCGTCCTTGTCGGGCGGAGAAAAATCGCGCCTGGCATTCGCGCTGCTGGCCCGCGCTTCTCCCAATCTTCTTATCCTGGACGAGCCGACCAACCACCTCGATATCGATTCGCGCGAGGCGCTGGCTCAGGCTTTGAACGACTTTTCCGGTGCCGTGCTCCTGATCACACATGACTGGCATTTGATCGAGGCGACCTGCGACCGGCTCTGGCTGGTCGCCGATGGCGCTGTCAGTCCCTTTGACGGGGATCTCGACGATTACCGGCGCCTGCTTCTCGATAAGGCTCGGCGCCCTGCCGACAATCCCTCAGCTCGCGGCACGCCGAGCGGAAGAAAGGAGAACCGTCGCGAAGCCGCCGAGAATCGGGCGCGGCTTGCCCCCTTACGCAAAGCCACGCGGGATGCCGAAGCGGCGATCGCCACCCTGACCCAGGAACGCAAGGCCATCGAAACCGCGCTCGCCGATCCGAGGATTTACAATGGCGGCCAGGCGGAAACGACTTCCAGGCTCAAGCGGCGCGCCGCACTCGACCGCGAAATCGCCGCCGCCGAACGCCTGTGGCTGGAAGCCGCCGAGGCGTTGGAAGCCGCGCAAGCTTCGAGCGAGGGATAAATGAGCAACGGCTTCAAGGATCACTTCTCGGGCCACGCCGCGCAATACGCCGAGGCCCGCCCCATTTACCCGCCCAGCCTCGCCCAGGTACTGGCCGAACGCGCCGGGGGCCACGGCCTGGCGCTCGATTGCGGCTGCGGCTCTGGGCAGCTTTCCCTGTTGCTCGCGGAGCATTTCGGGCGGGTGGTCGCGACCGATGCCAGCGCCGAACAAATCGCCAATGCCTTCCCGCACCCCCGCGTCACCTATCGCGTCGCGGCGGCCGAGCACAGCGGTCTGCCGGACGGCAGCGCCGATTTGGTGGTTGCGGCGCAGGCCGCCCATTGGTTCGATCTGCCGGCCTTTTGGCGCGAAGTCACCCGCGTGGCCCAGCCGGGCGGCCTTGTCGCCCTTGTCGGTTATGGCCTTCTGAAGATCGCCGATGATCTGGATCCCGCGATCGACGAGTTATATCAATCGACACTTGAGGCGTATTGGCCGCCGGAACGGCGGATCGTCGAATCCGGCTATCGGTTCATCGATTTTCCGTTTGCCGAGTTACCCGCCCCCGCGGTGGAGATGACCACCCAGTGGTCGCTGCCTCAGCTTATCCGCTATCTGTCCACATGGTCGGCGATCAAAGCCATGGAAAAGGCCACCGGCGGCTCACCGCTTCCGGCCCTTGCCGAGCGACTTGCTGTGCCCTGGGGTTCACCCGACAAAAAAAGATTGGTGCGCTGGCCGCTCGCGCTGCGGCTTGGTCGAGCGGGGTCAGCCCGCATTTGATCGCCCGAGCAGGTTTGGACCCGGCAACCGACCGAGTCTAGGGCAGCGCTTTGACGCCGAATGCGTGGGTGGCGTCGCCGCCAATTCCGCTATGGCTCAACGGACGAAAACGCGAGATCCAGGCGACCAACCTCGGGTCCTTGAACCGGGCATAATAAGGCTCCGCCCATACGATCATATGGCCGCCGAATTTTCCGCCGGTCCAATCTTGCTTGGCTCCGGTCAAGCGCTCGAAATGCCTTGGGTCGTCGAGGCTTTCGATGACGCGCGCCGCCAAGCGATGCAGCGCGCCGCCGGCTTCGCCATACAAATCGAGCCCGTTGGCGGCGCCCATCTCCGCCAGCATGATCAACGGCTCCAGCGAGAAGACGTGGTAGTGGCGGGCCTTGCTCTTCCGCGCAACCTCCAACGGCAAAGTACCGTCGGCCTGAATCTGGGTCAGGGCGAAGCGGTACTTCGCGACCGCCCAATCGAACAAACTGCCATCATTGCCGACGATGGCCGCCGCGCCGACCGCGAGGGCCGCCCAATAGACGTGGTTGTTTTCGGAATCCTTGCCCTTCTTGGTGTCGTAATCGGCGACCACCTTGCCGGCAAGACGCCCAATCCAGGCTTCGACGGCCTGTTTTCGTTCCGACGCCAGACCCGGCGCCTCGCGAATTTTGAGATAGGCGAGCGCGATCGTGGCCAGCGACCATTTGCGCTCGTAGCCGCCCTGATTCGTGACGTCGCCGAGCAGCCCATCGCCCACTGCCCAACCATGCAACCAATCGAGCGCACAGGACGCCGCCGCTCCGTCCGCCGGTTTGGCGCGGACATAAGCGTCGCTCATGGCGGCGAGGCCGGCCGTGAGGGTGTTGAAGGGTTTGGACGCGGCCTGATAACGAGCATAGGCCGCCGGATCGACGATGGAGGAATTGCCGTCGCTGTAGAACCCCTCGAGCCTGATGTCGCGAACCGGCGCCGGCGCCGCCTTGCAGACCGAGGGCTTGGCGGGCTTTCCCATTTCCAGGCGCCGCGCCTCCACGTCGAAGAGCGGCTTCAGATCGCCGGCCGCGCGGCCGAGGCGGAGAGTCCACCGATGAGGCCGACGACCGCCAGAGAACGCAGCATGGGCGTCCGACTCATGCACAAGACTCGCGCTACCGCCGGGCCACCAGCAGCTTCTTGACCTCGGCGATGGCCTTCGCCGGGTTCAGGCCCTTGGGGCATGTCTTCGTGCAATTCATGATGGTGTGGCAGCGATAGAGCCGAAACGGGTCTTCCAGCTCGTCGAGGCGCTCGCCGGTCGTCTCGTCCCGGGTTTCGGCGATCCAGCGATAGGCCTGGAGCAGGATCGCCGGGCCGAGATAACGGTCGCCATTCCACCAATAACTGGGGCACGAGGTGGAGCAGCAGAAACACAGGATACATTCCCACAGCCCGTCGAGCTTGGCGCGCTCCTCCGGCGATTGCCTTCGCTCGCGGTCGGGGGGCGGCGGCGAATCGGCGCGGAGCCAGGGTTTGATCGAGGTGTATTGGGCATAGGGCACCGCCAAATCCGGCACCAAATCCTTCACGACCGGCATATGCGGCAAGGGGTAGATGCGTACCTCGCCCTTCACCTCGTCGATCGGCTTGAGGCACGCAAGCGTGTTGGTGCCGTCGATGTTCATGGCACAGCTGCCGCAGATTCCCTCGCGGCAGGAACGACGGAAAGCGAGCGTCGAATCGACCTCGTTTTTGATCTTGATGATGGCGTCCAGCACCATCGGCCCGCAGGCGGCGAGATCGATTTCATAACGATCGAGCCGGGGATTTTCCCCGCTATCGGGCTCCCACCGATAGACCGCGAAGGTTTTCGGGCGCTTTGCCTTGGCGACGGCGGGCCAGGATTTACCCGGCTTGACCTTTGAATTCGCGGGAAGGGTGAATTGGGCCATGGATCGATCTGGTCTGTTGCGATCGGTGAATTGTCTCAGGCGGCGAATTTGGCGATTTCAACTTCACTGCCATGCGCCAGGATGCGCTCCGCCTGATCGTAGAGAACCTGTGCGGTCGCGGCAGCGAATTTTTCCTCACCGCATTGCGGGCACACATCGGCTGGCACGTCCCGGATTGCCGCCACATGGCCGTCGCGTTCGACGACGTAGGTCGCGCGGCCCGGCTTCACCGTTTCACTCTTGCACGCAAAGCAATGCATCATCGTCTACGCCGAAATCCAGCGTTCCATTCGTCGGGATTGGGATAGTACACCGTCTTTACATTGCATTCAGCAGTCAACGGCTTTCGGCTCACCACGACATGCAATGCCCGCCCCTCCGGGAAGCCGAGGAGGACGCAGACATCCTCACCAACGTCACTACGCTCCTCGACAACCTCGCCCTCTGACCCGATCTCGAATACCGCCGAAGGCCGAATCGCTCCCCTCAATACACCCGCGGCTTCGGCGGAAAGGACTGCACGTCGTTGGTCAGGGGTTTCATGTGCACGGGACGATAGTCGATCAGCACGGAGCCGTGTTCGCCGAGCCAGGCGACGCTGTGTTTCAGCCATTGAGTGTCGTCGCGCTCGGGAAAATCTTCACGAGCGTGGGCGCCGCGGCTCTCCGTCCGATTAAGGGCCGAGTGCAGCGTCACCAATGCTTGAGCAATCAGATTCTCGAACTCCAGCGTCTCGACCAAGTCCGAATTCCAGACCATCGAGCGGTCGGAAATGTTGATGTCGGCGCGTTTATCCCAAGTCTCGCGCAGCTTCTCGACGCCGCTTTCGAGCACCTCGCGCGTACGGAAGACACCGCAATCCATCTGCATGATGCGCTGCATCTCGAGGCGCAGCACGGCGGTCGGCGTTCCACCCTTGGCGTTACGCAGCTTATCGAAGCGGGCCAGGATGGGATCGTCCGCCGATTTCGGCAACTGCGGCAGCGCGGCGTTGGGATGGATCAGCTTGGCGCAGCGTTTGGCCGCCGCGCGCCCAAACACCACGAGATCGAGCAGCGAATTCGAGCCCAGGCGATTGGCGCCATGAACCGAAACGCAGGCGCCTTCTCCGATCGCCATCAAGCCACGAACGACCCGGTCGGGATCGCCTTCGCGCGGGGCCACGACCTCGCCCCGGTAACGCGTCGGCACACCGCCCATGTTGTAGTGGACGGTGGGCAGCACCGGGATGGGATCGCGCGTGACGTCGATGCCGGCGAAGATCCGCGCGGTTTCGCTGATGCCGGGCAATCTCTCTTCCAACACATGTGGATCGAGATGCTCCAGATGCAGGTGGATGTGGTCCTTGTGTTGGCCCACGCCGCGGCCGTCGCGGATCTCGATGGTCATCGCCCGGCTGACCACGTCGCGGCTCGCCAAATCCTTGGCCGAGGGCGCGTAACGCTCCATGAAGCGCTCGCCTTCGGAATTGGTCAGATAGCCGCCTTCGCCGCGCGCGCCTTCGGTGATCAGGCAGCCCGATCCATAAACACCGGAGGGATGGAACTGCACGAATTCCATGTCCTGCAGCGGCAGCCCGGCGCGCAGCGCCATGGCGTTGCCGTCGCCGGTGCAGGTATGGGCGGAGGTGCAGGAAAAATACGCGCGGCCGTAACCGCCGGTGGCCAGCACGGTCATATGCGCGCGGAACCGATGCAAGGTTCCGTCTTCCAGATTCCAGGCCATGACGCCATGGCATTGGCCGCGGTCCATCAAGAGGTCGAGTGCGAAATACTCGATGAAGAACTCGGCGTTATGTTTCAGCGATTGCTGGTAGAGCGTGTGCAGGATCGCGTGCCCGGTGCGGTCGGCGGCGGCGCAGGTCCGATGCGCGGTACCTTCGCCGAAATGCGTGGTCATGCCACCGAAGGGCCGCTGATAGATGCGTCCGTCTTCGGTGCGGGAAAACGGCACGCCGAAATGTTCGAGTTCGACGATCGCCGGGATGGCCTCGCGGCACATATATTCGATGGCGTCCTGGTCGCCGAGCCAGTCCGATCCCTTGATCGTGTCGTACATGTGCCAGCGCCAATCGTCTTCGCCCATATTGCCGAGCGAAGCGCTGATCCCGCCCTGTGCGGCCACGGTGTGGCTGCGCGTCGGAAAGACTTTAGAAACACAAGCGGTCCGCAATCCCGCGTCCGCGAGGCCCATGGTCGCCCGCAGCCCGGCCCCGCCGGCGCCAATGACGATGACGTCGTATTCATGATCGGCGATCGGGTAAGCGGTCATTAGGCCTCAGGCGCCAAGGGAAATCGACAACACGGCGAGTCCGGCAATGGTGGCAAGAAGAATGGCCAGCCCCTTGACCGCGAGAAGCGCGGCCAATTTCAGTCCTTCGCCATGGACGTAATCCTCGATCACCACCTGGAGGCCGAGTTGGGCATGGTGGAAGATCGCCGCGATCGACAGCAACATAAGAACTGTGCCGACCGGCGAGGCAATCCAGGCGACAACCGCCTCATGTTTGGCGCCGGCCAAGGCGACGAAATTTCCGGCGAGCCAGACCGACAGCGGAACCAGGGCGATCGCCGTCACCCGCTGCGCCCACCAATGGACGACCCCTTCCTTGGCCGAGCCCAGGCCGCGCACCCGCGCCAGGGACGAACGCATGCCGCGATGTTGACCCGCCTTCATGCGCCACCGGCGCGAACGGCGTAGCCCAAAATCCAGGCCAGCGTCGTCAGGACGATGGAAGCGCCGACCACGGTCCAGCCGCTGGCATAGACCGTCGCTATTCGGAATCCCCATCCGGCGTCCCAAACCAGGTGCCGAACACCGTTGCACAGGTGAAAAAATAACGAAAATGTCCACCCGAGGAGCAGGGCTTGGCCGAACCAGGAACCGATGAAATTCTGGGTCGTGGCGAAAGCCTGTGGCCCCGAAGCCGCCGCGGCGAGCCACCACACCAACAATACCGCACCGGCGCAGAGCGCCACGCCCGTTGCCCGGTGAAGAATGGACAGCACGGCGGTAAGCTGCCAGCTGTAAATCTGAAGGTGCGGCGATAACGGCCGCGGACGATCAGGCCGGGACGGGGATTTCATTCGTTCCCTTTTTTCCCCCCAACGCTCACCTTGCCCGGCGAGCGCGGAATCCAGAATTCGGCGCCGGCTGAACCCAGCGCTTATTCAAGGAATTAGCCCGTGGACCTCGGCAAGTCAAATGGCCGAACGTGACGCGGGCGGCGGGAATTCGCCGCCGCGCGGCCGCTCGATGGGCGGCAAGCGGTGGCGGCAAAGGCGAAACCTCGCACTTCCGACCTTGAGTTGGACTGGCGCCGCTACGCCAGGCAGTCTAGACTTTTACAGGATCGTCAAAAGTGCGAGTCCAGGCAGGTTGCGCCGGGCCGCGCGGCTGCCCGCCCTAGCCTCACGACCCGCTGCGAAGAAGTCTGGACGCGTTAAATGACCGCCAAGCCAAAACCCGCGAAGATGCCGGCGAACCCGCTTTGGGGCGGGCGGTTTGCAACCGGCCCGGCCGAGATCATGGCCCGGATCAATGTCTCCATCGATGTTGACCGCCGGCTTTATGCTCAAGACATAGCGGCATCGCGCGCCCACGCCGCGATGCTTGCCCGTCAGGGTATCCTGAAGCCAGCCGATGCCGAGGCCATCCTTGGAGGCCTCGACCGCGTCCTTGCCGAGATCGAAAGCGGCAATTTCGTATTCAAGGCCGAGCTGGAAGATATCCACATGAATGTGGAGGCGCGGCTAGCCGAATTGATCGGCGAGCCGGCCGGGCGGCTGCACACGGCGCGCTCGCGCAACGATCAGGTCGCGACCGATTTCCGGCTTTGGATTCGCGACGCCATCGACGCGCTCGATCCCGCGCTGAAGGATTTGCAATTGGCCCTGCTCGACCGCGCCGAGGAACATGCCGCGACGATCATGCCGGGCCTCACCCATCTTCAGCCGGCGCAGCCGGTCACTTTCGGCCATCATCTTCTCGCTTATGTCGAGATGGTTGGGCGCGACCGCGGCCGCTTCGCCGATTGCCGGACCCGTCTCAATGAATGTCCGCTCGGCGCGGCGGCTTTGGCTGGCACTTCGTTCCCGATCGATCGCGATGCGACGGCGACGGCACTGGGTTTCGACGGACCCGCGGCCAATTCGCTCGACGCCGTGTCGGCGCGCGATTTCGCCATCGAATTCCTGGCCGCTTCCGCCATCGCCGGCACCCATTTGTCGAGGCTGGCGGAAGAACTCATCTTGTGGGTTTCCGATCGCTGGCGGTTCGTCACACTGTCGGATGCCTTCACCACCGGCAGTTCGATCATGCCGCAGAAACGCAATCCCGATGCGGCGGAGTTGGTTCGGGGGAAATCCGGACGGTTGATCGGCGCGCTTCACCAATTGTTGATCGTCATCAAAGGGCTGCCGCTGGCATACGCAAAGGACATGCAGGAAGACAAACCGCCGGTTTTCGATGCCGCCGACAGCCTCGGCCTCTGTGTCGCCGCGACGGCCGGCATGATTCGCGATCTGCGCGTCAATGCCGCGGTCATGCTCGAGGCCGCCGCCGGTGGGTTTGCGACCGCGACCGATCTCGCCGATTGGCTGGTTCGTGTACTGGGTTTGCCTTTTCGGCAGGCTCACCACGTGACCGGTCAACTGGTGCATATCGCGGAGAAACGGGGCGTCGATCTCGTGGGGCTAAGTCTCGAAGACATGCGTGCGATCGAGCCGCGCATCGATGAGACGGTTTTTTCGGTGCTGACGGCGGAGCGCTCGGCGGCGAGCCGGACGAGTTTCGGGGGCACCGCACCCCAACGGGTACACGAGGCCGTGCAAGCGGCGCGCCGGAGGTTCCTTTGAGCCGAAGATGGCTGCTGGCGTGGCTGCCGGTCCTGCTCCTGGTCCTGCTTACCGGGTGCGGCCGCAAGGGGAGCGTCGAGCCGCCCGAAGGTGAGGAGAGCCGCTATCCCCGGCGTTACCCGCGTGAGTGAGCCCGCGTGAGTGAGATAACCTACAAAAACGGCGAACTTTACGTAGAGTCCGTGCCGGTTTCGCGTATCGCGGCGGCCGTGGGAACGCCATTTTATTGTTATTCGAGCGCCGCGCTGGTTGGCGCCTACCGCGAATTCGCGGGCGCCCTGAGTGGACTCAACAGCCTTGTCTGTTTCGCGCTGAAGGCCAATTCGAACCTGGCCGTGGTCCAGACACTGGCGACCGAGGGCGCCGGCGCCGACGTCGTTTCGGAGGGCGAACTGCGCCGGGCGCTGGCCGCGGGCATACCGCCCAACCGCATCGTTTTCTCGGGTGTCGGCAAGACCGAGGTAGAGCTGGCGCTGGCGCTTGATTCCGGCATTCTCCAGGTCAATGTCGAGTCCGAGGCGGAATTGCGGGCTTTGTCTCGGTTGGCGGCGGCGCGGCGTCAAAAGGCGCCGATCGCGATCCGCGTCAATCCGGACGTCGATGCCGGCACCCACGCAAAGATCACGACCGGCCGCAAAGAAAACAAATTTGGCATCGATATTACCGTCGCGGCCTCGGTTTACGCCGAGGCGGCACGCCTTCCCGGATTGGATGTCAGCGGTATCGCCGTGCATATTGGCTCGCAGATCATCGATCTTTCGCCCTACCGGGCCGCCTTTTCGCGGGTTAAGGCGCTCGCCCTGGACCTCATCGCCCAGGGTCACAACATCCGCCGCCTCGATCTGGGCGGCGGGCTGGGAATCGCCTATGACCGCGAAGTGCCGCCGGCCGCGAGTGCTTATGCCGCAATCGTGAACCAGACCCTGGGCGATCTTCCGTGCCAGCTCGTCTTCGAGCCGGGCCGCCGTTTGGTCGGCGCGGCTGGGTTGCTGGCAACGCGGGTCATCTACATCAAGGAGAGCGGCGCCCGCCGCTTTCTTATCGTGGATGCGGCGATGAACGACCTGCTGCGCCCCGCGCTTTACGATGCCCACCACCCAGTTTTACCGGTGCGCGAGCCGAAGGCGGGCGCCGGCCTCGCACCCGCCGACGTTGTTGGTCCGGTGTGCGAAAGCGCCGATGTTCTGGCCAAAGAACGGTTGCTGCCACCCATGGTGGAGGGCGACCTGCTGGCCCTCGGCGCCGCAGGAGCCTATGGCGCCGCCATGGCATCGACGTATAATAGCCGTCCCTTGGTGCCGGAGGTCTTGGTCCGGAACGACGTGTTCGCGGTGGTTCGGCGGCGGCCCGACCACGCTGAGATGATCGCGTTGGAATCCTTGCCGCCTTGGTTGAGCGAGCCGCGCGCGCGGCAGTCACGGAGGGCACTATGACGACAGGCAATTCAAACGGACCCACCGGTTTCGTGGCCGACGTTCCCGGCTGGCGGCTGTCCCTGGCCCGCGCCGCGCTGTTCTGGGAGAGGCTGTGGCCGGCCGCGTGGCCCGCGGTTGCCGTCGCCGGTGTGTTCACCGCGGTGGCGTGGCTTGATGTCCTTCCGTCGCTGCTGCACCCGTGGCTTCATGTCATCGTTCTGCTCGGCTTCGCCGCTGCCTTTCTTTTTGCCGTGTGGCAGGTGCGCTTCTCCATCCCGACCGTGGCCGATTCGGTGCGTCGCATCGAGGTGTTGAGCGGCGTGGCCCACCGCCCGCTCGCCACCTTGCGCGACCAACTCGTGGCGGGCGAAGGCGATCCGATGAGCCTCGCGCTGTGGGATTCCCATCGCCGCAGAATGCGCGAAATGCTGGGCGGCGGGCGCGTCGGTCTGCCGGCGCCCGGCATGGCCCGGCGCGATCCCTGGGCGTTTCGCGCCGCCCTCGGGTTGCTGCTGGTCGTGGCTGCCGTTGTCGCCGGGCCGGAGGAATGGAGCACTCGGTGGTCGCGGGCCGCCATGCCCTCGTTCAAGTCGGCCGAAAACACCGCCGACCGCGTCATCGGTTTTGAAGTATGGATCACGCCGCCGGCCTATACCGGCCTGCCGACCTTGCTGCCAACACACGAACAACGCGGCGCCGATCCGTTGTCCGTTGCCGTCGGAAGCGCGATCCTGGTCCAAGTCATTGGCGGCCGCGAGGCCCCGATGTTCCAAATCGGGGAAGAAGCCCCCGTGTCCTTCGAGACCATCGATGAGGGCAGTTTCCGCCTTACCTCGACGATCAATTCCGGAAACCGGTTGGTCGTCACCCAGGCCAAGAAAACACTCGCCGATTGGCCGATGCAGATCGTGCCGGATCGAGTGCCGCAGATTGCCCACGCCACCGCGCCGCAACGCAACCAGCGCATGGCCATTCGCCTCGAATACGAGGCCGCCGACGATTACGGCCTGGCCGCCGTTCGCGCCTTTGTCCGAAAGGCGCCGCGCGCCGACGGCACCGGCGTGACGATGACCGAAACGCAGGAGGCAATCGAGCTTCAACTGCCGCTGCCGTCGCAACGGCCGAAAGCCGCGCACGCGACCAGCTTCCACGATCTCACGCCTCATCCCTGGGCGGGCCTGCCCGTTCTCGTGCAACTCCGCGCCACCGACGCACTCGGCCAGAGCGGCGTCAGCGACGATTTCTCCATGATCCTGCCCGAGCGCGTGTTCGTTAATCCTCTGGCCAAGGCCATCATCGCCCAACGCAAGACGTTGTCGATCGATCCGGGCCAACGGCGTCAGGTTTCCGATGCCTTGCGCGGGATCGGCTCAAGGCCGGAGCAATACTTCGAGGACATCGTCACCTTCCTTTCGTTGCGGACGGCGGCGCTCCGCTTGTTGCGCGATTCCTCCGACGATGGAACCAAGGCCGTGCAATCCCTGTTGTGGGACACGGCGCTCCGCATCGAGGACGGCAAGGTTTCGGTCGCCCAGCGTGACGTGCGCAACCTTCAGCAAAAATTGATGGAGGCCCTGGCCAACAACGCCTCCCCCGAGGAAATCAAGCGGCTGATGGACGAACTGCGCACCGCCATGGACCGTATGTTCCAGGAGATGATGCAGCAAGCCATGCGCCCGGACGAACAACAACAGCGGCAGCAGGCGGGGCAACAGCCCGACCCGAACGCCCGGTCGACCGGGGACAACGATCTGCGCAAGATGCTCGAACAGGCGCAAAAGCTGGCCGAGGCGGGAATGAAAGACCAGGCCCGCGAGATGATCCAGAAAATGCAAGACATGATGGACAACATGCGCCAGGCGCAGCAGCAGGGGGATCAAGAAAAGGCCCGCCAGGCTCAGGAAATGGCGAAGGAAGTCCAAGACTTGGCAAAACGTCAGCAGCAGCTTCTCGATCAGAATTTCCGGCAGCAGCAACAGGCCCAGCGCGGACAGCAACAACAACAGCAGCGTCAGCAAGGCCAGCAGGGTCAAGGCCAAGAACAGCAGCAGCAGGAAGGCTCTCAGCCCGGCGTCAGCGAGCGGCTCGAAGGTCGCGGACAAAGTCAGGGACAGCAGGGCGCCAACCCCGGACGCCAGGAGGGCGAAGGCGGCGGGCAAGGCACCGCGGCTTACCAACAGCAGGAACAGCTGCGGCGCGACCTGGGCGAGGTCATGCGCCGCCTCGGCGAGGCCTTCAACAACATTCCCGACACTTTTGGCAACGCCGAGCAGTCGATGCGCGAGGCGTCGAATGCGCTGCTCCGCGGCCAGCTTAACCAGGCGCTGCGCCCGCAGTCCGAGGCCGTCGAGAACATGATGAAAGGCCTTCGTCAGATGGCGCAACAACAGATGCAGGCGCAGGGCGAAGGCGAAGATGGCGATCCGTCGAATCAAGAAATGCGCGACCGGCAGCTCGGCGAAAGCCGCGATCCCGCCGGCCGGCCGCTGAATGGCCTCGGCGGTATCGATGCGCGCGACATCCGCATCCCTGACGAAGCGGACATCCAGCGGTCCCGCGAGATCCAGGACGAGTTGCTGCGTCGCGCCAGCGAGCGCGAACGTCCCCAGATCGAGCGCGACTACCTCGAGCGTCTTCTCAAGCGGTTCTAGTCGGCGTTTGCGGGCGTTCGCGCCCGGCCTACCGAGGCGACGAAAACAAACAAGGGGCGGGAGTCAATCCCGCCCCTTGTCGTTCCTGGATTCAGGTCTTACGCCGCGCGGCGAGGGCGGCGTCGACCGCGTCGGTTAGGTCTTTCAGCGCGAACGGCTTACGCAAGACGCCGTGGATCATGTCCTCAAGACCGAAGGCGCGCTCGGCCTCCGCCGGGAATCCGGTCGCGAGCAGGACGGCGGTCGACGAATGGTCTTTGGCAACCTTCAGCGCCAGCCCGATCCCATCCAATCCCGGCATGACGATGTCGGCCACGAGCAAATCGAACGTGGCCACAGCCAGCGCGCGGACCGCGGCCTGCCCGTCGCGGACGGCGGTGACGTCGTGCCCCGCCTGCCGCAACGCCCGCAACATGAATTCACGCACCGATTGTTCGTCTTCGGCAACCAGGATGCGTGCCATGACGGCTTACGCTCCTCTATGAAATTGTCTTGGGCAAGTCGGGGGCTTGCCCACTCTCGCGCCCTTATTCGGCGTGTGCGAAGGCGATAGCCAGGTTCGTCGCATCCCCGTTGGGCTTCCTCACCGAAGTGCGGAACGCGGAGCTTTCCCCCGGCCCGAGACGCGCGCTGCGCGCGGCAAAGGTCCAATGCTGAAGTTCTTGCTCGCTCGCGTCGCGCAAGGCCGCCCGCAACGCCGGCACACGTCGCGCCGTGTCCGAGGTATTGACGACTTCACCTTCCACGATGAGCAGAACGACACCTTCCTCAACCACGCTCACTTGCGTGATGTTGCGCACTTCCAGCCCAATTCCCGGCGGGTCGACGGGCATGCCGATCGATTCATACAAACGCGCGGCCGCCGGCCACGCCCCGGTGATCGGCTCGCGCGCCAGAATGGCGCCGCCAAGCGCGCCGATGACAAGAAGCACCAGTGCGGTCCAACCGGCGATGCGGCCGCCCGCCGGCCGGCCGGGCGGCGGCGCGATCACCGGCTGCATGCTAAAACTCGGAAGATCCGAAACCGGGATCGGGGCGGGCGAGGACAGCGATCGCGGGAGATCCGTGGCCGGCTGCTGCAACCAGGTGTGTTTGCAATTGGCGCAACGGACTTTACGACCGACTCCGCCGATGGCGGCAGCGTCCGTCAAATAGCGCGATCCGCAGGCGGGACAAGTGATGATCATGGCAGCCAAATGCCGCTAAGAAATAGAGATTTTCTTATAGGCCCGCCCCGGCGGCGTTACAAGAAGGGCGTGCGCCTGGACGCGGCGCCGGGCCGCGTGCCATTCTGGCGCGGTGAGAATCGTGACCTCGAGGGGGTGTGCGGCCGGTGGTTCGATTCGAGAATGTCGGCCTGCGTTATGGGCTTGGGCCCGAAGTCCTGCGCGACCTCACTTTCGAACTCGAGTCCGGCGCCTTCCACTTCCTGGTCGGGCCGAGCGGCGCCGGAAAATCGTCCCTGCTCCAGCTCCTTTACCTCGCCCGGCGGCCCACCCGCGGGCTGATCACCCTCTTCGACCGCGCGGTATTGAAGGTACCGCGGCGCGAGCTTCCGGCATTGCGGCAGCGCATCGGCGTGGTCTTCCAGGATTTCCGTCTCTTCGACCACCTGTCCGCGTTCGACAACGTGGCCCTGCCCCTGCGCCTAAAGGGCGCCAAGGAGACCGAGATCCGTAAACATGTCAGCGAATTGCTGACCTGGGTCGAACTTGGCGACCATTTGGACGCCTTGCCGCCGACCCTGTCCGGGGGTCAGAAGCAGCGCGTCGCCATCGCCCGCGCCGTGATCGCGCGGCCGCGCCTCTTGCTCGCCGACGAGCCCACCGGCAATGTCGACGACCGCATCGCCATGCGCCTCCTCCACCTCTTCGTCGAGCTCCACAAGATGGGAACGACCGTCGTGATCGCGACCCATAACCTGGAGCTCGTCTCGCGCTTCCGTTATCCCGAACTTCGGCTCGAAAATGGCGAAATCAAGCAAGTTCGTGCCTCCGCGCAACGCGATGCCCGGCCGGGCATCGAAGCCGCGGCGGGGCGCGGTTAAATCCATGGCGGGACACATCCGCGTGTTGCCGCTCGATCGCGACGATAGCCGGCGCTATCTACCGTGGATCGTCGCGGTCATGGTCTATCTCGCGGCGATGACCCTGGCCGGGGCGATGGCGACGGCGAGCATGGCGTCACGATGGCAGACGGGGCTTACCGGGGCTTTGACGGTGCAGCTTCAGCCGGCGGCGGAAACACAGGCGAACGACGGCCGTATGGAGGCCGTGTTATCCATCCTGCGCGCCGACGCCGCCGTGGCATCGGCCGAACCGGTCGACGAGGAAAAGATGCTCGGCTTTATTCAACCCTGGCTCGGCCGCGATGGATTGACCTTGGACTTGCCCCTGCCCCGGCTGGTCGACGTTCGCCTTCACGACCGCGCCAGTGTCGACCTGGTCGACCTGGCCGCGCGGCTTGAGGCCGCCGCGCCCGGAACCTCGGTCGACGACCATGCCCGCTGGCTCACCGGCATATTGAAGCTGGCGCGGGTCATTCGGTTCATCGCCTTCGGCACGGTTGCGTTGATCGCCGCGGCGGCGATCACCGTTCTGGTGTTCGCGACGCGCGCCGCCCTCGCCGTCCACAAGGACGGTATCGCTTTGCTCCATATCATGGGGGCACGCAATCGCTTCATCGCGCGCGAATTCCAGGTGGCCGCTCTCGCTCAGGGGTTCCGCGGCGGGCTGATCGGACTGCTGACCGCGCTGGCCACGCTTGTCGCGCTGGGCGGCGCCGGCCTCAACACCGATATCGGTATCCTGCCGCAGGTGACCCTGACCACGCTGCAATGGCTGGTGTTGGCGGCCCTGCCGCCGGCGGCAGGGGCGGTCGCGCTGATCACCGCAAGGCTGACGGTATTGAGTGTCCTGGCGCGGTTGGCCTGACGGACCTCCAGGGCGAGCGCCATGAAGCTTGTGATCCTCGACCGCGATGGAGTCATCAACGAAAACCGCGACGACTACGTGAAGTCGCCGGAGGAACTGATTCTGCTGCCCGGCTCGGCGCCAGCCGTGGCCCGGCTCAATCGCGCCGACATCAAGGTCGCGGTGGTCTCGAACCAGGCCGCCATCGGCCGAGGCATCATCGATCAGGCGATGCTGACCCGCATCCACGACAAATTGAACCGGGAACTCCTGGCCCAGGACGCGCGACTCGATCTGATCCTCCATTGCCCCGATCCGCCCTGGGCCGCGAGCGATCGCCGCAAACCCGGGCCAGGCATGTTGCGCGAGGCGCTGGAACATTTCGGCGCAGCGGCCGAAGACACGCCCATGATCGGCGACGACATCCGCGATTTGCAGGCCGCGGT
This sequence comes from Rhodospirillales bacterium, assembly GCA_947445225.1. GTDB lineage: Bacteria > Pseudomonadota > Alphaproteobacteria > CACIAM-22H2 > CACIAM-22H2 > SHVT01. The sequence goes on from CANFCX010000015.1 coordinate 21,397, forward strand.
CGCGCTCGGCTGTCCGCGCGTGCTCGTCCGCACCGGTCATGGGACAAACACGCTCGCCGCCGGATTGCCCGCAACCGTCCAGCCGGTTTCGGTCCATGACAATCTCGCCGCCGCCGTCGAGGCGCTGCTCGCGATCCGCCCGTGAACGATCGCCTCAACAAACGCTCGCGCGCGCGCGCCGGCCTGACTCGAATCCTGTCGATGATCGCCTTTGCGGCAATCGCCTGGGCGGGGGGATTGGTGTGGTTCGGCGAGACGATCCCGGATCGCGTTGAGGATTCCGAAACGCGGACGGACGCGATCGTGGTGTTGACCGGCGGGCCGCAAAGGCTGCGCGCCGGGCTGGGAATGCTTGCGGACGGCCGCGCCCGAAAACTCTTCGTTTCCGGCGTGTATCGCGGCGTCGATGTCAGCGAACTGCTTCGCATTGCCCGCCAATCGCCGGCGGAAATCGAATGCTGCATCGTCTTGGGTTACAGCGCCGACAACACCGTCGGCAATGCCGAGGAGACCGCCACTTGGATGCGGGCCGAGGGTTATGCGTCGCTGCGCCTCGTCACCGCCAACTACCACATGCGGCGCAGCCTGATTGAATTCCACCACGCCCTGCCGGAAGCAACCATCATCCCCCATCCGGTCTTCCTGGACAGCTTTCACCAGGAAGATTGGTGGCGGTGGCCGGGAACCGCGAGCCTGATCCTGTCGGAATATCACAAATTTCTGGCGGCTTTTGTCTGGACGGCGATTGAAGGCGTCGCTCCGGTCCCGATCCGTCCGTCATGAAATCCTGGACCATGATTGTTTTCCTCCGATCGGCTCTGTTCAACGTCTTGTTTTTCGCGATGACGATAGCGGTGATGATCGGCTGCCTCCCGCTTTTCCTCGGCCCACGCCGGTGGGTTAGGAAGGCGACGAACCTTTGGGCGCGGGGTGTCCTGCACCTGCTGTCCGCGATCATCGGCCTGCGTTATCGGATTGTCGGCATCGAGAATTGGCCGCGCGGCACCGGGCTCATTGCCGCCAACCACCAATCGGCCTGGGAGACGATCGCCTTCCTCGCCCTGTTTCCCCCGACGTCCTATGTGCTGAAGAAGGAATTGCTGAGGTTGCCCCTCTTGGGTTGGTATTTGCGGCGGCTGCGAATGATCGCGATTAACCGCGCCGGTGGCGGTCGCGCCTTGCAGCGCCTGCTCCTCGAGGCCAAGGCGGAGGGCGAGCCGCGCCAAATCGTCATTTTCCCGGAGGGGACACGTGTGCCACCCGGAGAACGGCGCGCCTTTCATTCGGGCGTGGCCGCGCTTTATTCCAGGCTCGACCTGCCCATCACTCCTGTGGCGCTGAACTCGGGCTTGTTCTGGCGGCGGCGCGCCTTCATCAAACGGCCCGGTATCATCGACGTGGAGGTGATGCCGGCCATTCCACCCGGCCTCGCGCGCCGCCGCTTCATGACCGAGCTTCAAGACAAGATCGATGCCGCCCGCCAGAGATTGGAAAAATCAGCGATGGAAACATAACAAGAACATTTTGGTTGACCCGGTCGCCAACGGGGTCTACACTGGATGCGGAAAATCAGAAATTTGTACAATTTCTTAGGCACTTAGACGATGCCAACGATCGCCGCCATTTCCCAACAGATTTGGGACATGAAATACCGCCTCAAGGCGGCGGACGGCAGCCCCGTGGATAAAACCATCGAGGAAAGCTGGAGCCGTGTCGCCCACGCGCTGGCTCAGCCGGAAAAGGACCCGGAGGCCTGGAGCGGTCGGTTTGTCGAGGCGCTGGAGGGATTTAAGTTCCTTCCGGCCGGACGCATCCTGGCCGGCGCCGGCACCGCGCGCAATGTCACGCTGTTCAATTGCTTCGTCATGGGAACGGTTCCCGATGACATGGGCGGCATCTTCGAACATCTGCGTGAAGCCGCGTTGACCATGCAGCAAGGCGGCGGCATCGGTTACGATTTTTCCACGCTGCGGCCGAAGGGTTCCCCGGTGAAGGGCGTCGGCGCCGATGCGTCCGGCCCGCTGTCCTTCATGGATGTGTGGGACGCGATGTGCCGCACGATCATGAGCGCCGGGCACCGTCGCGGCGCCATGATGGCGACCCTGGCTTGCGACCATCCCGACATCGAGGCCTTCATCGACGCCAAGCGCGAGCCGGGCCGGCTGCGGATGTTCAACCTGTCCGTGCTGGTCAGCGACGCCTTCATGACCGCGGTGAAAGAGGGTGCGCCGTGGGAGCTCAAATTCGGCGGCACCGCGTACAAAGCCGTCGCGGCGCGCGATCTGTGGGATCGCATCATGCGCGCCACCTATGCTTATGCCGAGCCGGGCGTGATCTTCATCGACCGCATCAATCGGCGTAACAACCTTTACTACGCCGAGGATATTCGGGCGACCAACCCCTGTGGGGAGCAGCCGCTGCCGCCTTATGGCGCCTGCCTGCTTGGCTCCATCAATCTCGCCGCGTTGGTCAGCGATCCGCTGACGCCGGGCGCGCACATCGATAACGCGGCGCTGGAGCGCCTAGTGCCGATGGCCATACGCATGCTCGACAACGCCATCGATGCGTCGCGCTTTCCACTGCCGCGTCAGGCCGAGGAGGCGCGCGCCAAACGCCGCATCGGTCTCGGCATCACGGGTCTCGCCGATGCGCTGATTTTGTGCGGCGCGCGTTATGGCAGCGAAGCCTCGATCACGATCGCCGAGTCGTGGATGCGGACGATCCAGCGCGCCGCCTATCGCGCGTCGACGGAGATCGCCAAGGAAAAAGGCGCTTTCCCCTTGTTCGATGCCGAAAAATACCTGGCCGGCGAGACCGTGCGCGAACTCGACGACGATATTCGTGCCGCGATCGCAAAACACGGCATCCGCAATGCGTTGCTGACCTCCATCGCGCCGACCGGCACCATTTCCCTGTTCGCCGACAATGTTTCTTCCGGGCTCGAGCCGGTTTTCAGCTTCCGCTATACGCGGAGCATCCTGATGCCCGATGGCAGCCGTCGCGAGGAAGAAGTAGCCGATTACGCCTATCGGATGTTCCGGCGGATGTTCGGCGAAACCGCGGCACTGCCCGACGCATTCGTCGATGCGCAGCGCCTGGCGCCGGCCGACCATGTCGTGATGCAGGCCGCCCTTCAGAAATACGTCGACAGTTCGATATCCAAGACGATCAACGTGCCCGAGGACATCGCCTTCGATTCCTTCAAGGACCTCTATTTCCAGGCTTATGAGCTGGGCTGCAAGGGTTGCACGACCTATCGGCCCAATCTCATCACCGGCTCCGTGCTGACGGTGAAGGACGACGCCAAGTCAAAGCCCGCCACGCAGCGGGAGTTGCCCTTTTCCCAGGCCCCTTCCCGCCCGGCGGATTTGTACGAGGCGGGCGGCGTCGTCTACATGACGCGACCGCTGGACCGCCCGGAGGCTCTGCCCGGCCGCACCTACAAGCTGCGCTGGCCCGATAGCGAACACGCGCTTTATATCACCATCAACGACGTCGTTAAGGATGGGCGCCGCCGCCCCTTCGAGGTATTCATCAATTCCAAGAACATGGAACACTACGCCTGGACGGTGGCGCTGACGCGCATGATCAGCGCGGTCTTCCGCCGCGGCGGCGATGTCAGCTTCGTGGTCGAGGAATTAAAGGCGGTGTTCGATCCGCGCGGCGGTCAGTGGGTCGGCGGACGTTATGTGCCGTCGCTGCTCGCGGCCATAGGCGAAGTGATCGAGCGCCATATGGGCGACATCGGCTTTTTGGTGGAGCCCGCGACCGGGCGTCCGCGCGTCGAGCCGCCATCCGAACAGCGCCAGGTCGTCGGCCTGCCCCAATCCGCGATCCGCCAATGCCCCAAATGCGGCCAAGCCGGTCTCATCCGCCAGGAAGGCTGCGATTTGTGTACGTCGTGCGGCTATTCGAAATGCGCGTGAGAAGGGCAAAGGCGGCAACCGCCACACCGTGATACGGTCAGGTGTAATACTATGATCCGCATGCTACGTTTGCCGTACTAGTGTTATGAATGATTGCATCCTGGGGCAGTGCCGCTACCCGACGACTATACGAGACCGGCCGGTCGAGATTTCGTGGGCTCGATCTCGAGGTGGCGTTGGCCTTGTTGGCCGCGTTGGATGAGGCCGTGTCGCTCGCGGAACTCAGCCCGTTGAGGAGCGTGGGTTTGCACAAGCTCCGTGGCGATCGAAAGGGTCAGTGGGCGATGACGATCAATGGACCATGGCGCCTATGCTTCCGGTTTCGCGATAGCAGTGCCTTCGACGTCGAGATCGTGGACTATCATTGACGGAGACCGACTTGGTACCCATCCATCCCGGCCGATTATTGAAGCGCGAGACAGCCGCGCGTTCCCTGTCGGCCAATGCGCTCGCCCGTGCTCTGCGGGTGCCGCCCGGCCGCATTATCGACATTATCAACGGCAAGCGCGGTATCAGCGCAGAAACAGCACTCCGTCTCGGCCGCTATTTCGGCAACGGGGGGCGGTTCTGGCTGGCCCTTCAGGTCCGCTACGATCTGGCCATCGCCGAGCGTGAAACCGGTGCGCGGGTTGCGGTGGAGGTTACTAAAGCGGCGTGACGCAAGCTGCCGCCCGAATCGGTCTCTTGCCTAGACAGCTACAATCGCATGGCTTTGCGCCGACTACTCAGTATCTCGCCAGAATGCGAGCAGAAGCAGCATTGCGGCCGATCGGGAACCGAAGTTAGACTCAATGCAACTTCTGGGGTAATTCCGCGATCGCCTGATCGATAAGGGCATCGGCGCGTTGGCCTTCGAGAGACTCGGCAAGAAGCTTGCGGGTCGCCGAGATCGCGGCATCGACGGCAACCGCGCGGACTTCGGCCGCGGCCTGAGCCTCGGCCTGAGCGATCCGCTGCATCGCCAGTTCTTCGCGACGCTTCAGCGCCGCCTCCAAATCCTTTACCGCCTGTGCGGCGTGACGTTCGGCCTCGGCTTTGGCGCGGACGACCATGTCTTCGGCCTCGCGCACCGATTCCTTGTGTTTTTGCCGGTAACTCACCAGCAGCGCCTGCGCTTCGTCACGAAGTTTCGCCGCTTGATCGAGTTCGGCCTTGATGCGGACCGCGCGGGCATCGAGCGCGCCCGTCAATGCCCCGGAAGCGGGTTTCCACAAAGCCACCACGAAGACGACGAAGCTGACGGCGACCCAGAATTCGGCGCTTTCCAGCATCAGCCGCGTTCCTTCAATGCCGCGGCGACGGCGTTGTCGATTCGGTCGGCGGCGGGTTCGGTGCCACCGAGACGCTTGGTCGCCGCCCGCGCCACATCCGCGGCCACACTGCGGATATTGGCGAGCGCGCCGAGCTTCGCCTTGTCGATCCGGCCTTCGGCTTCCTTCACTTGCGCGGCCAAACGCACGCCAATTTCATTCTGGCGTTTCGCGGCATCGGCGGCCAACCGTTCCGACGCGATCCGCAACACCGATTGCGCTTCGGCGCGCGCGGCGGCGAGAGTCTTCTCATAGGTCGCCAGAAGATGTTCGGCTTCCGCCTTGGCCGCGGTGGCGCGATCGAGATCACCCGCGATCCGATTTTCCCGCGCCTCGACCACCGCCCCGATGCGCGGCAATAGAACCGTCCAGATCACCACGACGAGCGGGATGAAGGTCAGGGCAAGCCAGAAGACCTGCGACGCGAAAAATGTCGGATCGAGTTGCGGCATGGCGCGGCGCCTGCGTTCCCGCGATTAGCCGAAGAGAATGATGAAGGCGATGACGAGCGCGAACAGCGCGATGGCTTCGCACAACGCAAAGCCCAGCATGGTGAAGGGGAACACCTTAGGCCCGGCGGCCGGGTTGCGGGCGGCCGAAGCGATGTAGCTGGAAAAGATGTTGCCGATGCCCACGCCGACTCCGGCGAGCGCGATCGTGGCCAGGCCGGCGCCCAGCATTTTTGCGGCTTCGAGTTCCATGGTGCGATCCTTTGTCGTCGTCGTTGATGGTGATGGTCGAAAAAACGCGGCGGGTTGGTGTCTCAGTGGTGCAGATGCAGCGCGTCGTTCAGATACAAACAGGTCAGAATGGCAAAGACATAGGCCTGAAGGAAGGCGATGCCGATTTCGAGCCCGGTCAGCGCCACCAGGAAGGCGAGGGGCGCCCACCCGAGCAGAAGGCCCAAAGCCACGACAAATCCGCCAAACAACTTCAGCATCGTGTGCCCCGCCATCATGTTCGCAAACAGGCGGACGGACAGGCTGACCGGGCGCGCCAGATACGAAATGATCTCGATCGGAATCAGGATCGGCATCATGTAGACCGGCACACCCGTGGGATAGAAGATCGACAGGAAATGCAGCCCGTGTTTGACGAACCCGATGATCGTGACGCCGACGAACACAACCATGGCCAGAGTGAAGGTAACGATGATGTGGCTGGTCGGCGTGAAGCTGTAGGGGACCATGCCCAACATGTTCGCGAACAGGATGAACATGAACAGCGAAAAGACGAACGGGAAATACCGACGCCCCGCCGCGCCGACATTGTCGCGGACCATGCCGGCGATGAATTCGTAAAGCATCTCGGTCACCGACTGCCAGCGCGACGGCACGAGCGCGCCGCGGCGAACGCTCAAGGTCAGCAGCAACAGGATCAGCCCGACGGCGATCACCATGACCAGGGAAGAATTCGTGAATGACAGGTCGAGATCGCCGATCCGCAGCGGGATCAACGGCTTGATCTGGAATTGTTCGATGGGACTATGTTGTTCTGCCACGTCGGCGACTCGGTTTATGGCTACTGAGGAAATTCAGGAAGACGAGGATCCGTCCGGATCCCGAGGCCCCGGCCTCTCAAGGAAAAGTGCGTTCGCCGCCCGCCAGACATTGAGCATACCCGCCGCCGACCCCAACAAACCGAACACCAACACGCCCCACGGACCCGTGTCCAGCGTGCGATCGACAAGAAGGCCAATGCCCGCGCCGATGACCACCGCCGCGACCAGTTCCACGCCTATGCGGAAGGCGAAGCCGAGGCCGCTCATATTCGCCCCCGAGGTGCCGCCTTTACCAGGCACCGCCGATTTCCGCCGAGCTTGCGCTTCCTTAAGCTGCGCACCGAGCTCGTCGAGAGACGGCGGGGGCTCGCGCTCTCTCATGGGAATTCCCAATAAACATAGGCCTCCCGGAAACCGTCACGACCTCCGGAACCGCACGTCGAAAGCGCGGGCGCACCATAGGTCGCAGGCCTGTCAGTGTCAAGGTTGCGCGCCGGGCGAAACTGCCAAGAGAACCGCGGCGTGGAGATCGGTCCGGCGGCGCGAAAACGGCGCCGCGCGATGGGCGGGAACGCCGGTTTATTCGGCCGCCCGAAGGCGTATTTGTTCGCCGGCCCGGAGGTCGACCGAAACCAGTTGCGATATGCCGCGTTCGACCATGGTCACGCCGTACAGCCGGTCCATGCGCGCCATGGTCAGCCGGTGATGGGTGATAAGCAGGAAACGCGTGCCGGTGGCGCGCGAGATTTCGTCCAACATCGTGCAAAACCGATCGACATTGGCGTCGTCGAGCGGCGCATCAACTTCGTCCAGCACGCAAATCGGCGCCGGATTGGCGAGGAACACCGCAAACAGCAGCGATAGAGCGGTCAGCGCCTGTTCGCCGCCGGAAAGCAAGGACAGAACCTGCAACCGCTTGCCGGGCGGGCTCGCCATGACCTCGAGCCCGGCATCGAGCGGGTCCTCCGCCTCGGTCAGCGTCAGATGCGCGCGGCCGCCGCCGAACAGGCGCACGAACAAGTCCTGGAAGTGGCGATTAACGGCCTCAAAGGCCACAATGAGCCTTTCCCGGCCCTCGCGGCTGAGGCTGGAGATTCCCTGGCGCAGACGGGCAATGGCCGTCAGCAAATCGGCTTTCTCCGATTGCAGCGATCCGATCTGCGCTTCAAGCTCGGCGGCTTCTTGCTCGGCGCGAAGATTGACCGGCCCCATGCCGTCGCGTTCCTTCAGCAACCGATCGAGACGTATTTCGGCCTGGCCGATTCCTCGCTCCTCGCCGGGTTCGATGTCGGCGATTTCGGCCGCGATTTCGGGGCTGACGTCGAGCCGCTCCCGAATACGCGCCTCCAGTGCCTCGCGCGCCTGCCGGGCCTGGGCCAGCGCGGACTCCACGCGCACGCGGTCCTCGCGCGCCTCGATCAATTTCGCTTCGATGGCCTTCAGCCGGCGCTCGGTCTCCGCAACACGTGTTTCCGCCTCGGCGAGCCGGTCGGCGGCCAGCCGCCGCGCTCCCTCCGCCGTCTGGGTGTGGTCCAGCAGGATCCGGCGCTCGGCCAGGATCGCGGCCGGCCGTTCCGCCAAGGTCTGGCGGTCGTCCTGTTCGGCCTGACGGCGTTCACCGAGTGCGGCCAATTGCCGCGCCGATGCGGATTCACGCTCCCGCCAAGCAGATTTTTCGCTCTCGACCGCCGCCAGGCGCGCCTGCCGGGCGGCCGTCTCGCGACGCAGGCGATCAAGGATGTCGCGCCGTTCGCCGCAGACCAGGCGCGCTTCGACTGTCGCGGCCTTGGCTTGCGCCAGGCGCGCGCGCAACATGACCGGATCTTGGGCCTCGGCGAGGGCGGTTCGGCTCGTATCAAGACGGCGTTCGACCTCCGCCAGATCCGCGGCGATACGTTCGCCGGCCGCGGCAAGCACCGCCAGCCGGGCCAAGTTCGCGGCGCCGCGCCGGGCAAGCTCGGCCTCGGCTGCCTTGGCTGCCGCCACATCGGCAAGCGCCTGAGCCATCTTCCGGCGAGCGTCGCCATCACGCGAAGCGGCCATCTGCGCCGCGGCATCGGCATCGGCGAGCGTTTGACGCGCGGCATGTGCGATCGATTCGGCTCCCAAACGCGCTTCCTGCAGCGCCGCGAGGCGATTGCGTTGCGCGAGGCGCATGGCCGCCGCCGTCGGCGCTCCGGCCGCGATCGCGAAGCCATCCCAACGCCACAAAGCCCCGGCGCGGGTGACCAAACGCTGGCCCGGACGCAAGCTGGGCCACAGCGCCGCGCCGTCAACCCCATCGGGCACGACACCGATCTGCGACAGACGCCGATCAAGGGCGCTCGGGGCACGAACGAATCGCGCCAACGATTCCACACCCGCCGGCAGAGCTTGACCTTCGGTCAGCGGCGGCATGGCACGCCAGAACATCGGTGCGGCCTCATCGGTCGCCGCATTCAAATCGTCGCCGAGAGCGACGCCGAGGGCGACCTCATAACCCGCATCGACGGAGAGGCGATCGAGCATGCCGGGAAATTCACCCGCCGGGCCGGGGTCGAGAATTTCGGTCAACGCCCGAATTTCGGCCGCAAGCTGAGCCGCCGGCGTTTCGGCGTCGTGGGCGGCCGCGCGCGCGGACTCGCGCGCCTTTTCCGCGCTGTCGCGCGCCACGGCCGCGTCTTCGGCCGCAACCCGCGCCGCGATTTGGGCGGTCTCCGCCAACCGCACGGCCTCAACCGCCCGATCGCTGCCGGATTCGATGGCCGCGGCCTCGACACTGGATTTTTCCCGAGCGACCTCGGCCGCTTCACCGGTCAGCCGCGCGCGCCTCGCTTCGGCCTCGGAAATGGCGCGCGCCAGGGCCGCACGTTCAGCTTCGACCGCGGCCACGTTGGCGGTGATCTCACCCAGGGCCGCTTCGGCGATTCCGAGCGCGCCGTCCGCTTCTTCCAGGACGGCGGCGGCGGCCGCTTCCAATGCGGCGGCGCCGGTCTCGGCCGCGGCCAACGCCGCGGCTTCGCTATCGAGCCGGCGCAGAGCCTCCGCCGCATCGGACGCCAAGCGGGTCTCGCGTTCGATGTCGCCGGCGAGTTGGGCGAGACGGGTTTCGACCTGCGCCAAAGCCGCGCTGGCGCGCCTTTCCTCCGCCGCCAAGGTTTCGGCGGAAGCGGCAAGGCGGGCGAGTTGGGCAGCGGCCTCGGCCTCGGCCTGCCGCAAGGGCGGCAACGAGGCGGCCGATTCGGCTTGTTCGGTCGATGCCGCGGCAGCTTGTCCGGTGATATCGGCGACGCGGACCTCCGCCGCCCGCAATCCTTCTTCCGCCGTTTCCACCGCGATGCCGGCCTCGATCCAGCGGAGATGCAGGACGAGTGCTTCGGCCTTGCGGATGCGATCGCTGATGCTGCGATAACGAGCGGCCTGCCGCGCCTGGCGCTTCAGCCCCTGCAATTGGGTATCCAGCGTGATCAGAACGTCGTCGAGGCGCGCCAGATTGGCTTCCGCCGCCTTCAATTTCAGTTCGGCCTCGTGACGTCGCGAACGCAGCCCGGTGATTCCCGCCGCTTCTTCAAGCAGGGCGCGGCGGTCGCTCGGTTTGGCGTTGATGATGGCGCCGATTCGGCCCTGGCTAACCAGGGCTGGCGAATGCGCGCCGCTGGCGGCATCGGCGAACAGAAGCTGCACATCGCGGGCGCGCACTTCGCGGCCGTTGACGCGATAGGCCGACCCCGAGCCGCGTTCGATGCGGCGGACGACCTCGATCTCGATCTGATCGTTAAGCGCGGCCGGCGCCTTGCGGTCGTGGTTGTCGATCAGCAGGGAGACTTCGGCGAGATTGCGGGCCGGCCGGCCGAGCGTTCCATTGAAGATGACGTCGTCCATTTCGCCGCCGCGCATCTGGCGCGCCGACGTTTCGCCCATGACCCAACGCAGGGCCTCGACCAGATTCGATTTGCCGCAGCCATTTGGCCCCACGATACCGGTGAGGCCGGGCTCGATAACCAACTCCGTCGGTTCGACGAAAGACTTGAAGCCTGCGAGTCTAAGTTTGGCGAATTGCACGAGACGCTGGATCCGACCTTGGCCGCTTCAACCGTTCACTTGAGCAGCGGCTTGATGATGGTTTCGAGTTCTTCAAAAGACCGCGCGCCCGGATATTTCACGCCATTGACGAACAAAGTCGGCGTCGAACTTACCTGCAGGTCGCTTTCCGCTTCCATGCTGCGGGCCAGTATGAGATTCAGCCCGCCTTCATCCTTTAGGCAGGTGTCGATCTGGCCGTCGCCCATGCCGGCAAGCCGCCCGATTTGGGCAAGCGCGCGTAACGGGTTCGAAGACCGCGCCCAGTTGGCCTGGCTCCCGAACATCGCCTCCAACATGGGGAAATAGCGATCCGTCGGCGCACACCGGGCCAGCATCGCCGCCCGCAGCGCCAACCCGTCAAGCGGGAAATCCCGGTAAACCAGCTTCGCCTGGCCGGACTCGATATAGGTCGCCTTCAATTTCGGCAGTGTTGTTGCGTGAAAGGCGGCGCAATGCGGGCAGGTCAGGGACGCATATTCGATGATGGTCACGGGTGCATCGCGTTTTCCGAGCACTCTGTCATCCTCGGTTACCGCGAGGATACCAGTCTCCGGGGCACGCGCGGGCGCCGCGGTCTGTGCGTTCGCCGACTGCACGCCGACCGACGACGCTGCCGCGGTGGACTCGGTGTCGATGCCCGGCTTTTGGGCTTCGAGAACGAAATAGCTCGCCGCCAAAATGGCGGCCAGAGCTATAGCAGCAAACGAGATATTACGCATGATCGCCCAGCGACCCCCTATATCTAGTGATACTAGCGGTCAGACGGTGACCGCTCAAGTATCATTTCCATGATCCGTGGACCCGTCTCCACTCGCCAGCGAATGCCCAAACCTCGCGAGTGCCGCGCGGAGTTCGGGGTCGGTTATCGTCTCGACACTGTTGGCGATTTTCGCCTGTTCTTCGGCACCGATCGGCCTGGAGCCCCTTGCCTTCTTCGGCGGGGCCAACGGGGCCTGCCTTATTCTCAAACCATCGACAGCCCGATAGCCAAAATGACCGTTGATCCGTTCGATGATGTGTTCGGAAAGATGTTGTACTTCGATGGAAACGGCACCCGCCACTCGAAGATAAAGTATGCGCTCCTCGCCGGCCGCCGACTGCCCGCTGACCAGTTTTTCCGGCTGACAGAGCAGAGCGAGGTCATGGCCGACGATCGCCTCCCAATCGGTGAGGAAAGCAGCATGCGCCAAGCCTCGGCGGCGCAAGGCGGCCTTCGTCACTTTCGGCAGCGTCGCCGCCAATGCCAGTGGGCCCGTTGCGACCACCGCCTTCGCTCCGTCCATTTGTTCGATGGCTTCATGATACGTTTCCGGCGTGGGTGGAACAACCCGAACGCGACGACGCACGAATGAGTGATCGACGCCCGCCGAATGCCGCCCGCAGGGCGCGTCTTCTACTTGCCTGGTTCGACCGTTAGCGCCGCGAACTGCCCTGGCGGGCGGGGCCGGGTATGCGGCCCGATCCTTACCGGGTCTGGCTCAGCGAAATCATGCTCCAGCAGACCACGGTCGCGACGGTCGGGCCCTATTTTCATCGGTTCATCGAGCGCTGGCCGAATGTCGAGGCCCTCGCGCGAGCACCGCTCGATGACATTCTCCATGTTTGGCAGGGCCTGGGTTACTACGCTCGCGCCCGCAATCTGCACCGCTGTGCCCGCGAGATCGTCGAGCGTCGGGGCGGCGTCTTTCCCGAAAACGAGGCGGCGCTGCGCGAATTGCCGGGAATAGGCCCATACACCGCCGCGGCGATTGCCGCGATTGCCTTCGACCTGCCGGCGACGAGCTATGCGCGGAAGTTGGTGACGGCGTGACGGGGTAAGGCGGCGTATCGTGGGGGTGTTCGACGCCTCCACTTCTCCAGCAAAGGAGTGATACGCCGTGACCGACAATAGCATCCTCAAGTTCACCCAGCCAGGGACGTTCAC
>CANFCX010000016.1 GCA_947445225.1 Rhodospirillales bacterium
GCCGGTTTCTTTTTGGGCCTCAATCCGGCTGGAAGGCTTCCAGCCGCACCTTGGCTAAATTCCTGGGCATCGCACGATCGAAGCCGGCGCGTTTTTCAGGCTGGGTCAAGGGTGGCTTGGTCGTATCCACGAACCACTTGACGCCGGCGACGATGGCCCCGGACGGCGCCATCTCGGGCAGGCCGTCGATTTGGGCGACGTCGTATTCGGCATGGACGCGGCTCGCCACCGACCACGACAGATCGCGCAAATCGTCGAGGTCGATGTCGTCATCGACGGCGACGACCAATTTCGGCCCGATGTCGGGCGAGGACAACGCCGCCATGCAGGCGGTCTTCGATTGCCCAAGCACCCGCGGCCTCAACTTGATGACAACCAGCCGGTTGTCGGTCTCCGGATAACAACGCACATCGAGCAGGTCGATGCCGCCTTCGACCTGACGAACGTGGTCGGCCACCACCTTCTCGATCCGCCGCGCCTCGGCCGCCGAGGCGCCTCCGGCCTGGGGACGCGCCCAGGACTGCCGCGGGGTCTCAATGTCCTCGGTGGCGTCGATCAACACCTTGGTGCCGACGCGGTACATGGCGGTCCTGCCCTCTTCGATGGGCGAGGCGTTGTCGAGGGCGAAGACGCGGGCGCGGTTGATCTTCTGGATGTCGTCGGCCGACCGCACGCGATTGGCCAGCGCCCAATACACCTGCCGCATGTCGCTGATGTCGATGTCCTCGTCCACGGCGACGGCGATCTTGGGATGGAGATAGGGGCTGGACAGGGCGGCCAGCAACGCGGCGCGGGCCTGGCCCGGAAAACGCGGGCGCAGCTTGACCACGACCATCATCGGGGTCACGCCGCCGATGCAGCGCAGATCGATGAGATCCAGTCCGCCGGCGACGCCGCGCATATGCTGCCAGAGCCGCATTTCGATGGTCGTGCAGATGATCGAATGGGCGTCGCTCGGCGGCAATCCGCATTGCATGGCATAGAAAATCGGATCGCGGCGATGGGTGATGGCCTTGACCCGGAACAGCGGCGTTCCGCCTTCCTGGGCGTAACCGCCGGTGACCTCGCCGAACGGCCCTTCCGGTGTCGTCTCGCCGGGGCGCAATTCACCTTCGAGGACGAGTTCGGCGTCGGCCGGCACTTCCATGTCGATGGTCTCGCATTTGACCATGCGCACGGCCTCGCCGAGCAACCCGCCGGCGATGGCGAATTCATCCTGGCCATAGGGGGCGACGAACCCGGCGCTGAACACCAGCAGAGGATGGGCGCCGACAACCATCGCCGCTTCCATAGGCCGCTTCAACTCCGCGTACATTTGATAAATCTTCAACGCCTGGCGCGGGCAGATCAAATAGCCGGTGCGATCGGGGCCGACGATCTGGGCGCGGTGGAAGGAGACGTTGCGGATGCCGGTATGGGGGTCCTTGATGACACACATGCCCGAGGCGATGTAGCGGCCCGGATCGTCTTGGGAGGTCCACATCGCCGGCAGGGTCCGCAAATCGACCTCGGCGCCGATACGGATGACTTCCTTCACCGGCGCCCCGGCCTTGGGCACCATCACCGGATCGATGGGTTTGGCGATGCGGTCGTTCAGTGTCGTTACGACCGCATCTTCGGGCACACCCAGCGCCGTCGCCCATTTCCGGCGGTCGGCGACGATCTGGCTGGTCACACGCCAATCGCGGTGGCCTTTCACATTCTCGAAAAGGCAGGCCTTGCCGAGCTGCGCGAAGGTCTTCCAACTGACCGCCGAAAGTGTTTCGTCGGGATCGACTTCCTTGGTGTAGCGGACCATGTCGCCGCTACGCAGCAGCGCCGCGATATGACCGCGGATGGATTGATCACCCATGCGTGTTAGCCCGCGCGCCGGAGGGCGGCCGCGACGTCGCCGGATAGGGCCTCAAAACGCGCCGAGAGAATTCGGGCGGCGCTTCCGGAATCGGCTTCGCACGCCCGGCACATGGCGATCGAGGTGAAGGGAGCAAAGATCATGCGTGTCGCGCGCAGGAGGAGCTTCAATTCGGTTTCCGTTTTCGGCGTGAGCATGGCCCGCGCCCGCGCCAGCCGCCGCTTCAAAGTCTCATCGCCCTGCGCCTGACGCCCGATCATTCGCCGGGTTATTAGATGAAAGAGCCTTTGCCGTCGATGGAATTCCTTGACGCAGCAAAGCGGATACCCGAGCACGCCCGCCTCCTCGCTTACGCCAAGCCTGGAACCGGCCAAACGGCGGAGCGCGGCCTCGCTTCTCGGCGGGCCGACAAACAGGAGTTGCGTCGCCGCCAGGTCTTCGCAAAGGGCCTCGTCATACCAACTCTGGCCGGAGTTTCCCGATTCGCCGATCCAGGGCGGCCCGTCGAACGCGGCCAACCCCGCGCGCGCGGCGGCTGCCGCAATCGCCACCCGAAAGGCGGTGGAATCGAAGCCCCAACCGACCGCGGCGAAGGGTTTGATCCCGGCCGCGACCGCCAGAACATCGAGCGCATCCTGGGCTGCCGCCGCGCGCGCCTCCGGCGGCGCCACCTCGATGGCGGCGGCGCAGTCCCTGGCCAGCGGCGACGATGAGCCTTCCATCGCGTCAGTATAGAAAGTTTCGCGATGGCCGGCCGAACGGATCGTCGCCCACTCGTCATCCGTGCCGAGCAAGGTTAGAATAAGGGTGCCCTCGATCCAGTCTCGAACCGGCGGGGTGGGAAGCCGACCCGCGACCAATGTCCCAACCAGCCACGCAAGAGCCACCGGCCCCCAGGGCGGAATTCGCCGTCAGCGTCGATCTGACCGCGGTCGTCGTGGCCGTGACCGACGACCAACCCCGCGTCCTTATTGTCCGCCCGGCGGAGGCTTCGACCGGAGGGCTGGACGCATTGCCCTCCGGTCCTCTTGAACTCGGCCACCGGACGCTCGAATCCGGCCTGCGTGCCTGGGTGGAAGCCCAGGCCCGCGCCAAGCTCGGTTACATCGAGCAGCTCTACACCTTTGGCGACCGCGACCGAACCGCCCTGAAAGTGCCGACCGGCCGCATCCTTTCGATCGGTTATCTGGCGCTGGCGCGGGAAACCGGGGCGGCCGCCGCCAACACCTCGTGGCAGGATTGGTATCGGTATTTTCCGTGGGAAGATTGGCGGCGGGGCCGGCCACCCATCCTCGATCGGCTGGAGCCGAGGCTGCGCGGTTGGGTGGCGGCGGGGCCATCGCGGGGGGAACAGACCACACGCAAGACCCGGATCAGCGTGGCCTTCGGGCTGGACGGCGCCCGCTGGAGCGAGGAACGGGTGTTGGAGCGATACGAGCTGTTGTACGAAATTGGCCTAGCCGCCGAGGCTCACCGCGACGGCTCGCCGACCGGAGACCCCGAATCCGATGTGCCCACCGAGGCGCAACCGATGACCGCCGACCACCGCCGCATCCTGGCCACCGGCATCGCCCGCCTGCGCGGCAAGATCAAATATCGCCCGGTCGTCTTCGAGCTCATGCCCCCGGCTTTCACGTTATTGCAACTCCAGCGCACCGTGGAGGCATTGGCCGGGCTGCGCCTGCACAAACAGAATTTCCGGCGCCTGGTCGCCCAACAAGGCCTGGTCGAGGAGACCGGGGGAATGGTCACCGGCACCGGCGGCCGCCCCGCCCGCGAGGTCCGTTTCCGGCAGGAAGTGCTCATCGAACGGCCGGCGCCGGGCCTGCGCCTGCCGATCGCCCGCTGACTCGCTCGGGCCGCTTCCGGTATGTCGATGCGGGAGGTCATTCGTTGTAACCTCAACGTAAAATCCGCTTGACTTTCTTATGCTCAAGATTAGCATAATCACTCCCTTTTTTGGGGCAATTCGCGCACACTAATGCTCAAATTGAGCATAGGAGGCGTCAGTGACGATACTGGCCGAGGTCCAGCCGGCGACCGAATCCCGCCCCAAGCGGGCCGAAAGCGCCGCGCTTTATGAGCGCGTGCGCCGTGTCGTGCCGGCCGTGGAGTGGCCGGTCTTCGCCCCCGACATCGACGCGATCCTGCGGCTGAAGCGCGAGAAGAACGCCGTCATCCTGGCGCATAACTACCAGACGCCGGAGATCTTTCACTGCGTCGCCGATATCGTCGGGGATTCGCTGGCGCTGGCGCGCGAGGCGGCGCGGACGCAGGCCGATGTCATCGTCATGGCCGGCGTACACTTCATGGCCGAGACCGCGAAGCTGCTCAACCCGACGAAAACCGTCCTGATCCCGGATATGAAGGCCGGCTGTTCGCTCGCCGAATCCATCACCGCCGCCGATGTTCGCCTGTTGCGCGAACGTTATCCCGGCGTGCCGGTGGTCAGCTACGTCAACACCTCGGCCGAGGTAAAGGCCGAGTCCGACATTTGCTGCACATCGGGCAACGCCCGCGCCGTGGTCGAATCCATGGGCACCGAGAGCGTCATCATGCTGCCCGACGAATTCCTGGCCCAAAACATCGCCGCCGAGACAAAGGTGAAGATCATCGCCTGGAAGGGTCGATGCGAGGTGCATGAACGTTTCAGCGCCGCGGACATCATTACGCTTCGCGCCAACCATCCGGGAATCATCGTGCTCGCCCATCCCGAATGCCCGCCCGAAGTGGTCGCGGAAGCCGATTACGCCGGTTCGACCAAGGGGATGAGCGATTATGTCGCCCGCGAAAAACCGGCCCAGGTCGTGCTGATCACCGAATGTTCGATGAGCGACAATGTCGCCGTCCAGCATCCGGAGATCGACTTCGTGCGGCCCTGCAACCTCTGCCCGCACATGAAGCGGATCACCTTGCCCAAAATCCGCCGCGCGCTGGAAACCATGACCCACGCCGTCCACATCGACCCGGCCATGGCGGCGCGGGCGCGGCGTGCGGTCGATCGAATGCTGGCGGTCGGGCCGCGTTGAGCGGCGAGACGTCCACTTTACGAACCGAAGCGGTCGTCGTCGGCGCCGGCATTGCCGGCCTGACCGCGGCGCTGCGTTTGGCGCCGAAGCGGGTCATCGTGCTGAGCGCCGCCCCGCTCGGCGAAGCGGCCGCCAGCACCTGGGCGCAGGGCGGCGTCTCCGCGGCACTCGATGCCGGCGACAGTCCCGAGATTCACGCCGCCGACACACTCGCCGTCGCCGGCGGCATCGCCGACCCCGCGATCGTGGCCGGCGTCACCGCCGAGGCGCAAGCCCGCATCGAAGAATTGGGCGCGCTCGGCGTGCGTTTCGACCGGACCGGCGACGGTAAACTCCGTCTCGGCCGCGAAGGCGGACACAGCCGCCATCGGATCGTCCATGCCATCGGTGACGGCACCGGCGGCGAAATCATGCGGGTTTTGACCGCCGCCGCCCGCGCCAGCGAACACATCACCCTGCTCGACGGCGCGCTCGCGCGGTCGTTGCTCGCCCCCGGATCAATCGTCGGGGTGCTGGTCGAGCGCGGCGGCGAAACCGTCCAACTGCTCGCCGATTCCGTCGTCCTGGCCACCGGTGGGATTGGCGGGCTCTATCGCTTCACCAGCAACCCGCTGACGGCGCGCGGGCTGGGGCTGGCGCTGGCCGCTCGCGCCGGCGCCGTTCTGTCCGATCTCGAATTCGTTCAATTTCACCCGACGGCGCTCGATGTCGGACGCGATCCCATGCCGCTGGTCACCGAGGCGCTGCGCGGCGAAGGTGCGGTGTTGCTCGACGCGGCCGGGCAGCGTTTCATGCCGGCGCTGCATGAATTGGCGGAACTCGCCCCCCGCGATATTGTCGCCCGCGCCGTCGCCAGACACCGCGCCTCCGGCCGCGTTTTCCTCGACGCCCGCGCCGCCCTCGGCCAATCCTTTCCCCAGCGTTTTCCGACGGTCTTCGCGGCCTGCCAAGCCGCCGGGCTGGACCCGCGAACAACACCGATCCCAATCGCGCCGGCCGCGCATTACCACATGGGCGGAGTCTCCACCGATGGCGTCGGGCGCAGCTCCCTTGCCGGCCTTTGGGCCGTGGGCGAGGTGGCCGCCACCGGTTTGCACGGCGCCAACCGGCTGGCCAGCAACTCCTTGCTCGAAGCCTTGGTCTTCGCCACCCGCGCCGCCAATGACATCAAGGGACGCACGCCGTCCTCGGCAAAACCCGGGCCGGCCACCCCGGTGATGACCGGCCGCGCGGTCGAAACGCCCGCCTTCGCCCGCGTGCGCGCGTTGATGACCGAAGCGATCGGCGTCGAGCGCGAAGAACAGGGGATGCGCCGGGCGCTCGCCGAACTGCGGAATTTGCGGGCGGAAATCGAGCCGGTTTCCTGGCCGCAAGGCGCCGCGACGCTGGTCGCCGAGATGGTCGCGACCGCGGCCCTGCGCCGGCGCGAAAGCCGCGGCGCCCATTTTCGCACCGATCACCCGGCCGCCCAGCCCGCTTTGGCGCGGCGCAGCTACCTGACGTTGGCGGAGGTCGGGACCGACATCGCGGCCGATGCCGAGGTTCCCAGGCGCAAGGCCACCCCATGACGCTTGCGCCACTGCCCCTCTTGATCATCGAGCCGTTGGTGCGTGCCGCTTTGCTTGAAGATTTGGGCGCCGCCGGCGACATCACCACGGCCAGCGTCGTGCCCGAGGCAACGCGCGCGCGCGCGGTCATCGCCACGCGGCAGAACGGCACCGTCGCCGGCCTCGATTGCGCGCGGCTGGCCTTCCACTTGCTCGATCCCAGCATCGACATCGCCATCCGCTGGCCGGAGGGCAGCAAGGTCGCGGCGGGAGAAACCATCGCCGTGGTCAGCGGCCCGGCGCGGCCGATCCTGAGCGGCGAACGTGTCGCCCTCAATTTCATGGGGCATTTGTCGGGCGTGGCGACGGCCACCGCGACCCTGGTCGACGCCATCGCCGGTCAGCGCGCCCGCATCGTCTGCACACGCAAAACCACGCCCGGCCTCCGCGCCCTCGAAAAACACGCCGTGCGATCGGGCGGCGGCCTCAATCACCGTTTCGGTCTCGATGACGGCGTTCTGATCAAGGACAACCACATCGCCGCCGCGGGCGGCCTGCGGCCGGCCATCGACCGCGCCCGCCGCGCCATCGGCCATATGGTCAAGATCGAGGCCGAAGTCGAATCCCTGGCCCAGCTCGAAGAAGCGCTGGCGGCCGGTGTCGATGCCGTGCTTCTGGACAACATGGCGCCGAAACTGCTGGCCGAGGCGGTGAAGGTGATCGGAGGCCGCGCGATCAGCGAGGCGTCGGGCGGCGTCACCCGCGCAACCGTGGCGGAAATCGCCGCCACCGGAGTCGATTTGATCTCCGTGGGTTGGATCACCCACAGCGCACCGGTCCTCGATCTCGGGCTGGATTTCGAGTCAGACTAAAGGCTGATGCCGCCCGCCCGCAAATGCGTTACCCTGTGGGCATGAGCAGTATCCCGATTTCGGTTTCCGGCCTGACGGCCAGCACCGCGCGCCTCGCCGCCAGTGCGTCCAACGTCGCCAACGCCAGGACTCGGGGGCCGGTGCCGGAAGCGCCGGCGACAACCCCGCCACCCGCTGACCAAAAGGACAAACCCGAGGTCTATCGGGCCGTGGACACGGTGCAGACCAGCACGCCTGGCGGCGGCACACGCGCCACCTACCGGACCCGGCAGCCGGAATTCGTTCAGGAATTCGATCCCTCATCCCCGCTCGCCAACGAAGACGGGTTGGTGGCGGCGCCCAATGTCGATATCGGCGGCGAAGTCGTCGAGCAGATAAAGGCCGAAGGCGCGTATAAGGCGAATCTGAAGGCCGTTCAGGTCGCCGACGACATGATGAAGAGCCTGCTCGACATCAAGGCCTGATCCGCGGCCGTTTCAGCGTGGCAGGTCGCTGCGCCCCATCAGCAATTCATCAACCGCGCGCGCGCATTGGCGACCTTCGCGGATCGCCCAGACGACCAGGGATTGACCGCGGCGCATGTCGCCCGCGGCAAAAAGCCTCGGCACCGATGTCCGGTAATTGTCGACATCGGCCTTCACATTGCCGCGCGAATCGAGCGCGGCACCCGATTGTTCGATCATCCCGGCCCGGCGCGGCCCGACGAATCCCATGGCCAGTAAAACCAGATCGGCCCGAAGGCGAAATTCGCCGTCGGCCATTTCCTTCATCTGGCTGCGCCCGCTTGCGTCCTTCACCCATTCCGTCCGCATGCATTCCAGGGCCTCGACCCGGCCATGGGCACCGATCGCGCGCTTGGTCACCACGGACCAATCGCGCTCGCAGCCTTCCTCCTGGGAGGATGAGGTCCGCAGCCGCAGCGGCCAATCCGGCCAGCTCAAGCCCTTGTTTTCCTTCTCCGGCGGCTTGGGCATGATTTCGAGCTGCACGATCGAAGCGGCGCCCTGGCGCACCGAGGTGCCGATGCAATCCGATCCGGTGTCGCCCCCGCCGATGACGATGACATGTTTGTCCTTGGCCGTGATGACGCCCTGCGGCGCGGCCTTGCGTTCGTCGTCGCCGGCCACGCGTTTGTTTTGCTGGGTCAGAAAATCCATGGCGAAATGGATGCCTTGCAGCTCGCGGCCGGGCACCTCCAGGTCGCGCGGCGCCTCGGCGCCGCCGGTCAGAGCGACGGCATCGTATTCCTCGAGCAATACCTTCAACGGAACGGCGACGCCGACTTCGACGCCCGCGCGAAATTCCACGCCCTCCGCCGCCATCTGGGTCATGCGGCGATCGATCGGGGCTTTCTCCATCTTGAAGTCGGGGATGCCATAACGCAGCAACCCGCCGATGCGGTCGTGTTTTTCAAACAACACGACGCCATGCCCGGCACGCGCCAATTGCTGCGCGCAGGCCAGCCCCGCGGGCCCGGAACCGACGACAGCGACACGTTTTCCCGTCCGCCGCGATGGGAGCACCGGCGCGATCCAACCCTCATCCCATCCCCGATCGACGATCATGCATTCGATGGTCTTGATGGTGACGGGATTGTCGTCGATGTTCAGCGTGCAGGACGCTTCGCAGGGCGCCGGACAAACGCGGCCGGTGAATTCCGGAAAATTGTTGGTCGAATGCAGCGAATCGAGCGCGGCCTTCCACTGGTCCCGATACACCAGATTGTTCCAATCCGGGATCAGGTTGTTGACCGGACAGCCCTGATGGCAAAACGGAATGCCGCAATCCATGCAACGCGCGGCTTGGCGGCCGACCTCGGGATAGGGCATCGGCTGGACGAATTCGGTCCAGGTCTTGCGGCGCGCCTCGACCTTGACATAGCCACGGTCCTGACGCGCGATTTCGAGGAAACCGGTCGGTTTGCCCATGAATAGACTCGCAATAAAAGCTGATTACTCGGCGGCGACCTTGGCCGCCTTCTTTTCCGCCTTCAACTCCAGCAAGGCACGGCGGTAATCCCGGGGCGTGACCTTGACGAACCGCGTGAGCGATTCCTCCCAGGTTGAAAGCAGGTGCCGCGCCCGCGCGCTGCCGGTGTAAAGGACGTGGCGTTCGATCAGAATCCGCAGGCGCTCGGGATCGAAACGCAACATGTCGCCCATGCCGCTATTTTCCACGCTGACCGAACGCGAACGCGGACGGTCGGCGTCCTCGGCGGCGGCGGGGTCCGACGGCGCGACCGGCTCGACATCAACCATGGCCGCGTTGCACAAATCCTTGAAGCGACCTTCGGGGTCGTAAACATAGGCGATGCCGCCCGACATGCCCGCCGCGAAATTGCGGCCGGTTTCGCCCAACACGGCAACGACGCCCCCGGTCATGTATTCACAACCGTGATCGCCGGTCCCTTCGACGACGGTGACCGCGCCGGAATTGCGCACGGCGAAACGCTCACCCGCGACACCCTCGAAATAGGCCTCGCCGGCGATGGCGCCGTACAGCACGGTATTGCCGATGATGATGTTCTCGGAGGGGACCCGACGGGCTTCGGCGGGCTGACGCACGACCAGCTTGCCGCCGGACAGACCCTTGCCGACATAGTCATTGGCATCGCCGGTCAATTCCAGCGTGACGCCGCGGGCGAGGAAAGCGCCGAAGCTTTGACCGGCATTGCCGCGGAAGCGGGCGGTGATGGTGTCTTCCGGCAGGCCGGCATGGCCATGACGTTTGGCCACCTCTCCCGACAACATGGTGCCGACGGTGCGATGTACGTTGCGGATGGCGCGATCGATGTGAACCGGCTCGCTTTTCTCCAGCGCCGGCTTGGCCGCCGCGATCAATTCATGGTCGAGCGCATGTTCAAGGCCGTGATTCTGCCGCTCGCAATTGCGGACCGCCACACCCTTGCGCGCCGGCGCCTGATGAAGGATGCGGCTGAGATCAACACCCTTGGCCTTCCAATGATCGAGGGCGGGGCGCATATCCAGGCGGTCGACGCGCCCGATCATGTCGTCGAGTGTGCGGAAGCCCAGTTTCGCCATGATTTCGCGAAGTTCTTCGGCGACGAAAAAGAAGTAATTGATCGCGTGTTCCGGCTGCCCGGTGAACCGCTTGCGCAGCACCGGGTCCTGGGTGGCGACGCCGACCGGACAGGTGTTGAGGTGGCATTTGCGCATCATGATGCAGCCGATGGCGATCAGCGGCGCGGTCGCGAAGCCGAATTCATCGGCGCCCAGCAACGCGCCGATGGCGACGTCGCGACCGGTGCGTAATCCCCCATCGACCTGAACCGCGATGCGCCCGCGCAGACCGTTGAGCACCAATGTCTGCTGGGTCTCGGCCAGGCCGATTTCCCAGGGCGAGCCGGCATGGGTCAGCGAGGTCAGCGGCGAGGCGCCGGTGCCGCCGTCGAAGCCGGCGATGGTGACGTGATCGGCGCGCGCCTTGCTCACGCCGGCCGCGACGGTGCCGACACCGACCTCGGACACCAGCTTCACCGAGACGCGGGCGGCGGGATTGGCGTTTTTGAGATCGTGGATAAGCTGCGCCAAATCCTCGATTGAATAAATGTCGTGATGCGGCGGCGGCGAAATCAGGCCGACGCCGGGCGTCGAATGGCGCACGCGCGCGATATTCTTATCGACCTTGTGGCCGGGAAGCTGCCCGCCTTCGCCCGGCTTGGCGCCCTGCGCCATCTTGATCTGAAGATCGTCGGCGTTGACCAGGTATTCCGCGGTGACGCCGAAGCGCCCCGACGCCACCTGTTTGATCGCCGATCGCATGGAATCGCCATTGGGCATCGGCTTGAAGCGATCGGACTCCTCGCCACCTTCGCCGGTGTTGGATTTGCCGCCGATGCGGTTCATGGCGATGGCCAAGGTCGTGTGCGCCTCGCGGCTGATCGAACCGAAACTCATGGCGCCGGTCGCGAAACGTTTGACAATCGCCGCCGCCGGCTCGACCTCGGCCAACGGCACCGGCTTGTCGGCGAATTTGAACCGCATCAGCCCGCGAATGGTCAGCAGCCGTTCGTTTTGTTCGTTGATGGTGGCGGCGAACGCTTTGTAGTCGTCGATTGAATTGCCGCGAACCGCGTGTTGGAGCCGGCCCACCGACTCGAAGGTCCAGGCGTGATCTTCGCCGCGGATGCGGAAAGCGTAGTCGCCGCCGGCATCGAGCATAGTGCGGTAGATCGGATTGTCGCCAAAGGCATGGCCGTGCCGCTCGACCGCCTCGCGCGCGATTTCGGCTAGTCCGGCCCCTTCGATGGTGGTCGCGGTGCCGGTGAAATATTTCTCGATCAGGGCGGTGGACAGGCCAACGGCGTCGAAAATCTGGGCGCCGCAATAGGATTGGTAGGTGGAGATGCCCATCTTGGACATCACCTTCAAAATGCCCTTGCCGACACCCTTGATATAGTTCTTCTGGACCTCGTAGGGCTTCAGCGTCAGCCCGTTCTGCACCCGGATTTGTTCCAGGGTCTCGAAGGCGAGATAGGGATTGACCGCCTCGGCGCCATAACCGGCAAGCGCGCAGAAATGGTGGACTTCGCGCGCCTCCCCAGTCTCCACGACCAGCCCGGTATCGGTACGCAACCCCTGGCGGATCAAATGATGATGCACCGCGGCGGTAGCGAGCAGCGCGGGGATGGGGATGCGCTCGACCGAGGCCGCGCGGTCGGACAGGATCAGAATATTCTTGCCGGCGATAACGGCGTCCGTCGCTTCGCGGCACAGGCGATCCAGGGCGGTCTCGATACCACCCGCGCCTTCCGCCGCCGGCCAAGTGGCGTCGATGGTCTGGGTGCTGAACGCCCCATTCACCAATGTCGAGATGGAGCGGATTTTTTCGAGATCGCCGTTGGTCAGGATCGGCTGCGAGACCTCGAGCCGATAATGCGTCCCCGCATGCAGGCCGAGCAAATTCGGCCGCGGCCCGATCATCGACACCAGTGACATCACCAGTTCTTCGCGGATCGGATCGATCGGCGGGTTGGTGACCTGGGCGAAGTTCTGCTTGAAGTAATTGTAGAGCAGCTTCGGTTTGCGCGAGAGCACGGCGACCGGCGTATCGGTGCCCATTGAACCGACCGGGTCCTCGCCGTCCTTGGCCAGCGGCTCCAGGAAAAATTGTAGGTCTTCCTGCGTATAGCCAAAGGTCTGCTGGCGTTTACGCAAGGCCATCGGATCGTTCGACAGCACCGGCGTGGACGCCGCTTGTTCCGGCAGATCCTCGAGTTTGCACTGGGTCTGCTTCAGCCACTCGCGATAGGGATGGGCATCGGCGAGCCCCCGCTTGATTTCGGAATCGTCGATGATGCGACCTTCTTCGAGATCGATCAGCAGCATCTTGCCGGGCTGTAGCCGCCATTTGCGGACGATTTTTTCCTCGGGCACCGGCAACACGCCGGATTCGGAGGCCAGGATCACATCGTCGTCGGTCACGATGTAGCGGGCCGGACGCAGCCCATTGCGGTCAAGCGTCGCGCCGATCTGGCGGCCATCGGTGAAGGCGATCGCGGCGGGGCCGTCCCACGGCTCCATCAAGGCCGCGTGGTATTCGTAGAAAGCGCGGCGCGCCGGGTCCATCAGCTTGTTTCCCGACCACGCCTCCGGAATCAGCGTGACCATGGCCTGGGCCAGCGAGAAGCCGCCAGCGACCAGCAATTCCAGCGCGTTGTCGATACAGGCCGTGTCCGATTGCCCATGCGGGATCAGCGGCCACATCTTGTCGAGATCGGCGCCGATCAGAGGCGAGGACATCGAATGGCGGCGCGCGTACATCCAATTGACGTTGCCGCGCACGGTGTTGATTTCGCCGTTATGGGCGATGAAGCGATAGGGATGCGCTAGACGCCAGGATGGGAAGGTGTTGGTCGAGAACCGCTGATGAACCATGGCCAGCGCCGACACCGTCAGCGGATTGCGCAGATCGTCGTAGAAACTCTCGACCTGCGGCGCCAGCAGCAGCCCCTTATAGACCATGGTTCTGGTCGAAAACGACGGGATGTAAAGTTGTGTGAGGCCGGGCAAATTATGTTTGCGCGCAAGCTCGGCGATCGGGTTCTGCGCCTGTTTGCGGATGGACAGAAGTTTGCGCTCGAACGCGTCCTGACCGGCCAGATTGGGGTTGCGGCCCACGATCGCCTGGCGGATGACCGGCATGGTCTCGATCACACGTTTGCCGAGGCCGGTGGGATCGACGGGCACGTCCCGCCACCCGATCACGGTCTGGCCTTCGACCTTGATGAAATGTTCGAAATGGGCCACCGCGAAGTCGCGGGATTTTTCGTCTTGCGGCAGAAAACACATGGCCACGGCGTAATGGCCGGGCGGCGGCAGGGTCAGGCCCTTCTTTCCCGCCCAGTCGCGCAGCAATGCGTCCGGCATCTGGATAAGGCAACCCGCCCCGTCGCCAACCAGCGGGTCGGCGCCGACCGCGCCGCGATGGTCGAGATTGACCAGAATTTGCAAGCCGCGATGGATGATATCGTGCGACTTGCGGCCCTTGATGTTGACCACGAAGCCGACGCCGCAAGCGTCATGCTCGTTCGCAGGGTCATAGAGCCCTTGTCTGGCCGGCAACGACATCACACGCATCCCAAAGGCCGCGCCGCACCGAAAACTGGCGCAATCATTAACCGGCCCGCGAATATTCTTATATGCCGCGGTCGATTTGTGAAAGTGAATCGATGCCGCGGAGCACATTCGCTTTTGGCATGTCAGCCATGCCGGCGTCGCCGCATCACGCCGATACGGAAATCGGCCACGCGCGAACGAAGGTGATGTCCACCGCAACCTCAGACGCCGGAGGGCCGTCGTGAACGGCGCCAGCACAATTGAGGACAACGACACGGCAGAGGAGCTGCTCGTGGTGCACTCAAATAACGCGACGCGCGATCCTGCCCATCCACGTGAATAGGCCTTGTGAATTTTCGATGGACCGGATCAAGATTTAGGCTATATACTTTAGTTGGTATCATGCTTTTGCATGATGCATGGCGACCGGGGCGAGGCGCCAAGATGGCAGTGTCTTAACCGGAGACCCCCATGCTTGAAGCCCTCGATATTAAGTCCATACTTCTCAACATCGAACGCACGGTGCGGCAACTCGACGCGCCCGAGGAACCTGCCGGCGCGACCGACACGCCGGCCGCCCAACCCGCCGCGCAACGGCCGGGACGCGATCCGCATTCAGGCGGCGCGGCAGCCGCTTATAACCAAGGAAACCGCGCCGCCTAGACGCCATCCCAACCGCCGCCGACGGCGGTATAGAGGTTGACGACCGCGGTGTAGCGGTCAAGCGCGGCCTGGACCACGGCATCATTGGCCTGAAAAACCGTCCGCTGCGCGTCGAGAACATTGATAAAATCAACCGAACCCGCGAGAAACCGGGCTTCGACGATACGAAAGGCCTCGCGCGCCTGATCGAGCGCCTCCCGCGCCAGTTCCAAACGGCGATCGGAGGTGTCGGTGGCGCTCAAGGCGTCTTCGGTGTCGCGAAAGGCGGCCAGAATCACGGCGCGGTAGGTCTCCATCAATTCCTGGAAACGCGCCCTGGCCGCATCTTCACCGCCTTCGAGCCGACCGCCCTGGAAAAGCGGCGCCGCGAGGGAGGCGCCAAAACCGTAGGACAGACCCGAGGCGCTGAAGAGCGCCGGCAGCGTGGCGCCCTGCCAGCCGCGTTGTGCCGAAAGATCGAGGCTAGGAAAACGCGCGGCGCGCGCCCCGATCGTATCGAGCCCGGCCGCCCGCAGATTGGCCTCGGCCCTTCTGATGTCGGGACGCCGTTGCAGCAGGCCGGCGGGCAGACCCGCGGCGAGTCCGGGCAGGGTCAGATCGGCGAGCGACCGTCCGTCAACGGCAAATCCCTGCGGATTGCGGCCGAGCAACACAGCCAGCGCGTCGAGCGCCACCCTCTCCGCCTGCTGAAGCGACACCAGATTGGCGCGCTGGCTGGCCACCGCGCTGCGCTGCTGCGAGACTTCGAGATCGGAAATGAGTCCTTCCGCCCGGCGCCGCTCCAGCACCGCCAAGACATCGGTCGCGATGCGCAGCGTTTCGCCCGCCAGACGCAGCCTGTCCCGCAGCGAAAGAACCTGGAAATAGGTACTGGAGACATCGGAATACAGCGTGATGGCCACGGTTTCGAGGTCATAGCGGCTGGCTTCGAGGCGGGTCAGGGCCGATTGCCGATCCGCTTCATTGGCGCCGAACAGATCGACCTGATAACTGGCGCCGATCGAGGCCTGATAATTCGAACTCACCACCACCGAGGTCCCGCCGCGGGCCGCGGCGCGCGTCGCCCAGTTGCGGTCGAAGCCGCCGGAGGTGTTCAAGCTCGGCAACAGCGCCGCGCCCGCGATTTTGGCCTGGGCCTGGGCCTGAAGAATGCGGGCATAGGCCGCGTTGAGGTCGAGATTGTTTTCCGTCGCCTCGCCGATCAGGCGATCGAGTTCCCCGCTGCGGAAGCCCTGCCACCAGCGCGCGTCGGGCCACACGCCGCTGGCATCGATACGCGATTCCCAGTCGGCGGGGATGTGCACCTCGGGCTTGACGTAATTCGGGCCCAACGCGCACCCCGTCGCCAAACACGCGAGTCCGAGAAACGCCAAGGCGCGGATCGCCATTCGGGTTAATCCGCGCCGAGCGCGGCGACCGGATCGAGGTTGGCCGCCTTGCGCGCCGGCAGGAAGCCGAAGAGCAACCCGGTGAAAAAGGCGCAGCCGAAGGCGAGAACTACGGGTGTCGCCGCATAAACCACCGGTTTGCCGAAACTCTGGAACGCCCAGGCGGCACCCAGCCCGGCGCCGACGCCGAGCAGACCGCCGAAGGTGCACAACACCAGCGCCTCGGTGTTGAACTGCAACAATATGTTGAAACGCCGCGCGCCAGCGGCCATGCGCACGCCGATCTCGCGCGTGCGTTCGGTCACGCTGACCAACATGATGTTCATGACGCCGATGCCCCCGACCAGCAGCGAAATCGCCGCGATCGACCCCAACAACAATGTGAGGGTGCTTTGCGTCTCCGTCGCGGTCGCGATGATCGAGGCCATGTTGCGGATTTGGAAGTCTTCCTTTTTGTGGCGCGCGATCAACAACTGCCGGATCGCGTCTTCGGTGACGTCGATCTTTTCGAAATCGGCGACCTTCACGGTGATCGTGCGCAGATGGCGCTGGCCGAACAAACGCAATGTTCCCGTGGTCAGCGGCACCATGGCGATGTCGTCCTGATCGTTGCCGCCGCCGGGCGAGGCGCCCTTGGGCTCCATCGTCCCGATGACCTGAAACGGAATGTTGTTGAGCAGAACGAATTGGCCCAGCGGATCGGTATCGGGCGGGAACATGACCCTGACCAGGGTCTGGCCGAGCACGACCACGGGCGCGTAGTCCTTCAAATCGTCGTCGTTGAAGAAGACGCCGGTGGCGACCGGCCAGTCGCGGGCAATCGGAAAATCGGAGCCGCCGGCATTCACCGTTGTCCAATAGTCGCTGCCGCCGGTGCGGATGGTGGCGCTGCTTTGATATTCCGGCACGGCCACCACGACATTGGGCAAGTCCGTCAGCGCCTCGGCATCGGCCGCGACCAAAGTGGTGACGCCGCCGGAGTTGCGGATGTTCGGAGCACCGGGGCGGACCAACAGAAGATTCGATCCCATCGCCGTGATGCGATCGACGATGAGTTGTTTGGCGCCGCCCCCGATCGCCAGCATGGCGACGACCGAGGCCACGCCGATGATGATGCCGAGCAACGTTAGAACCGTGCGCATGAGATTGGCGCGCAGCGAGTGCAGCGCCATGCCCACGGCGGCGAGCAGATCGAAGGGCACGGCGAAGCGGCGCCGCGGCGGCGCCGTCCAACGCGGACGGGGGGCGGGCGCGTCGCGCGACAGGCGGCGGTCGGAAACGACCAACCCGTCGCGGATTTCGACGACGCGTTTGGCTTGCGCGGCGACTTCCGGGTCGTGGGTGATCAACAGGATCGTATGCCCGCGTTCGTTGAGATCGTGGAGGAGGCGCATGACCTCCTTGCCGCTGCGGGTGTCGAGCGCGCCCGTCGGCTCGTCGGCCAGGATGACCGCGCCCCCGTTCATGAGCGCGCGCGCGATCGAAACACGTTGCTGCTGGCCTCCCGAAAGCTGGCTCGGGCGGTGATCGAGGCGGTCGCCAAGGCCAAGCTGAGTCAATATTTCGCGCGCTCGCGACCGCCGCTTGGCCCCCGGCAGCCCGGCATAGATGGCGGGCATTTCGACATTGGCCGCCGCCGTTTCGGTGGCCATCAGGTTGTATTGCTGAAAGATGAAGCCGAAGGCGTCGCGGCGCAAAAGCGCGCGGTCCTCCGCGTCCAACCCCGACATCTCCTGCCCGGCGAAGGAATAACTGCCGCCGCTCGGGCGGTCGAGAAGCCCGATCAGGTTCATCAAGGTCGTCTTGCCGGAGCCTGACGAGCCCATGATGGCGACGAATTCGCCGGCCACGATGTCGAGCGAGATGCCATGCAGCACCGGCACCTCGAACGTGCCCCGTTGAAAGGATTTCGTCAGGTTGCGGATGCGGATCAAAGGCTCGGCGGCCGGCGCCTCCGACGATTGCGGCGCGTCCCGCGCCTCGGCGGCATCCTGGGCGTAGCCGTCGAGCGCGGTCATCGGGCGGGACGGCGCGTTCCCGCGGCGTCGACCACGATTTGATCGCCGGCCTTGAGGCCGGATCGGATCTCGGCGATGACGCGGTTGGTGGCGCCGATTTCGACCGCGCGGTCGACGGGCTGGCCGTTTTCGACGACACGCGCGATGTAACGGTTGCCGGTGCGCGCCACCGGGCGCAACGCCGCCATGGGAACGACCGGAACGTTGCGGGCCTGGGCGATGACAAAAAAGACCTGGGCGGTCATCTGCGGCAACAAATCGCGGTCGGGGTTGTTCACGTCGAACAGCGCATTATAGAGCACGACGTTGTTGACGACCGTCGGCGTGGGCAGAACCTGGCGAAGCACACCTTCCCGCTTCCGGTCGATTTGACCGAGCGTGGTGAAATAGGCGGGCATGCCGATGCGCAGCTTGTTGACGTCGGCCTCGGAGACCTGCGTCCACACCGTCATCGTGTCGAGATCGGCGATCCGCAGCACGATCGGCGCCTGCTGGTTGGCGTTCAGCGTCTGGCCGGTCTTGGCCAGGATATCGACCACGGTGCCGGAGATCGGCGCGTAGATTTGCGTGTAGCTCAGATTGGCGGTGTCGGCTTTCAGCGTATTTTCCGTCTGTTTGGTCTGGGCCTCCAGCGCCTGGATCTGGGCGGCCAGCGATTTGCGGCCGGATTCGGCGATGTCGAAGGCATCCTGGCTGGTCGCGCGCTCGGCAAGAAGGCGGCGCTGACGCTCCATCTGCTTATCGGCGAGCGCGAGCTGCGCCGTGCGGTCGGCGATCTGGGCGCGCAAATTGTTGAGCTGCGCCATGTCCGCCCCAACCTTCGCTTCATAGACGGTGGGATCGAGCTGAGCCAGCAATTGGCCCTGCTCGACATTCGCCCCGAACCCGACATGGATTTTCTTAACCTGGCCCGAGACCTGGGTGCCGACATCGACATATTCGCGCGGCTGCAGCGTGCCGACGGCCGAAACCATGTCTTCCACGCTGCCGAGCACGACCGGCTGCGCGCGCCAGGCCGGCGTCGTGTCCGCTTGCGCGGCCAGCAGCCACCACGCGCCGCCGGCTCCCGCCGCCGTCACCATCAACACCGCGGATAGAAATATCGATCGCCGTCTCATCGGTGATGCGTCCTATTACCGCTTTAATCATACGCCGGATTGCGGGGAAATCCTTCCTCATACCTACGGTTTCCCGCGTTCGCATTCAAGCCAGCGGCAAGACACAGGCTCGTGTATGCCCTGTCGCCCCGAGGGCGGCGGGGATCGACGACGCGGGACCGGCACCCGCCAGATACAATCTTGGATTGTAAATGTTATATTATAGATATCGCCAATGTCGTTGGTTGACTTATCGGAAATGACCACAAGCGAGGTTTTTTCCGCGGGAAATGCGATGTATTGGAAATGCGTTGCCGACGGAATGATGATTCGTTATAGACTTCCGCTTTCCGCCAAATCTCGGCGATTTTTCAATCATAGGGCGAAATTCTTCATGACCAATTTCCGTCTGTCCGCGGTCGATCAAGGTATCGTGACCGCGCTTAACCAGAATGCGCGCGTTTCCGTCGCGAAAATCGCCGAGCGGCTCAAAGTCCCGGAATCCACGGCCCGCCACCGCCTGGGCCGGCTGATCAAGCAAGGCGTCATCGAGTTTTCGACGATGATGAACCCGTTGAAATTCGGCTACCAGATTTGGGCGTTGATCGAAGTCCAAGTCGAGCTTTCCAAGCTGCGCTCCGTCGCCAACGCGCTTGCGGACCGGCCGGAAGTCTTCTTCGTCGGCGTCGTTTCCGGCGGCTATGACATCTTCGTCGGCGCGCTGTTTCGCACCAACACGGATTTGCTCACCTTCATCACCGAAAGGCTGGCGAAGACTCCCGGCATTGTCCGCACGTCGACATCAAGCGTGCTGGACGTCATCAAGCGCGGCGTACCCTCGGTCACCATGTTTTCGCAGCCGTTTGACGGCGAAGCACCCCGGCGCATCGCCCGGCGTCCCGGCACGCGCAAGGCCGCCGGCAAAAAGGGCCGAGCCGCCGCGGAATAATGCGGGGATCGCGCCGAGCGAGCGGCACCGTCAGGGCCGCTCGATCAGCTCCACCTTGTATCCGTCGGGATCAACGATAAAGGCGATGTTGGTGCCGCCATGCGCCATCGGCCCCGGCGGCCGCGGAATCGGCACGCCGGCGTTTTTCAGGCGGGCGCAGGCCTCGGCCAGATCGGGGACGCCGATCGCGAGATGGCCAAATCCGGTGCCGATGTCATAGGCCTCCTCGCGACCCCAATTATGGGTCAACTCGATGACCGCCTGGGTTGCTTCCGGCCCATAGCCGACAAACGCCAGCGTGAATTTCCCGGAAGGGTAGTCGGTTTTGCGTAGCAGCCGCATGCCGAGCAGGCCGGTGTAGAAAAACAACGATACCTCCAGGTCCTTGACCCGGATCATCGTGTGAAGCAGGCGGTATGGGGCGGCATCGTTGGATGGCGCGCGGGCCGTCACCGGGTTCGTTTCTGTATCTCGCATGTCGTCGTCGCGTCCTTGTCTCGAGGGCCAATCTTAGGCCGAACCGGGCGGGCGGCGGGTAAGGTTAAGCGCGGCTTCGATGTCGGCCCCGGTCAAATCCGCGCCGGCAAGCAAGGCGCCGTCGAAATTGGCGCCGGCAAGGCGCGCGCCGTGCAGGTTTACGCCGGTGAGATCGGCGCGCCGCATATCGGCGCCCTCCAGATTGGCCGGCCACAGCCGGCCATCGGGTGTGCCGTCCGGGCGTTTAAGTTCGACCTGGCCGAGATTGGCATGGGCAAGGCCGGCATCCTTGAAAATGGCCTGGTTGAGGTCGGCGCCGCCGAGATCGGCCGAGGTCAGGTCCGCGCCAGTCATGTCGGCGGAGGCAAGATCGGCCATGACCAGCAGACAGTCGGCAAGCCGCGCGCCGGTCAGGGTGGCGCCTTTAAGGTTGGCACCGCTGAGATCGGCGCCGGACAGATCGACGCGCGCCAGGTTCCGCCCGGCGAAATTCGCTCGCGCGCCATCGGCGCCGTTGCTGGCGATCCAGCGTTCATGCGCCAGCAGGGCGACATGGAGGTCGCCAGGCAACCGCTCCGGGTTCTTCAGCATGACCGCGCGATCGAGCGCCCCGGCCGAAAAATCCACGCCCTCGATTTTGGTCCGGCGTAACACCGCCAGCGCAAAATCCGCGCGTTCGACCACGGCCTGGGAAAGGTTGGCGCCGGTCAGGTTGGCGCCCTGGAATTGAGCATCGGCGAGATTGGCCCCGGTCAAATCGGCGCCGGAAAGATCGGCGTCGCGCAATATCGCGCCCATGAAGTTGACCTCGGGCGCCGACACCGCGGCGAGGTTGGAGTTCGTCAGATCGGCATTGGAGAAATCGGCTTTGCCGAGTCGCGCCCGATCGAGCTGTGCTCCGGTCAAAACGGTGTGCGCGGCCTGGGTTATTCGTTTGGGGCCAAGACGCGCGGCGTCGGGATTGGGCTGCGTGAAGACCCCTAGACGAAGGTCGGCCTCGCGCAGATCGGCACGGGACAATTTCGCGTTCTTTAATTTGGCGCCGCGCAAATCGGCACCGAAAAGATTGGCCTCGATCAAATCCGCGCCTTCGAGGTCGGCGCCGGCCAGTTTGGCGTAGCTCAAATCCGCGCCGGTCAGCACCGCCCCGCGCAAATCGGCGCCGGCCAGCTGCGCGCCTTTCAACGTCGCCCGCGGCAAATGAAAGCCCGCCAGCGAGGCGCCGCTCAAATCCGCCCGCCTTCCGTCCTTGTCGCCGTTCAGGTAGCGGGCATGGCCATTGAGCACTTCGACCAATTCATCGCGTGTCATTGCGCCTATTCCTCTTGCCCAGACCGCCTAGTCCGCCGCTTCCAGCGCCTCTTGCTGTCGCGCCCACAGCGAGGCATATCGTCCCGACAGGCGGAGCAGTTGGTCATGCCGGCCGCGCTCCACCACCGCGCCATCCTCCAGGACGATAATTTCGTCCGCGTCCACGACGGTCTAGAGCCGATGGGCGATGACCAGGGTCGTCATTCCGCGCGACACCTCGCGCAGGCTGCGCTGAATCGCCTTTTCGGTGTGGCTGTCGAGGGCGGAGGTCGCTTCGTCGAACAGGAAGATGCTCGGTTGTTTGAGAACGGCGCGGGCGATGGCCACGCGTTGTTTTTCCCCGCCCGAAAGCTTCAAGCCGCGCTCCCCGACCATGGTGTCGTAGCCGTCGGGAAGTGATGCCACGAAATCGTGTATCTGCGCCAGGCGCGCGGCGGCGATCACGTCGTCGCGCCCCGCATCGGGACGCCCGAAGGCGATGTTGTAATAGATCGATTCGTTGAACAGCACCGGGTCTTGCGGCACCACGGCGATGGCGGCGCGCAGGCTGGCCTGGGTAACCTCGCGCAGGTCGCGGCCGTCGATCAGGATATGGCCGCCGGTCGGATCGTAAAAGCGGAACAACAATCGGCCGATCGTCGATTTGCCGGCGCCGCTGGATCCGACCAATCCCAGCACCCTGCCCGGCGCGACCGTGAAGGACACATTGTTCAACACCGGACCCCGGCGCGGATCGTAAGCGAAGGTGACGTTCTCGAACCGGACCTCGCCCGGCCCCTTGGGCAGCGCGATCGCCCCCGGTTTGTCGGTGACTTCCGGGGGCTGCTCGAACAGCGCCATGAGATTTTCGACATCGATCAGCGCCTGTTTGATCTGCCGGTAGAGCTGCCCCATGCGATCGAGCGGACGCAGGAGCTGCATCATGTAGGTGTTGACCATGACGAAATCTCCGACCGTCATGCCGCCCGAAGCCGTCTCGCCCCCGGCCAGCAACAACATGGCGGTCAGGCCAACACCGAGAATCGAGACCTGCAAGAGGCCGGTGATGCTGCGTCCGATCAGGGCTTGCACCGTCAGTTTCTCGACTCGGTGCAGAGCCTCGTCGTAACGATCGGCGATGTGGCGTTCGTTACCGAAGAATTTCACGGTCTCGTAGTTGAGCAGGCCGTCGATGGCCTTGCCATGCGCCTCGTTCTGTTCGATCACCGCCCGGCGCTGGTGGCGGCGGAGCCACTCCGAGCCAATGACTAGGGCCACCGTGTAGAGCCCCAGGGTGCCCACCGCCAGCAAGGCGAAGACGGGCTGGAACCAGGCCAGCAACACCGCGCACATGAACGCGATCTCGGCGAAAAGCGGCAGGATGATGAAAACGACGTTGAACAGCAGCTCGTCGGTGCCGCGCAGCCCGCTATCGAGAACCCGGCTGAGCGATCCGGTGCGCCGTCCGAGATGGAAACGGAGCGACAATTCGTGGAGGTGGCGGAAGGCCGCCAGACCGAGATACCGCTTTACCCTTTGCTCGATCGGCCCATAAAGCGTCCAGCGCAGCTCGTTCAGCGCCTTGCCGAGCCAATGTACGAAGCCATAGGCAAAGACGAGCGCCACCGGGGCGACTAACGCGCTGGAGGTTTGCGACAGCTGGTCCACGGCCTGGCCGAACAACACCGGGACGAGGGCGTTCACGAACGCCGCGGCGTTGAGCAGGATCACGGAAAGCACGAGGCGGGCGCGCAGACCCGGATCGTCGCGCGGCCACAAATAGGGCAGCGCCATGCGCAGCGCCCGCCAGTCCCGCGCCTTGGCGAGATCGGCGGCGGGGTCCGGCGAATGCCTCATCCCGCGTGAATGCGCTTCAGCCATATCCACCCATAGTGCGACGCTTCCAATTGCGCCAACGCGGCTACACTAACACCGGGATGTGACCGCTTGGGAGGTCAGAACCATGGACGCAAAAAAACCATGGCGCGGCTTGGCGGCCGCGCCATGGCTGTTTCGGTCCGGGGGTAGGGCTGTCAGCCCATGGGGTTGGGCGCGCCGTGCCCCTCCGGCTCGGGCGCACGCGGCGGCCGGCGGCCGCGATCGGCCATGAACTGGTCGAATTCGGCCTTGTCGCGGGCGTGGCGCAGACGGTCCATGAATTCCCGGAATTCGCTTTGTTCATCTTCCAGGCGGCGCAGTGTCTCTTCGCGATATTCGTCAAAGGCGCGGTTCCCGCTCGTCCCGCAGGCATGGTGCCCGTGGTTGGCGCGCGAACCCCAAAAACCCATTCCACGATGTTTTCGCGATCCCATTCTTCCACTCCATATGAGGTAAGCCAAAAGGGCCAAACCGAAGGGCCAGGCAAAGATGAAGCCGAGCACGAGCAGCGCGATCCAGGCCGGTTTGCCCATGTCGTCGATTTTCGCGACGATGCCGCCGACAACGTCGCTCAAATCATCCAGTCTCGCGGCAATGCTCATGGGTGATCTCCCAATGTGAATGTTAATGACATTTACATAATGGGGTCGCCACCCGCTCCTGTCAAGGGGCTAACCAGCCCATCGCTACCGGGGGCCCGCCGGATCGAGTCCGAGACCCCGCAAATAGATGAGAAGCCCGGCTTCCAGCAACTCCTCGGCCGACATCGGCAGCTTGCGGCGGCCGGCATCGGCGCGGGCAAACAACGAGGCGATGCCATGGGCCATCGCCCAGACATGAAGGCTCATCATCAGCGCCGGGGGACGGCTTTCGCGCGGGAGCTGCGCGGTGAGGCTCTCCGACGCCTTGCGCAATACGCCAAAAGCGGCGTCGGCGGCCTGGCGCAGGCCGGGATCGGCTTCCATCGGCACGCCGGCCTCGAACATCGCCGAATAATAGGCCGGCTCCCCGCGCGCGAAGGCGAGATAAGCGCGGCCGACATTTTCAAACGCCGAGAACGGATCGGGCCGGCCATTGTTCCAGCTCTTCTCCAGGGCCGCCTCGAATTGTTCGAAGCCGCGGCGGGCGACGTCGGCCATCAGGGCGTCGCGGTCGCGAAAATGGCGGTAGGGCGCGGCCGAGCTGACTCCGGCCCAGCGCGCGGCATCGGCGAAGGTGAATCCGGCCGGACCTTTTTCGGCGATAAGATGAAGCGCCGCGCGGATCAATGCCTCGCGCAGATTGCCGTGGTGATAACCGCGGCCACCGTCGGAACCCTGTCCTGACCAGCCCATGTGACGCGTTCTTACATGAAAAGCCGGCGGAGGGGTGTGAAATTCCACGCACCGAGCCGCCGCCGCCTGCCGAAATGCGCCGTGGTTGGCGCCCTAGGTCCGCAGGTTCGGCATGACCGCGCCGGTCAGATCGGCCTCGGTGAAGACCGCGCGAGTGATGACAGCGCCGGACAGATCGCAGCCGCGCAGTTTCGTTCCCGTGAGATTGGCGCCCGTCAAATTCGCGAAGCGCAGGTCGGCGCCGTCAAGCATCGCCGACCACAACTTCCCGCTGGGTGTGCCGTCGGGGCGTTTGAGTTCGACCGGGCCGAGATTGACGCCCGCGAGATTGGCGCGGCTGAGATTGGCTTTACGCAAATCCGCGCCGCCGAGATCGGCGCCGGACAAATTGGCGGTCGACAGGTCGCATCCGGTGAAATTGGCCAGAACGAACAGACAATCGGCGAGATTGGCGCCGACAAACACGGCGTCGGCGAGATCGGCGCCGGAAAGATCGGCGCCGGAAAGATCGGCGCCGCTCAAATCCCGATAGGAGAAATCGGCGCGATTGCCGGACTCGCCGTTGGACGTGATCCATTGTTCGTGTTCGCGCAGCGCGGTCCGCAAATCCGGCGCGAGCCGCTCGGCATTGCGCAGCATGATCGCGCCGCTGCGGGCGAGCGCGGCCGGGTCGATGCCGTCGAGCACGGCGCGCCGGAGAATGGCGCGGCGAAAATCGGCGCCCTCGATCGACGCGCCGGCGAGATTGGCGCCGGTGAGATCGGCGCCGTCGAGCCGGGCTAGCGCCAAATTCGCACCCGTGAGGTCGGCGCCGGTCAGGTTCGCCGATTTCAACTCGGCCCCGGTGAGGTTCGCGGCATGCAGGGTGGCGAAGGAGAATTTCGTGCCCTGAGCCTGGGCCTCGCTCAAATTGCATTCCGACATGTCGGCGTTGGTGAAATTTGCCTTCGCCAACCGGCTGCGATCGAGCTGCGCGCCGGCCAGATCGGCACTGGTGTATTCGGCCACGTTGACGCTCGCCATCGGCCCGCTCCGCATGGCCTTGGCATAGGTCACCACGCCGGCGCGGACATCGGCCTCGCGCAAATCGGCCCCGGAAAGCCGGGCGCCGCGCAGGCGACAGGCACGCAGATCGGCATTTGCGAGCGAGGCCGAACTCAAATCCGCATATTCGAGATTGGTTCCGAAAAGATCGGCCTTGCTCAAATCGGCTTCGGAAAGAAGCGCGCCGCGCATATTGGCGCCGGACAACACAGCCGCGCTAAGCCGTGCCTTCGGCAGGCGCAGGCCGATGAGATTGGCGTCCTTCAAGCTCGCGCGGGCGCCGCCTTCCTTGCCATCCAAATACGACGCGTGGGCCACTAAAACCGCGGCGAACTGTTCAGGCGACATCCATTACTCCCGAGGCAGAACCAACGACGTCGTCGAGCGGAAAACCCCGCGATGACGCCGAACAAACCAGACCGCGACCTCATGCCCCGACTCGCGATCGACGGATACTAGCGTGGATTGCGCCGGATGCCGAATCAACGATCGTCGGTAGCGACGCCCGTTTCTAGGTCGATTTTCCCATCGCCACCGGAGGCCCTTGATTCTGCTATTATCCCGGCCACGATCGCACCAATCGAGGTCCTCGCCCGCCCTCGCGCGGGACCGGGTAACACCCGCGAAAACCGACGCCTCAACCACACCCTTGGAAGGGAATCCCATGCCGGCACGCTCCGAAACTTCGATCCTCATGGCCCAAAAGCGCTTCCTCAACGAAGTCGAACAAGGTATCCGCGCCGCCAACCGCGAGGTCGTCCACAAATTGATACCGACTTTGGACAACGACAGTTTCTTCGGCCTGGCCGTGGCTGTCGCCAAGCTGCGCGCCAATTATCTGGAGGCCGCCTTACGCATGAGCCGCGCCAAGGAGCCGACCAATCCCGCGACCATCGCCGAATTGCGGACCAAACGCGAATTGTACGACGAGGGCCGCCTGGCCTTCGAGGCGTTGCAGCGGGCCATCGAGCGCGGTTACGTCGACATCGCCGACGGGTCGGGTAAGGCGATCTAACTGGCCGATCACGGCCGCCGCTGTGGCGGAACCGGTTCGGTCTGGGGCTGCGCCCGCGGAACCCCGAGCAGACCCGGCAACAAATCCTGAATGATCGCGGCCGGCCCTTGCCGCTGTTCCTGCGGCAGGGCGCGCTGGAGGATGGCGCCGACACCCCGTTGCAACAGGAAGGCCTGAAGCTGCTGGGTCTCGAAAATCCGGCGCGGCGAATCGATCGGGCCCTCAAGGCGCATGAAAAAGGGCGGCGCGTTGGCGTGTTCGGTGAGGCGGAATTCGTTACGCAGGTCGAGCGTCCAGCGCGGCAGATCGATGGTGCCGGTGGCGCGGCCTTCGCCGGCCTGGGCGACGAATTTGATGTCGTTGGACGTGGCCACGCCTCGATCGAGGGCAAAGACGCCCGATAGCGACGAAAACCGCGTGCGCCCCCCACCCATGCCCGCGGCGATCAACGACAGAAGATCGGAGACCCGGTCCAGGCGTTTCAGTTGATCGCTGACGGCGGTCAGATCGAAACCCTCGATCGCTCCGTCATGGGCGGCGAAGCGGACCTCACCCTTGATGCTGGAGATCAAGTCGGTCGGGCTGGCGCCGCCGGCTCCGAGGCCAAGGCTGACATCGAGCGTGCCGCCAACCAGATTGACGCCCCCGGTCGCGAGCAAAGCCTGGCGAATATCGGCGCGGGTGAGCGCCGCCGTTCCTTGGGCCACGAACGCCGTGCGCGCATCGGCGCGGCCTTTCATTTCAAAAGCGCCGCCGAACAACACGCCGGTAAGCCCGTTTAGGTCGAGGATGCCGCCCTTCAAGCCCAAATCGAGCCGCGGCTTTTCCATGCGGAGTCGATCGAGGGACAAGGAATTCGCTTCGAGCTTGAGGTCGCCGTCGAATTCCTTGAGGAACCCCAGATCGAACGGCTCGCGCGACCAGCGGGCGGTTGGCGCCGGGGCCGGGGCCGGGGCCGGGCCGGCCGAGCGGCCGCCGCCGGCAATCGCGGACGCCGCCAAGGCGCCGCCCAGGAACGGCTCCAGCAACAGCTCGTCGCCGCTCAAGGCCATCGAGACTTTCGGCCGGGCATCGCGCAAATCCGCGCGGGCCGTGCCTTTGGCGTTCATCGGGCCTAGGCGCAGTGTCATGGTATCGACGTCGAGCTGCGAGTCCGTCCCTTTCACCGAAATCGCCAGCGCAAACGGTCCGTCGATCGCGGTCTGGCGGCCGGCCAGGCTCGCGACCAGTTGTTTGACTTCGGGATGCGCCGAATCGAGCCGCAGGGTGTAACGGGGCGCAAAAGGCACCAGGCCGGAGACCGTTCCCGCGATCTTGGTCTTGGCGCCGGCGACGATGAGGTCGGTGTCAACGGCCGTGGACAGCAAATTGCCCTCGGCGCGGGCGGCGACGGTCAATGGCCCGAGCGCCAGACTCGGCGGCTCCTGCCCGAAAACCCGCATGAGGCGGTTGGTGTCGGGATGAGAAATATCGAGGTGAATGTCGTGGCGAAAGCCGGAGGCCAGATCGCCCAATTTGCCGGCGAACTTGGCCTTGCCGCCCGCCGCGGTCACGTCGATGTCCACCGCCGCCGATTGCAGGCTGCCCTCGAGACGCCCGTTCACCGTCGCCGGCCCGATCCCCGCCGGCAGCGCGTGACCGGCAAGGCGCGACAGGCGGGCAGCGTCGGCCGTCCGCACATCGATCTGGAGCTTCGCCGACGGCGCCGTGCCGTCCAGCCCGCCCACGGTGCCGCTCGCCTTCCCGGTAGCGCCGGCGAAATCCCGCACCGCCAATTCACGAAGGTTCAACACACCGGCCTGCAACGTGCCGTCCAGGGCGAGGCCCTGGATCACTTCACCGCGGACGGTCAGATTGTCGACCCGCGCCTTGAGATTGGCGTCGAAACGTCCCGCGAGCGCGGAAAAGCCGCCCGGGGCTGACGCCGCCGTCGCAGCGGCGGGAGCCTGGGGCGCGGGCGTCGCGCCGGCGGCCGGTCTCGCCGGCAGATAGGCGTCGAGATTGAGCCGGTCTAAAATCAGATCGGCGCCGAAGGCCGGCCGTTGGCGCAGCGCGACCGCGACCCCGCCGGTCAGGCGGGACGCATCGACGTGAAGGTCGATCCCGGCGAGCTGCACCTCGCCGGGTGCGTAACGAAGGGTCGAGGCGAAGGAGAGTTTACGCAGGCGATCCTGAGGCACGCCGCCGGTATCGACCTGCAGCCAATCGAGCAACCCGCGCAGATTGTCCGCGGCGGCTTCCACATTGCCCTCGAAGCGGGGTTGATCGCCGGCCATCGACAACACGCCGAACAGCGAGGCCTCGGAGCCGCCGGGCAATTGCGCGGTGGCCTGGTTGATCGTCAACGTGCCGCCGGTGATGGCGGCGTTGACCCGCAACTGGCGCACGACGCCGCGTCTGAATTCGATTCCATCGACCGTGAGGTCGAGGGCCGCTTCGATGCCGTTGGGCACCGTCAGGGACGCGGCGATGCCGGCATCCAAGGCCCCCGCCGGGGCAGCCGGCGGCGAGGCCGCAAGCGGCCGGACGCCGCCGACCGGGCCGGGGGCCGGCGGCGGCGCCGCCAGCAGCTTGTCCAGGTCGACCCGGTTGACCGAAAGCGCGACATCCACATGAGCGATCTTGTCCAGCGTGAGGTTGGCGGCACCGGTGCCGCGTATATCGCCAAGCTGGAGGGCGATGTCGTCGACGGAGATCGACACGGGCGCGCCGGCGGCGACGGTCAGGGCCGCCTCGACGCTGAAGGCCTGGCGCAGGGCCGGCGGGGCCACCTTGGCTTGACCAAAGGCGTCGATGAGCCCGGCCAGATCGCCGCCTTCGGCGCGCAGCCGCCCGGTCAGCTTGATCGAGTCGCCGGCGCGGAACCCACCTTTGAAACTGGCCTTGGCCGAAACCGGCTTAACGTCGAACGACGCCCCGAACGACGAGTCCTGGCCATCGGCCAACAATCCGCTCAACACCTCGAACCCAACCGGGACACCACGCAAGAGCGCCTCGCCCGAGGCCTGGAAAGGCCCGCGCAGGGATTCGGCCCGCACCTGCGCGTTCACACCTTCGACCGTTTCCGCGGTCCCGCCCTTGGCGTCGCGATAACTGATGCGGCCGCGTTCGATGTCGAGCCGTTCCAGCCGAATCGGCGGCGCCGCGCCCGCCGGGGAGGCCGACCCGGCCTGGCCAACCGATGCGTTTGCGCCTGGCGCCGCGAAGCTCCAATTGGCGCGCCCGTCGGCCAGGATTTCCAGGTCGATTTCGGGCTCGACCAGGGTCACGCTGTCGATTTCGATGCGGCCTTCGAGAAGGGCCGACCAAACGACGCTGGCCCGCAACGATTTGAGGCGCACCATGTCGGGCGTCGAGGCGCCGGAAAAATTGGCCAGCCTGAGACCGCCGACCGCAAGGCGCGGCGTCGGCAACAGCGCGAGATCGACGTCGCCATCGATGCGAAGATCGCGGCCCGTGGCCTCGCGCACGCTCTCGGCGATCACCGATTTGTAGGCGTTCCAGTCGAGAAAGCTCGGCACGACCAGGATCGCGACCAAGGCCAAGCCGAGCACCGCCGTTATGCCGATTAGAAATCGCCTCAACGAAATACCTCCAGCACGCCCGATGTGCGATCCGGGGCGCCCCGCCCGCGGGATCGGTTCTTGTCTAACACATGGGGACGCGCCGCGCCGTACGCGCGGCGTCGATGCGCCAGGGGCGCCCGATTACACCAAGAACCCGACTTCGGCATGGGCGCGGCCAAGGACCGGAGCGGACTCCACGCCCCACCAGCGGTTCAACACCGTCGCATATACGCTGCGGAAATCGACGGTGTGTTTGAGATCGCCATCGGCGAGGTCGGTCAGCGCCGGCTGGCGGCCATGGAAGCCGCCCTTGATGCGCGGCGCCATGATGAAATGCGGCGCCGCGGTGCCGTGGTCGGTGCCCTCGCTGCGGTTTTCCGCGGGGCGGCGGCCGAATTCCGAATAGGTCATGACCAACACGCGGTCCCACATCCCGCTTTCGATCATCGCCAGGCGGAAGGCGGTCATGGCTTCGGCGACCTCGCGCAGCAACCGGTCATGGGTCGTCCGCTGGAAGCTGTGATTGTCGAATCCGCCTTGCGAAACCTTGACCACGGGGATGTCGAGGCCGCTGGCGACCAGCCGGGCCGCGTTCCGCATTTGGCCGCCGATGCCCGAACGCGGGAATTCCGTCTTGATGTTCATGCGCGCGAGGTTCTTTTCGATGTCGGCGCCGGCCGCCTTCGCCTCCGCCTGCACCCGCATGACGTGTTCGAGAGCCGGATTGGCGCCAACGCCGCCAGGCATCTGCACCTGTCTAGCCTGGCGCGCGAACGTCGCCGGATCGTCCAGGACCACGACGCGGGCGTTGGTGCCCACCATCGGGCCGACATAGGGCCGGCCGAAGACCACGCCATCGGCCGCCGCCGATGGCCGCGACAGGCGGCGCAGCGCGAAATAACGCGCGAGCCAGCCTTCGTCGGCGAACTCGTCGCTGTTGGATCCGGTGTCCCAGATTTCGATCGACCGGAAATGCGACCGGTTGGGCTGCGGATAGCCGGTGCCGAGAACGACGGCCAACTCACCCTTGTCCCATACCGGCTGCAGCGCCTTGAGCGCCGGGTTGAAGCCGAGGGTATCGTTGAGGCGCAGCACGTCGGTCTTGGCGACCGCGAGTTTCGGGCGCAGCTCATAATATTTCGGGTCGGTGTAGGGCACGACGGTGTTCAGCCCGTCATTGCCGCCATTGAGTTCGATGAGGACGACGGTCTGGCCGGCCGTGCTGCCGCCGCTGGGGCCGGTCTTGGGGGCGATGGCGCAACCCGCCGGCAGCAATCCGCCGAGTGC
The DNA here is from genome assembly GCA_947445225.1 of Rhodospirillales bacterium. Taxonomy (GTDB): domain Bacteria; phylum Pseudomonadota; class Alphaproteobacteria; order CACIAM-22H2; family CACIAM-22H2; genus SHVT01. Next base: position 31,885 of record CANFCX010000016.1, read on the forward strand.
GAGCGTGCTCGCGCGGACCAGGAAATCACGACGATTCATGATGCCTCCCTCACTTCACTTGATAGGCCGGATCGAGCAGGATGCGCTCGATCATGACGCTGGGATCGCGCCCGTCGAAGACCGTCGCCACCGGCGCGGTGGCCAGCAAGATATTGGAGATCGCCTGCGGATTGCCGGCAAGCTGTGGGTTCATTTTCATCCAACCGGCGACGCCGAATTGGCGGAGCGGCGGCGGCGGCCGGTTGGTCTCGACAGGATCGACCGCGGCCTGCATGGCCATCATCGCCTCCATCCCGGTCGGCGCGGCGACGTTGACTTCCTCCCCACGCAGGAAACGGCCGAGGATGTCGCGCCGCTGAATCAACGTGTGTGTGCTGACCCAATTGATGCCGCCGGGCCAGCCCTTCACATTGGGCGGGTTGAGGATGTCCTGTTGCAGGCGCCGGCCGTAATCGACCAGCGGCGCGGTATCGGAGACCGGCATGTTGAGCATCCGGATGGTGCCGACCAAAAGATCGACCGGAGATTTGACGAGCACCGCGCGATTGGCGGGCGCGAGGAAGGCCGGCGACAGCAACATCGCCTCGACCAGCGCGCGGATGTTGTAATCGCTCGCGCGGAAGATGCCGGCTAGGCGCTCGACCTCCTTCGGATCGGGATTGTCGGAAATCAGGCTCCGCCAAAGCTTTGCGGTGATGTAGGGCGCCACCTTGGGCTGGTCGAGCACGATGTTGACGATGTCCTCGCCGCCGAATTTGCCGGTGCGGCCGAAGACGGTCTTGGCGCCGTCGTCATGGTCGCGGGCGTTGAAGAAATAGGTGCCGTTGGTTTCGTTGACCTGCCAACCGGTGAAGGCGCGCGCCGCTTCCTTGATGTCCTTTTCGGTGTAGTTGCCCTCGCCCAGGGTGAACAACTCGAGCAGCTCGCGGGCGAAATTTTCGTTGGCCCCGCCCTTTTTGTTGCTGACGTTGTCCAGGTATTTGATCATCGCCGGGTCCTTGGCGACTTCCATCAACATGGCGCGGAAGCTGCCGAAGGCGTGGCGGCGGAAAATCGCCTGTTGTTTGTACATCAAGTCCGGCTGCCGGACCTTGTCGAAGCTGGACGTGAAGTGATTGTGCCAGAACAACACCATACGTTCGGTGAAGGGGGACGGCGTGGCGATCATCTCGCCATACCACCAGGCCTTTAGCGCCGCGCCCTCGCGATCGCGCGTGCGATTGAATTCCTGCTTCGCCAGATCGTCCTTGCTGCGGTATTGCCCTGGCCAATCCGGGCGGGTCGCGAGGAAGTCGGGCAGCTTGGTGAAAGGCTCCCGGCGCGCCGTGTCCAACAAGCGGCGGACGGCTTGTTCATGGGTCAGTTTGTCGAGCGCGGCGATGTCGTCCGGGCCGGCGCCGAAGCCGGTGCGCCCGACCAGATGTTTGGCATCCGCGGCGGGCATGGCGGGGGCCGCGACCGGGGCCAAAACGCCGGCCAGAAGGACCAGGGAGACCCAGGACAAAGGATAGAACCGCATGACATCTACTCCTTGAAGGACGCAGGTCTTGAGAACCACGCCGGGAGACGCAATTCCCAACTAGCGATAATAAGGCACGATTGCCGGCAATGCAGCAGTGACCGGCATCACGCCCCCGCCGGGAAGCGTTGACAGACCCGCCATCAGGGGCGATGTTCCCGGGGGTGAGCGGGTCTCCTCAACATCCCTCGCCGGCCGGCGAAGAGAGCTATGCGCGGAAGTTGGTGACGGCGTGACGGGGTAAGGCGGCGTATCGTGGGGGTGTTCGACGCCTCCACTTCTCCAGCAAAGGAGTGATACGCCGTGACCGACAATAGCATCCTCAAGTTCACCCAGCCA
>CANFCX010000017.1 GCA_947445225.1 Rhodospirillales bacterium
CCCCCGGCGTGGTCCTTTTGCCGTGTTTTCTCAACGTCGGCGCTTATGTCGACCGCGGCACGATGGTCGATACCTGGGCGACCATCGGTTCCTGCGCCCAGATCGGGAAGAATTGCCACATTTCCGGCGGCGCCGGCATTGGAGGCGTGCTTGAACCGCTGCAGACCGGCCCGGTCATCATCGAAGACGATTGTTTCATTGGCGCCCGGGCGGAGGTGGCCGAGGGCGTTGTCGTCGAAACCGGGAGTGTGCTGTCGATGGGCGTCTTCATCGGAACGTCCACCCGTATCGTCGATCGCGCCACCGGCCAGATCCATATGGGTCGCGTTCCCGCCTATTCCGTCGTTGTGCCCGGGAATATGCCGGGTAAACCTCTGCCCGACGGCAGTCCGGGTCCTTCAACCTACTGCGCCGTGATCGTCAAGCGCGTCGACGAAAGAACCCGCTCGAAAACCGCGATCAACGAGCTGCTACGCGACTGAGCAACCCGTGGCCGCGACCATCGACCCTGTCGAGCTAACCCAGGCGCTCATCCGCCGGCCCTCCGTCACGCCCCACGATGAAGGCGCGCTCGCCGTGCTCGAAGCGGCGCTGAAACCGCTGGGCTTTCAGTGCCATCGGTTGAAATTCTCGGCGCCGGGCACGCCGGATGTTGAGAACCTCTATGCTGAATTCGGCGGCTCGGGGCCGCGTTTTTGCTTTGCCGGCCATACCGATGTCGTTCCCGTCGGGGCCGCCTCGTCTTGGACGGTCGATCCCTTCGGCGCGGCGATCATCGACGGCCAAGTCTATGGCCGCGGCGCCGCCGACATGAAGGGGGCGATCGCCGCGTTCGTCGCCGCCGCGTCGCGGCGCATCGCGACCGGCAACGGCGGATCGTCGGGCACCATCGGTCTGCTGATCACCGGCGACGAGGAAGGCCCCGCCATCAACGGCACGGCCAAGGTCCTGCATTGGCTGAAAGACAAGGGCGTCAAGCTGGATGCCTGCGTCGTCGGGGAGCCGACCAATCCGAAGACATTGGGCGACATGATCAAGATCGGTCGGCGCGGCAGCCTCACCGGGCAATTGGTCGTGCGCGGCATTCAAGGGCACACCGCCTACCCCCACCTCGCCGAAAATCCGGTGCACCGCCTCGTGGCCATGTTGTCGGCGGTGTCCATGGCCGAACTCGACCGCGGCACGGAACATTTCCAGCCATCGAATCTCCAGATCACGACCGTCGACGTCGCCAATCCCGCGACCAATGTGATTCCGGGCGTTGCCCGCGCCGCGTTCAACATTCGGTTCAACGATCGGCACACCGGCGCCAGCCTGGAGAAGTGGCTGCGGCGGAATTTCGACCAGGCCGGTGTTCCTTACGAGCTGGAAATCCAGGTATCGGGCGAGGCGTTCCTGACCCCACCGGGCCGATTGTTCGAGATCGTGGCCGGCGCGTCGAAACGAATCCTGGGCGTCAGTCCGGAGGCCAGCACCACCGGGGGCACATCGGATGCGCGCTTCATCAAGGATTATTGCCCGGTCGTTGAGTTCGGATTGGTCGGCCAAACCATGCACAAGGCGGACGAACGGAGTGCCGTCGCCGATATCCGCGCGCTGACCGACGTCTATGCCGCGATCCTCGACGATTTCTTCGCCCAGCCATGGTGACGATGCGCGAGGCGGCGCAGGGACTATACGGCGCCTACCGGCTGGCGCGGCTCGATGCCGCTGGCATGCAGGCGTTCGATGTTTCGATCGAGGGTTATTGGCGGTCCTTTGGCGCCGCGCTGGTTGCCCTGCCCGGCTATTTGGTGGTCGTGGCGCTGCGCGCCAGCCAGGCACCCGAGGAAGAGGGCTGGCTTCGCTTTGTCGCCATTGAGGCGATTGCCTACGTCATTGCCTGGGTCGCGTACCCGCTTGCCGCTTTCTACCTGACGCGGCCTCTCAATCGCGCGGACCGCTATGTGGCCTATATCGTCGCCTACAATTGGTCCAACGTCCTGCAGCTTGCGGTATACGTCGCCGTCGTCATCGTCGCGGCCTCGAATTTGGCCCCGCTCGCTTTAGTCGGGGTTCTCCATCTGGCGACGGTGCTGACGGTACTCGCCTATCAATGGTTCATCGCGCGGACGGCCTTGGCGATCACGCCTCTGGCCGCCGCGGGAATCGTCTTCCTCGATTTTGTCATCGGGTTCCTCGTCAACTCGGTCGGTTTGACCCTTCATCGGGTGGGCATAACCGTGCCGATCGACGCGGTCGTGGCGGCGATCGGCTAGAACCAAACCTCGGTCAAATAAAGACCGTCTGGCGGCGCCGTCGGACCTCCACGTGTGCGGTCGCGGGCGGCCAAGGCCGCGGCGACATCGTCGGAATTCCATTTTCTTTGGCCAACCAGACCGAGCGTGCCCACGATGTTTCGGACTTGGTGGTGCAGGAAAGATCGCGCCCGCGCGCTTACCCGGATCTCATCGCCCAGGCGCTCGACGATCAACAGGTCCAGCGTTTTGATCGGTGATTTTGCCTGGCAGAGGCTGGCGCGAAACGTGGTGAAATCATGGCGCCCGACCAGAACTTGGGCGGCCTCGTGCATGGCGCTGACATCCAGTGGCTTGGTGACATGCCATACGCGGCCGCGATCCACGGCGGCGGGGGCGCGGCGGTTGAGAATTCGGTACAGATAGGCGCGCCCCTTGGCCGATATCCGGGCGTGAAAGCGGTCTTCGGCCGCTTCCGCCGCGAGCACGGCGATCGGATGCGGCTTCACATGAAAATTGATGGCATTGCGGATCGTGGCCGGCGGCCAGGTCTTGCTAAGATCGAAATGGGCGACCTGGCCCAACGCGTGTACGCCGGCATCGGTGCGGCCCGCCCCATGGATGGTGACCGATTCGCCGGTGAACTTGGCGACGGCATCCTCCAGCGCCGCCTGGACCGATGGACCGCTATCCTGGCGCTGCCAGCCGACAAAACTGCCGCCGTGATATTCGAGGAGGAGCTTGTAGCGCGGCAAACCGATTCCCTCGATCAGGCCAGGATCGTGCCGACGGGAAGCCGATTGCCGCGGAGAAAATCGGCGGCCGACATCGCCGTCTTCCCGGCGCGCTGAAGCATCTCGATGCGGATGGCCGCGTCGCCGCAGGCTATCTTCAAACGATCGTCGAGCACGGTTCCGGGCGGACCCTCTCCTCCAACAACGAGGGCCCCAAGGACCCGGATACGTTCACCCGTGAGATCGAACCAGACCCCCGGAGATGGATTGAGGGCGCGAACCTGACGCTCGATTTCAGCCGCGCTTCGCCGCCAATCGATGCGGCCTTCCTCCGGTCCAATCTTCGCCGCGTAGGTGACGCCGGCGGTGGGCTGCGCCGCCGGGCGCAGAGTCCCCGCCGCAAGGCCGCGGAGAGCCGGCTGGAGCAATCCGGCCCCCAACGACGCCAATTCGTCGTGGAGGGCGGACGCGGTCGTCTTAGGTGTGATCGGCACCTTCGCCTGCAGCAGGATCGGTCCGGTGTCGAGACCGGCCTCCATCATCATGATGGTGACGCCGGTTTCGTCGTCGCCGGCCAAAATCGCGCGCTGAATCGGCGCCGCGCCGCGCCATCGCGGCAACAAGGATGCGTGAACATTGATGCAGCCCAGGCGCGTCGCCGCCAAGATCGCCCGCGGCAGGATCAACCCGTAGGCGGCGACGATAGCGACATCGGCATTCAAATCACGGAAGTCGGCTTGCGTGGCGGCGTCCTTCAGACTTTCGGGGACACGCACGAGAATCCCCCGATTTTCCGCGGCGGTCTGCACGGGCGACGGTCTCGGGTGTTTGCCGCGGCCCGCCGGGCGCGGCGGCTGGGTATAAACCGCGACGACATCGTGGCCGGCTGCCAAAAGGGCATCCAGGCTGGGCACCGCGAAATCCGGCGTGCCCATTAAGGCGAGGCGCAGGCGTTCCATGGGATTAGGCGCCGACGGTCGCCTGCGTCTTCCGGGCCTTCACCAGTTTGCGGAGAATGACGTCGCGCCGCAAATTCGACAGATGATCGACGAAAAGCACGCCGTCGAGATGATCCATTTCGTGCTGAATGCAGGTCGACAACAGGCCCTTGACCTGGATTTCGCGGATTTCGTTGTCGTGGTCGATGTAGCGGATGCGCGCCTCCGCCGGCCTGGTCACATCGGCGTATTGGTTGGGTAGCGACAGGCAACCTTCCTCGCAGGCGATCATCTCGGGACTCGCCCAGACGATTTCGGGATTGGCCAAGCGCATCGGCTGGCGATCTTCACCCTCGCGTGCGGCGTCAACGACGATGATACGCGAATTCACGCCGATCTGTGGTGCGGCAAGCCCGATGCCGGGGGCGAGATACATGGTTTCGAGCATGTCGTCCATCAAACGCCGGATCTGGGCGTCGACGCGCTCAACCGGCCGGCACTTCACCTTAAGACGCGGGTCGGGCGCGATGATGATGGGGAGAACGGTCATGGCCAAGCGAATCGATTCCAGAGTCGGCATTGATGCGGTCGTTCAGTAGGTAGATCGCAGGCCGGCGCCGGTCAAGAAGCCTCGTTAGGGCGGGTTCGTTGCCCGGCGGAAAGTCCGCTGTTATGGTCCGCCCCCGACTCCCCCGTCTCCAGCAACCTGAAGGAGTGGCGCGATGTCCCCAACCCAGCGCCTTCGCCAATTGCTCGCCGAACCCGGCCTGCTTTTGATGCCGGCTTGTTACGACGCGATTTCAGCGCGGCTCGTCGAAAATGCCGGCTACAAGCTCTCGTTCATGAGTGGGTTTTCGGTGGCGGCGGCGCGGCTGGGCCTTCCCGATACGGGGTTGATCTCCTTCGCCGAAATGCTCGACCAGTTGCGGAACATCTGCAACGCCACCAGCCTCCCGATCGTGGCCGACGGCGACACCGGGTACGGCAACGCACTGAACGTACAGCGGACGGTCGCCGATTTCGCCCGCGCCGGGGCCGCCTGCGTCATGATCGAGGACCAGGTTTGGCCCAAGAAATGCGGCCATACCAAAGGCAAGCAGGTGGTGTCCCGCGCCGAGGCTCGAATGAAGATACGGGCCGCCGTCGATGCGCGCACGCGCGCCGAGGTTCTGATTATGGCGCGCACCGACGCGCGCGCGGTATTGGGCTATGAAGCCGCGCTGGAGCGCTGCCATGATTTCGTCGAGGAAGGCGCCGACATCATTTTCCTGGAGGCACCCGAAAGCGAGGACGAGATGCGGCGGTTCTGCCGCGAAATCAAGCGGCCCACGATGTGCAATCTGCTGCTCGGCGGAAAAACGCCGGTCTTGCCGCCGGTCAAGCTGGGGGAGATGGGTTACAAGATCGCGGTTTATCCGCTCGAGCTGCTATCGGCCGCCATCGTCGCCATGCAGCGTTCGCTGACCGAACTCGCCAATACCGGCGTCGCCGCCAAATCGGCGTTGTCCTTCGATGAATTGAAGACGCTGGTCGGCTTTCCTCGCTATTACGAGGGCGAAGCGAAGTACCGCGCGGCCGAATAAGGAGCGCAATCGCGGCCCGTCATGGACATCTTCCTGATCGTTCTGGCGATTGTTGCCACGGCCTTGGCCGCCGCGATCCTGGCCTGGAGCCGCGGGCGGGCGGCGGGCGGCGACGTGGCCGGACTCGCCCGCGCCGCGGAAAAGCTCGTTTCGATGCAAAACGAACTTGCCGGGCGATTGAGCCAGATCGCGGAACAATCCACGACGGCTCAGTCCCAGCTTGGGGAAAGGTTGCAGGCCCAGGAAAGGGCGCTTTCCAAAACCCTGGAAGAACGCCTCGGCGAGGTGACCAAACGTGTCCATGAGGGCTTGGAGAAGTCCGCCGCGCAGTCGGCGATAACGCTCGGCGATCTGCGCGAGCGCCTTGCCATCATCCACACGGCTCAGGAGACGATAACCAAGCTATCGACCCAAGTCGTGGGTTTGCAAGACATCCTGTCGAACAAGCAGGCTCGCGGCGCCTTTGGCGAAATCCAGCTCGAACGCATCGTCGCCGACCTGCTGCCGCCGGCGGAATACTCATTTCAGGCCACCATCGATGGGCGTCAGCGCGTCGATTGCCTGTTGCATTTGCCGCCACCTTACGGACCGCTCGCCATCGACGCGAAATTTCCGCTGGAGGGTTATCGCGCGCTGCGCGAGGCGACCGACGAGCCGGCGCGCATCCAGGCTCAACGCAGCTTCGCCGCGTCCGTCGTCACGCATATCCGGGATATCGCGGAAAAGTATATCGTCCCGGGCATGACCGCCGAAGGTGCGTTGATGTTCCTGCCCAGCGAAGCCGTCTATGCCGAGCTGCACGCCGGGTTCCCCGAGGTGGTCGAGCGCGCCCACCGGTTGCGCGTATTCATCGTGTCGCCGACGACCCTGTGGGCGACGCTCAACACCATGCGCGCCATCCTCAAGGATGTTCGCATGCAGGAGCAGGCGGGGCTGATCCAAAAAGAGGTCGGGGCGTTGCTCCGCGACGTCGTTCGCCTCGACGAACGTGTTGCCAAGTTGCAGACGCATTTCGAACATACGACCGAGGACATGCGCAGCATTCGGATTTCGGCGGAGAAAGTGACCAAACGCGCCGAGCGCATTGGCGAAGTGAGGCTTGAGGAACCCGAGCTGCCGCTACCCAGCGTTGGGATCGCTTCGGCCAAGACGCCGGACTAGACCGGACGCCTCGCATTGAGCGCGGTCGATAAGGTGCCGTCGTCGAGATAATCGAGTTCGCCCCCGATCGGTACGCCGTGGGCGAGGCGGCTGACCGCCACCCCGGCGCCGGCCAGGCGGTCGGTGACGTAGTGAACGGTGGCCTGGCCTTCGACCGTGGCGTTCATCGCCAGAATGACCTCTTTCACGGCGGGATCGGCGGCCCGGCGCACCAAACCGGCAATCGCGAGTTCCTCCGGCCCGACGCCGTCGAGTGCCGACAGAACCCCACCCAGCACATGATAACGGCCGCGGAAGGCGCCGGATCGCTCGATCGCCCACAGATCGGCCACGTCCTCGATCACACACAACGTCGCGGCGTCGCGTCTCGGATCGTTGCAGATGGCGCACGGGTCGCTGGTGTCGAGATTGCCGCATAATGAACAACTATGCAGCGCGTCCGCGACAGCGGTCAGCGCCTGGGCCAGGGCCAGCATCAAACCATCGCGGCGCTTGAGCAGGTGGAGCGCCGCACGCCGTGCCGAACGCGGCCCCAGCCCCGGCAGTTTGGAGAGAAGCTGGATCAGCCGCTCGATTTCGGCGCCACCCATCGGGGAACGCCGTTCAGATCGGCAGCTTAAATCCCGCCGGCAGCGACAAGCCGCCGGTCATTTTCGACATCTCGTCGGCGACATGCGTTTCGGTCTTGATACGCGCGTCATTACACGCGGCGATGATCAAATCCTCCAGCACTTCGACTTCCTTCGGGTCGAGCAGGGCCGGGTCGATCTTGATGCGCCGCATCTCGCCCTTGCCGGAAACGGTGACGGTAACCATCCCGCCGCCGGCCGCGCCGCTGATTTCGGCGGCACCCAGCTTTTCCTGAAGCTCGGCCATCTTGGATTGCATCTGTTGGGCCTGCTTCATCAATTGTCCGAGATTCTTCATGACAGTTCGTCTCCTTCGCCAAATTCCTGGGGCACATCGATTTCGGCACCGCCCGGCGGCGCCTCCTTGCGGCGAACCGCTTCGATCGTCGCGCCGGGGAAAACGTCGAGCACCGCCCGGACCAGCGGATGCCGGGCGATCTGCGCGCGCGCCGCGGCGTCCTCGATCCGTCCCCGCTCGGCCAAGGTTGGCTCGCCCGGTTCATTGGCGAGACTGACGACCCAACGCCGGCCGGTCCAGGCACTCAACAGCGCCGCAACCTTGCTGGGAAGCGTCGCCGGCGCCTCGCTCGTCTGCCGGAATTCCAGGCGGCCGGGTTCAAACCGAACCAGATGGACATTGTTCGTAAGGTGGGCGTGCACGATGCCTTCGCGGCGCATGGCAAAAAGGTCGACCAGCTCGGCGAAGTTCGTGGGATTGGCTTGCGCCGCCGAAATCGGCGTCACGGCCGGTTCAGCCTCCGGTTTTCGCGCCAGCGCCGCCTGGGTTTGTCCCGGCGACGGTGTTGCGGCGCCACCCCGCCTTGCCCCGGTTGCGGCACCGTCGGGTAGACCCTGAGGTGGTGCCGCGGACGGCTCTTTTTTCGCCGAGGCCCCGCCAATCGCGGCCGCTTCTAGGGAAGAGGGCGTTTGCGCCCCCTGCCGGTAGGCCGCGACCAGTTCCGCCGGTGAGGGCAGTTCCGCCGCATAAGCAAGGCGGATGACGACCATTTCGGCGGCGGCCAGCCCCATCGGGGCCTCGCGTGCCTCTCCCAACCCCTTCAGCAACATTTGCCACGCCCGGGCGAGCGCCGGCAGGCCCAGACGTTGGGCGAGATCGAGGCCGCGCTTGGCCTCGATCTCCGAGGTCGCGGGATCGCGGGCCGCGTCCGGCGTCAGCTTCACCCTTGTCACCCAATGGACGAGATCGAGCAAATCCTCGATCACGGCAATCGGATCGGCGCCGTCGCGATGGAGCGCGGAAAGTCCGGCGAGTGCGGTCGCGACATCACCCCTCATGATTGCTTCAAGCAAATCGAAGCCGCGCGTGCGATCGACCAGGCCGAGCAGCTCACGAATTTCACCATCGCCAAGCGATGTGTCGGCATGAGCCATGGCGCGGTCGAGCAATGACAGGCCGTCGCGCACGGAACCATCGGCCGCGCGCGCGAGCAGCGATGCCGCCGCCGCCGACAGAACCGTTCCTTCCTTGGCCGCCACCGCGGCGAGGTGGGCGGCCAAGGTTTCCTGATCCAGGCGCCGGAGATCGAAACGTTGGCAGCGCGAGAGCACGGTCACCGGGACTTTGCGGATTTCCGTCGTGGCGAAAACGAATTTCACATGCGCGGGCGGCTCCTCCAGCGTCTTGAGGAGAGCGTTGAAGGCCGCCTTCGACAACATGTGGACTTCATCGATGATGTAAATCTTGAACCGAGCGGTCACCGGGCGGTAGCCGACCCCGTCGATGATTTCGCGAATATTGTCGACCCCGGTGCGGCTCGCGGCGTCCATCTCCAGGACGTCGATGTGCCGGTCTTCGGCGATCGCGACGCAGTGTTCACAAACACCGCAGGGATCGACGGTCGCGCCGCCCTTGCCATCGACGCCCACGCAATTGAGCGCGCGAGCGATGATGCGGGCCGTGGTGGTCTTGCCCACGCCGCGCACGCCGGTCAACATGAAGGCGTGGGCGAGCCGGCCCGAAGCAAAGGCGTTGGATAGAGTCCGTACCATCGCACCCTGCCCGATCAGTTCGGACAGTTTGGTTGGCCGGTATTTGCGGGCCAATACGCGATAGTGCACGGCTGGTTCCTGGCTGGTCATCGGCGGCCGGCGGAGACTCGGTTGATCCACGGGCATTGGGCGCCGGGTGGGAGGCTGGACGAACGACCCGGACCTGAACTCGTTACGGCTGCTTCCTTCCGGACCTGGCCGGGTTGGCGAGGAGCCCGTCCGCCGCCAACCTCCCGAAGTCACTATATCAGTTTCCCGGTTGGCCAAGGCAAGGCCATTCCCCGGAGTTTTCGACGGCCCGGTTGCCGCTTCCCTCGGCCTGTGGATAAGCTCGCCACAATGGCAAAAGTAAACGTCTACGCAGGCGGGGCGCTCGACCGCGCCGCGCATCGAAGGAGGGATTCCGCCTGGATCGCGGCGCGTTTGGCCGAGAATTCAAGCCGCCTGGTTCCGGTATGGCGGCTGCAAAACCTCTTCCGCCAGGAACCGGCGCCCAGTGGCGTGACGCTTTCCCCAAACCTGGCCGCCACCATCGCCGCATCGAGCGGAACGCCCATCTTCCTGGGTCTTGATGGCGAGGCGGCTTTTTTTGCCCTCGATGTATCCACCGGTGACCCACTTGAGATCGCGGCGCGTGCCGGAGGCGGTTCCTTCGCCGATCTGCGCAGTTTCGGGCCGTTGCTCGCCCGCGGTGACGGCGCGCTTCTTGCCTATGCCCGCGGGCTTGTCCATTGGCACGACCGCCATCGTTTCTGCGGCTCTTGCGGCGCCCCGACACGCCCGACGCATGCCGGGCATCTGCGCGAATGCACCGAAATCGCCTGTGCCACCCAACATTTTCCGCGCACCGACCCGGCCGTGATCATGCTGATCGCGCATGAGGATCGCTGCCTGCTCGGGCGGCAACCCAGTTGGCCGCCGGGCCTGCGTTCGACCCTCGCGGGTTTCGTCGAGCCGGGCGAAAGCCTTGAAGAAGCCGTGGCGCGCGAGGTGCTGGAGGAGACCGGCGTCGACATCGCCGACATCCGCTACCATTCCTCCCAACCCTGGCCCTTTCCGTCCTCGATCATGCTTGGGTTCACGGCCCGCGCGACGACGACGGCTTTGTCCGTCGATGGCGAGGAATTAGAGAGCGCCGCCTGGTATTCGCGGGATTTCCTCAGGCAATCGCACGATCCGGAAATTTTTCGCCTGCCGCGGCCGGATTCGATCGCGCGCGGCCTGATCGACGATTGGCTCGCCGAGGGCTGAAACGCCCCGGTTGGATTTCAATCGCTTTCCGCCGGCTGGCCGTCCTTGCGGTAAGGATGGGCATAATAGGTGCCGAGGATGCGGACTTCGTGGGAGAAGAAGGTCAATTCCTCAAGGGCGCGGCGCAGCGACGGATCCTCGGGATGCCCCTCGACATCCGCGTAAAAGAGTGTCGCGGAGAAGCGCCCGCCGACCATGTAACTCTCTAGTTTCGTCATGTTGACGCCATTGGTGGCAAATCCGCCCATGGCCTTGAAGAGCGCGGCCGGCACGTTCCGGACCCGGAACACGAAGGTCGTCAGCACGCTGCCCTTGCGCGGATCGGCATCCACGGCGTCGCGGGCAAGCACGACGAAACGGGTTGTGTTGTGTTCGGCATCCTCGATGTTGGACCGCAGACTCACCAGTCCGTAAATCTCGCCGGCCAGGGCGGAGGCAATCGCAGCCTCGGCGACATCGCCGCGCTGCGCGATTTCGGAGGCCGCGCCGGCGGTGTCGGCGTGAACGACCGGGCGAAGGCCCAGCTCCCGGATCATCCGGCGGCATTGCGTCAGGGCCTGAACGTGGCTGTGGACGGTTTTCAACGTTTGGAGCGTCGCGTTTCTCGGCGCCAGCAAATGGTGGTTCACCTGCAGGAAATGCTCGGCGACGATGTGCAGCCCCGAGGACGGCAACAATTGATGGATTTCGGAGACCCGGCCGGCCACCGAATTTTCGATCGGGATCATGGCCAGCGCCGCGCGCTTTTCGATCACGGCGGCGAAGGCATCATCGAACGCCTCGCAGGGCAGCGTCGCGAACCCCGGATAAGCGACGCGGCAGGCCAGATCCGAATAAGCGCCGGGCATGCCTTGAAAGGCGATAAGCGACGCGGGCGAAGCCGATTTGGTCATGGTGATCGCCGCAGCCGCGGATGTTCAGGATTTGCCAGACGACGCGAGCATTTCGCGAGCCCGCACGAGGTCCGCGGGAGTATCGACGCCGAGCGGAACCGTGTCAACGAGGGCCAGATCGATGCGCATGCCCATCTCCAAGGCCCGCAATTGTTCAAGGCGTTCGCGGCGTTCCAGCACCCCCGGCGGCGCAAAAACGAAGCGCTTGAGCGCTTCACGACGATACGCGTAGACGCCGATGTGATGATAAAGGGGGCCGGGACCCGATGGAACCGCGGCCCGGCTGAAATACAGCGCCCGGCCGATGCGGGCGCCATCTGCGATCGCCGCGACCGCCTTAACCACGTTGGGGTCGTCGCGCTCTTCCGGCCGCGTGATCCGGGCCGCGATGGTCGCGATGTCGACTTCGGGTTCCGATAACGGCGCAAGGCAAGCGCGCACCGCCATCGGATCGATCGTGGGCAGGTCGCCTTGCAGGTTAACGACCGCGTTGAAAGAGCCCGACGGGTCGGTTTTTTCGAGGGCTTCCCACACTCGGTCGGATCCCGACGGGTGTGCCGGATCGGTCGAAACCGCCTGGCCGCCGGCCTTTTCCACCGCGGCCGCGATGGCCGGATCCCCGGAAGCGACGATCACGGGGCCAAGCGCTGCCTCTACCGCCCGCCGCCAGACATGGACGATCATGGGCTCGCCCAAGAGGTCGGCAAGCGGTTTTCCGGGCAGGCGGGTGGCCGCCAAACGGGCGGGAATGACGATAATCGGGCGCAAGGCTGTACTCATTCCCGCCAGATTCGTCGTTGCTGCGGCAAAGTGGCAATAGATTTCTTATGTTCTCGGGTTGAACCGGAGGGCCGAACCAGATAAATCCTTCCTGGCATTGCAGCGATCGGAGCGGGTTGTCATGAACACCTTCGAAATCAACAAGATCGTGGGCGCCTTTTTGCTGGCCTCCCTGACCGCCACCTCCCTTGGCATGATTTCAAGAATCCTGGTGAGCCCGAAGGCGTTCACGGGGCATGGCGCGGTCGTCGCGACCGCGGGCGCCCCGAAGGAAGCCGCCCCGCCGGCGGTGCTGGAGCCGATCACGCCGCTTCTCGCCGCCGCCCCGCTCGACACCGGGGAGAAATTGGCGAAGCAATGCCTGCAATGCCATACCTTCGAGAAGGCCCCGACCAAGAAGACCATCGGGCCCAATCTGTGGAACGTCGTCGGCGGCAAACGCGCCGGTTCCGCGGGGTTCAAATATTCCCCCGCGATGGTCAATGCCGGCGGCGATTGGGGATATGACGAGTTGAACGCCTTTCTCGCCAATCCGAAGGCCGCGGTCAAGGGCACGGCCATGACCTTCGCCGGGATGAAGAAACCGGAGGAGCGCGCCGCCGTCGTCGCCTTCCTGCGGAGCCTGAGCGATTCCCCCAAGCCGCTGCCTTAACCCAACCACGTCCGCCGGCATTCCGCCGCCGCCGGCGCGCGGCGGCCGCAATGAAAACCTGTCCGCCTGAATTCATCGACCTTGGCCTGCGGCTGGCCGATGCCAGCGGCGCGATCATTCGCCGCTATTTCCGCACCTCGGTCGCCGTCGACGACAAGCCGGATCGCAGCCCGGTAACCATCGCCGATCGCGAGGCCGAGGCCGCCATGCGCGCGATGATCCACGATGTTTTCCCGGGCCATGGGGTGATCGGCGAAGAATTCGATCCGACGAACCCGGATGCCGAGTTCATCTGGGTGCTCGACCCCATCGATGGCACGAAATCCTTCATTACCGGCAGGCCGCTGTTCGGCACGCTGATCGGGCTTGTCCGGCGCGGATCGCCGATTTTTGGGATCATCGATCATCCCGCCCTTGCCGAACGCTGGGTGGGCGCGCTCGGCCGTCCCGCCTTGTTCAACAATCGGCCGGCGAAGGTTCGGTCCTGCCCGCGCCTCGCGGACGCGGCTTTGTATGCCACCTCCCCGCATATGTTCGTCGGCCAGGATTTCGTCGCCTTCGAGCGTCTGCGCCGGGAGGTCAAATTTCCGCTTTATGGCGCCGATTGTTACGCCTATGGGCTGCTCGCCAGCGGATTCGCCGATCTGGTCGTCGAGGCATCGATGAGTGTGCATGATTTCGTGGCACTGGCCGCGGTGGTGACCGGCGCCGGCGGAATCATTACGGATTGGCAGGGTAAACCCCTGACGCTGCTTTCGGACGGCCGCATCGCCGCCGCCGGCGACGTCGGAACACATCGGGCGGCGCTCGATCTCTTAGCCGGGGATGATCGGCCCGGCTGAGGCCTCGATAAGGCGGAGGTTCTTGACCGCCGCGAAATTCGCTACAATCGATGCTCGATCTAGCCAGGGGGGAGCAGGCCATGCCTTTCATGAACCAGCGGCAAGCCGTCATTGCCGCCGCCGCGTTTTCCATCTTCACGCTCGCGCCGGATGTTTGGGCTCAGAAGGTCACCGTCGATCACGGCGTCGCCATGCACGGCGATCTCAAATACAAACGCGATTTCAAACACTTCGATTACGCGGACCCCAACGCCGTCAAAACCGGCGAAGTGAAGATGTCGGCCATCGGCACCTTCGACAACCTCAACCCCTTTGTCTTGAAAGGTGTGTCCGCGGCCGGGATCGGCGGATTGTTCGAGACCCTCATGGTTGGGTCGGACGATGAGGCATTCAGTGAGTATTGCCTGCTGTGCGAGACGATCGAGGTTCCGGAGGACAGATCCTGGGTGGCCTTCACAATGCGCGCGGAGGCGAAATTCTCCGATGGCAGTCCGGTGACGGTCGAGGACGTGATCTGGACGCTGGACACCATCAAGACCAAGGGCCATCCCTTTTATCAATCCTATTACGCCGATGTCGTTAAGGCCGAAAAGATCGGCGACCGCAAGGTGCGCTTCACCTTTAGCCCAGGCGAAAACCGCGAGCTGCCGCTGATCGTCGGCCAACTGCCGGTCCTGTCCAAGGCCTATTGGAGCATGCGCGAGTTCGACAAGTCGACGCTGGAACCGCCCATGGGAAGCGGACCCTATCGCGTCGAATCATTCGAACCGGGGCGATATATCACCTATAGCCTGCGGCCCGATTATTGGGGGGCCAAGCTGCCGGTCAAGCTGGGGCAGACCAACTGGGGCAGTCTTCGTTATGACTATTACCGCGATGCGATCGTGGCGTTGGAGGCGTTCAAAGCCGGCGAATACGATTTGCGCGTGGAGAATGTCGCCCGCAATTGGGCGACGGGATACGACGTACCGGCCCTCAAGACCGGCGTCATGAAAAAAGAAGAGTTAAGACATCAGCGCACTTCAGGGATGCAGGGCTTCAGCTTCAACACCCGCCGCGCGATTTTTCAGGATCGCCGGGTACGCGAGGCGCTGAGCTACGCCTTTGACTTCGAATTGTCGAACAAGAATTTTTTCTTCGGGGCGTATACCCGGACCAAGAGTTATTTCGACAATTCCGAACTCGCCTCGCGCGGGCTTCCCGCGGGCGAGGAGCTGAAGATACTGGAACGGTTCAAGGGCAAGGTTCCCGACGAGGTTTTCACGAAGGAATTCAAGGTGCCCGTCACCGACGGCACCGGCAATAACCGTGACAATCTGCGCGAAGGGACGCGATTGCTGCAACAGGCGGGCTGGGTTGTTCGCAACGGCAAGCTCGTTCATGGCCAGACCAATCAGCCCATGGAGTTCGAGATTCTTCTGTCGGACGTGGTTTGGGAGCGCATCGCCCTGGCCTATGTCGAAAACCTGGAGAGGCTCGGCGTCACGGCCAAGGTTCGCACCATCGACACCGCGCAATATCAAAAACGCATGGAGGAGTTCGATTTCGATCTCACTGTTTCGGTGTTCGGGCAGTCGCAATCGCCGGGCAATGAGCAGCGCGATTTTTGGACCTCGGCCAGCGCCGACGTGAAAGGCAGCCGCAACATCATCGCCATCAAGGATCCGGTCATCGACAGCCTGGTCGATCTGGTCATTTCCGCCCCGGATCGCGACAGTCTCGTGCAAAGGACCCGCGCTCTCGACCGCGTGCTGCTGTGGGGTCATTATCTCGTGCCCCACTGGCACATCAATGTCGACCGCGTCGCCTCGTGGGACAAATTCCAACGCCCCAAGATCGAACCCACGAACGGGGTCGAGCTGTCGACCTGGTGGGTCGATTCCGGCAAGGCGGCCACCTTGTCCCAGCGGAAACTCCTGCAGTAACAGTCCAAGCCCGCGATGCTCGCCTACGTCATCCGCAGGTTGCTGCTGGTCATTCCGACGCTGATCGGAATCATGGTGATTAATTTCGCCGTGATTCAATTCGCGCCGGGCGGCCCGGTCGAAATCATGATTGCCCGCATCAAGGGCACCGCCGTCGAAGCGACAGCCCGCTTCGCCGGCGGCGGGGGCGAGACCACCGGGCAGGACCGGGGTGGACAGTTGGGCGACCGCGGCGGGGGCACCAGCAAATATCGCGGCGCCCAGGGCATCTCACCCGAAGTGATCCAAAAACTCGAACGGCAATTCGGCTTCGACAAGCCGGTCCATGTACGATTCCTGGAGATGATGGCGCGTTATGCCGTTTTCGATTTCGGCGAGAGCGCCTTCAGCAGCCGTCGCGTGATCGATCTCGTCATCGACAAGATGCCGGTCTCGATCTCACTCGGCCTGTGGGCGACGATCATCACCTATTTCGTGTGTATTCCGCTCGGCGTGGCCAAGGCCAGGCGGGACGGCTCACGTTTCGACGCCTGGTCGAGCACGGTCATTCTGGCGTTGTACTCCATCCCCAGTTTCCTGCTCGCCATCCTATTCATCGTGCTTTTCGCCGGCGGCAGCTTCCCGGAGCTAAAACTGTTTCCGTTGCGCGGCCTCACATCCGACAATTGGGCGCTGCTTTCCTGGCCGGATCGCATTGTCGACTATTTCTGGCACATGACCTTGCCGGTCATCTGCCTGGTTACCGGCAGCTTCGCCGGGCTCACCATGCTGACCAAGAATTCCTTTCTCGAAGAACTCAACAAACAATATGTGATGACCGCGCGGGCCAAGGGATTGAGCCAGCAACGGGTGTTGTACGGCCACGTCTTCCGCAACGCGATGCTCATCGTCATTGCCGGCTTTCCCGGGCTTTTCATCGGCATTTTGTTCAGCGGCGCGCTTCTCATCGAAACCATCTTTTCGCTCGACGGACTTGGGCTGCTGGGTTTCGAGGCCGCGATCAATCGCGATTACCCGGTCATGTTCGCCAGTCTGTATTTCTTCACGCTTATCGGCCTCGTGATGGTCATCGTGCGCGACATCACCTACATGTTCGTCGATCCCCGCATCGATTTCGACCGACGCGGCGCCTAGACCATGGCAGCCGGATTTTTCCTCGGCATGCGGCTGACGCCGCTGGACCAGCGCCGCATTCACAACTTCCGCGCCAACCGGCGCGGGTATTGGTCGCTGTGGATTTTCATCGCCATTTTCTTCGTCAGCCTATTCGCCGAATTCATCGCGAACGACAAACCCTTCATCGTGCGTTACGACGGCCAATACTTCCTGCCGGTTTTCGCGGCCTACCCCGAAACCGATTTCGGCGGCGAATTCGCGACCGAGGCCGATTACCGCGACCCCTATGTCGCCGATAAGATCCGGGAGAAGGGCTGGATGCTCTGGCCGCTTATCCCCTTCAGCTACAAATCCGTGAGTCACGGCGTGCCGGGGCCTTTCCCCGCGCCCCCTTCCTCGATCCATTGGCTCGGTACCGACGATCAGGGTCGCGACGTGGTCGCGCGACTGCTCTACGGGTATCGAATCTCCGTGCTCTTCGGGCTGACACTCACGTTTTTCAGTTCGATCTTCGGCGTCATCGCCGGCGCCGTGCAGGGCTATTTCGGCGGGCTGGTCGACCTTGCGTTTCAGCGCTTCATCGAGATTTGGGGCAGCATGCCTCAGCTCTATTTGCTCATCATCCTGTCGTCCATCGTCCAGCCGAATTTCTGGTATTTGTTGGTCTTGCTTCTGTTGTTTTCGTGGATGGGTTTGGTTGACGTGGTGCGCGCTGAGTTTCTGAGGGCGCGCAATTTCGACTATGTCCGCGCCGCGCGGGCGCTTGGCGCCTCGGATACATCCATCATGGCCCGCCATGTGTTCCCCAATGCCATGGTCGCCACGCTCACCTTCATGCCGTTCATCTTAAGCGGCTCGCTGCTGGCGCTGACCTCCCTGGATTTCCTCGGCTTCGGCCTGCCGCCGGGTTCTCCCTCGCTGGGTGAATTGCTGTTGCAAGCTCGCGCCAACCTCCATGCGCCTTGGCTCGCCATCACGGCGTTTTGCGTCCTGGCCTTCCTGTTGATTCTGGTGATTTTCATTGGGGAGGCGGTGCGCGACGCCTTCGACCCCCGCAAGACTCTGCGCGCCTCCATGACGACTCCATGATTCCGATCGAATCGCCCGACGCATGACCGGAACCGTCCTTTGCTCCTAAGCGTCCGCAATCTCTCCGTTGTCTTCGACGTTCCCGGCCAGCCGGTGGTCGCCGTGCGCGATGTGTCCTTCGATCTCGACCGCGGCGAGACCGTGGCTTTGGTCGGCGAGAGCGGTTCGGGAAAATCGGCGACGGCGCTGTCGATCCTTCAGCTCTTGCCCTACCCGCTCGCCCGGCATCCAAGCGGCAGCATCCGCTTCCGCGACGAGGAAATCGTCGGCGCGCCGCAGCAAAACCTGCAACGCATTCGCGGCAACCGGATCGCCATGGTGTTTCAGGAGCCGATGACCTCCCTGAACCCGCTGCATACGATCGAGCGGCAGATCGGCGAGACGCTTGCCCTGCACAAACGCATGCCCGCCCCGGCCGCAAAGGCACGCATCGTGGAATTGTTGAAGCTTGTCGGCCTCGCCGACGCGGAGAGCCGTTTGGATGCCTACCCGCACCAGCTTTCCGGCGGCCAGCGTCAACGCGTCATGATCGCCATGGCGTTGGCCAACGAACCCGATTTGCTGATCGCCGACGAACCGACGACCGCCGTCGACGTCACCATCCAGGCTCAGCTTCTGGTCCTGCTCAAGGATTTGCAGGCGCGTTTCGGCATGGCGCTGTTGATGATCACCCATGATCTGGGCATCGTGCGCCGAGTGGCGGACCGGGTTTGCGTGATGAAGGCCGGGGATGTCGTCGAATCCGGTACGGTGGCCGAGGTCTTCGCGCGGCCCCGCCATGAATACACCCGGCAATTGCTGGCGGCCGAGCCGCGGCGCAAACCCGGGAAGCCGCCCGCCAATGCGCCGGTCCTTATGGAAGCCAAGGACCTGCGCGTCTGGTTTCCGATCAAACGCGGCGTCCTGCGCCGAACCGTCGGCCATATCAAGGCGGTCGACGGCGTCAGTTTTGCCGTGCGCGAGGGACAGACTCTCGGCGTCGTGGGTGAAAGCGGATCGGGAAAAAGCACGATCGGGCTGGCTCTGCTGCGGCTGGAGCGCAGCACGGGCGGCATCGAATTCGCCGGCAAGGACCTTCAGAAACTGCACGGCTCGGCGCTTCGACCGCTGCGTCGTGAAATGCAGATTGTGTTTCAGGATCCTTTCGGTTCGCTCAGCCCGCGTCTGTCCGTCGGGCAGATCGTCGAGGAAGGCCTGCTGATCCACAAGACCGGGAAAAATTGGGAAGAACGCGAGGCGATGATTGTCTCGGCGTTGAAGGAAGTCGGCCTCGATCCGGAAAGCCGCCACCGTTATCCCCATGAATTCTCAGGCGGACAGCGGCAACGTGTGGCCATCGCGCGCGCCTTGGTATTGAAGCCGCGCTTTCTGATCCTGGATGAGCCGACCTCGGCGCTCGATGTTTCGGTTCAGGCGCAGATCGTGGAGTTGCTGCAAGAGATTCAACAGCGCCATCGGCTCGCCTATCTGTTCATAAGTCACGATCTGCGGGTCGTGCGCGCCCTGGCCGACGACGTCGTTGTCTTGAAGGATGGACATATCGTGGAGCGGGGCACCGCGGCGGAGATTTTTTCATCCCCGCGCGAGGCCTATACGCGCGCCCTCATCGCCGCGGCCTTCGATCTCAATGTCGTCGAGCCCGGGGCCGTGAGCGTTTGATCCGCCGATAATGGCGCTGCTGTTCATCAGTAAGATCGACAATCCCGGCGATTGGGTAAATTCGCTGACCGCGGCTTTGCCCGACCTGGAAGTCCGTGTCTGGCCGGATATCGGCGATCCCGGGACGATCGAGGCAGCCCTGGCCTGGAAGCCGCCGAAAGGTGTGCTGCGCCAATTTCCCAATCTGCGCCTGATCGCCTCCATCGGCGCCGGGGTCGATCATCTTCTTTCCGACCCGGATTTGCCGGCGGACGTGCCGATTTCGCGAATCGTCGATTTCGGCCTCACCCAAGCCGTCAGCGAATATGTGTTGTTGGGCGTCCTGCGCTTTCACCGGCAGATGCACGATTATCAAGAGCAGCAGCGCGCGGGGCGATGGCGCCATCTGCCGCAGGCTTCGGCCACGGACTGCCGCATCGGCATTCTTGGCCTCGGCGTGTTGGGCACCGATTCGGCGCTGAAATTGAAGGCACTGGGTTTTCCCGTCGCCGGTTGGAGCCGGCGGCCCAAAGCCATCGACGGCATAACCTGTCTTCACGGCCCGGATGGACTCGATCGGCTTCTCGGGCAGACCGACATCCTGGTCTGCCAACTGCCCCTGACCCCGGCGACAACGGGAATATTGGACGCCGCCAACCTGGGTAAACTGCCGAAGGGCGCCTATGTCATCAACCCGGGCCGGGGTGGGCATCTGGTTGAAGAAGACCTGATTGAGCTTCTCGATTCGGGGCATTTATCCGGAGCCATGCTCGACGTCTTTCGTAAGGAGCCGCTGCCGCCGGATCATCCATTCTGGCGGCATCCGAAGGTCACGGTGACGCCGCACATCGCGGGCATTACCGATCAGCGCACGACCGCCGCTCAGATCACCGAAAACATCCGTCGGTGCCGCCTCGGGTTAACGCCGCTGAATATCGTCGACAGAGCGCGCGGGTACTGATCGGTCGGCCCACGCATTCGCGAGAGTCGATATTAGGCCGCTCCGCCGAGGACGATATCGAAGGCGAAGGCGAGCGCACCGGTTTCGCCGTCCGCCGGCAACGGCACCGCCTTGGCGGTGACCGAAGCAGGATCCCGAAGACCGCGGAATACGCTGTCGCGTTCGTTAGGCTCGCCGGGGAAATAGAGCTGCGTGACCAATTGCCGGCGGCCTGCGCCGATTTGGTAATGGATGTGTGCCGTCCGCCCCGAATACGGGGCCGGTTTGATCGTGCGAAAGCGATAACGGCCTTCGGTGTCGGCCGCGATCGTGCCGAATCCCTGGAAATTCGGATCGAGCGGAGCCCGATTGTTGTCGCCGGGGTGATCGTAACGACCGACGGCGTTGGCTTGCCAGATTTCCACCTTGGCGCCGGGAAGCGGCGCGCCCCCGGCGTCCAGCACCCGACCGAATACCTCGATGACCTGTCCGAGCGCGCGCTGCGCGCGGCCCTGAACGCGCGTGAGATCGGCGTCGGAATCCGGCGGCAATCGCACGGGATAAAACGGCCCCATGGTCTGCGCGGGTGTTGGCGCGAGCTGGGCCAGAACCGGCGTCGCCGGCACGATCGCCAGGGCGCCCACCGACCACACAAAGGTTCGGCGCGACAAGGGGCGTTGAATTTTCGCTTGGTTCATACGGTACCTCCCATCGAGCCGGGTGGCTCGTGACGTTGCGTAGTATTGCACGGCGGACGCCCTCCGCCTCCTGCGCAAGCTTCCCGCATTCACCGCGGTCGGCGGCGGACCGGTACCGTACGGCGCACCGTTCGCGGCACCGGCCGACGCCTCACCGGGTTGGCGCGCAGGACCGCTGGCCGCGGCCGCGGTTTGGCGCGGAACCGCTCTTCGATGAGGGCGAAGGCGGCGCGTAGCGTCTGCGCCTCGCCACCTTCCGGGCGACCCGGACGCGCGGATGAATTCCATGAATAGACGTCGAAATGGGCCCACGGCGTGTTGGGCATCACGAATTCTTGAAGGAAAAGCGCCGCGGTAATCGCGCCCGCAAAGGGGCCGTCGGAAATGTTGTTAAGGTCGGCAACCTTGCTGTCGAGCAGCCGGCGATAGGGGCGCCACAAGGGCAGGCGCCACAGCGGATCACCTTCGGCCTCCGCGTGGCGCAGGAAATCGCCGGCGAGGGTGTCATCGTTGCTGAACATGGCGGGAAGTTCCGGCCCGAGCGCCACCCGCGCGGCCCCGGTCAACGTGGCGAAATCGATCAGCAGGTTGGGCTTTTCGCTATCGGCTTCGGTGAGCGCGTCGGCGAGGATAAGTCGCCCTTCGGCATCGGTATTGCCGATCTCGACGCTGAGTCCCTTGCGCGACCGCACGACATCGAGCGGACGCATGGCGTTGCCGGAAATGCTGTTCTCCACCGCCGGGATCAACACGCGCAGCCGCACCGGGAGTTTTGCCGCCATGACCATCCCGGCCAAGGCCAGGGCGTGCGCCGCGCCGCCCATGTCCTTTTTCATCAGCTTCATCCCCGCGTCGGATTTGATGTCCAGCCCGCCGGTATCGAAGCAGACTCCCTTGCCGACCAAGGTAACGCGCGGCGCCGATGGCGAACCCCAACGCAGGTCGATCAGCCGCGGCGCTCGCGTGCTCGCCCTGCCCACGGCATGCACAAGGGGGAAATTGCGGCGCAGCAATTCGTCGCCCACCACAATCGAACACCGCGCGCCGTGACGCCGCGCCACCGCGCGCGCTGCCGCCGCAAGCTCCACCGGTCCCATATCGGCCGCCGGAGTCGTGACCAAATCCCGGACAAGAGTCATCGCCGAAACCGTGCGTTCAACGGCGGCGCGATCGGCCCCCTTGGGCCAGACCAAACGCGCGTCCATCGCCTTGCCCGGTTTGTATCGGGCAAAGGAATAGAAACCGAGCGACCAGCCGATGGTCGCCCGCGTTGCCGCCCGCGCATCCAATTCGGCCTCGATACGGAAACGACCGCGCGGCAGCCGGGCGGGCAGACCCGCATAGGTCCACAAATCTCCGGCGCCGCCGATCCCGACCAACACGCGGGCTATGCGCCCATTGGCGCCCGCGACCAGCGCGATTTCGCCGGGTTCGGCGGTGAATTTCACCGATTCGACCCAGGCCCGAACCGATTGCGGTTGGCCGGCCAGCCACCGGGCCAGCTTGTCTTTGCCGAGCGCGGTGATCGGTATGCCCGCGCTTCCGTCCACGAATCCTGTCGGCACGCCGCTGCCCCTTCCCGCGCCTCAATGGCGCCGTCTACCATGCCGCGAAAGGCCGCCGATGAAAAGCCCACGACACACGTTGGGGCCAGCTTGCCGGACGGGATGGGTTCCTGTACTCGTCGGCCATGGCCGACCCGGTGTTGATCCTCGCCAACCGGAATTATTCGAGCTGGTCGCTGCGACCTTGGTTGGCCGCGCGTCATTCCGGCATCGCCTTCCAGGAAACCGTCATCCCCCTGCGCCAACCGGACACGCATGAACGGATTCTAAGACACTCACCCTCCGGCAAACTCCCAGCCTTGCGCCATGGCGACGTTTTGATCTGGGAATCGCTGTCGATCTGCGAGTACCTGGCGGAGACCTTCCCCGCGGCGCGCCTGTGGCCCGAGGCAATCGCGGCGCGCGCCCGCGCGCGATCGGTCAGCGCTGAAATGCTCGCCGGCTTTCGCGATCTCCGTCAGCACCTGCCGATGAATTTCCGGCGGCGATACACCCAGGCCTCATGGCCCGCGGCGGCCCAAGGCGACATCGACCGAATCATCGAAATCTGGACCGAATGCCGCAGCCTATTTGGAAGCGATGGCCCCTTCCTGTTCGGCCGCTTTTCAATTGCCGACGCCATGTACGCGCCGGTCGTGAGCCGGTTTACGACCTATGCGGTTCCTCTGTCGAAGCCCGCCCAAGCCTACAGCGACGCCATGTGGTCGCTACCGGCCATGGGGGAGTGGATGAACGCATCGGAGGCCGAGCCTTGGACGATCGATGCGTATGAGAAGGCGGAGGCGTCGATCCCGCCCGCCAAGCCTATCTGACCATCCCGGATTCAAAATAATAAAGCGAGGCTCCCGCATGCAGCGGGATCGCGAGATCGTCCAGCGCCTTAGGCTGGCGGATGGAACGCCCACGCGGCAGGGTATCCAGAATACGGCGGCTGTTGGCGTGCCACAGGGCCCTCGTCACGCCATAAACCAAGGCATCGTCGATGCGCGAAGACACCACCCACACCGTTGCGACGCTCAGAGTCTCCGTGTCCGGGACACCCTGGTAGACACCGGCTGGAATCGTGTCGGCGGTCAGAAACGGATAGTCCGCGCCTAATTTCTCAGCGAACGCACCCTTGATCGGCAGCAATCGAATCTCCGTCGCCTTGGCCAAGTCGGAGATCGTCGTCGCCGGGTATGGCGCCAATTCGAAATAGGCGTCGAGCGTGCCGTCGCTCAGGCGGTCACTCGCCACCCCGGGTTTCAGATATTCGCTCCTCAGCTCGGCCTCGGCGACACCAAAAGCCTCCAGCACGACCAGGGCTTCGATTAATGTCCCGGATTCCTTTTCCCCCAGGGAGACGATCTTGCCCCTGAGGTCGCCGATCGACGAAATAGGCGAATCGCGGCGGACAACGACGTGCATGCTTTCGGGATAAAGGTTGGCGATCGCGCGCAACTCGGTAACGGCGCCCTGGTCCTTGTAGGGCCCGATCCCGTGAAACGCCCAATAGGCGATGTCGGCCGGGGTGAAGCCCGATTCGAGCTGATGGCCGCGAATCGCGTCGATGGTGGCGAGAGCACCGGCGGTTGTCTGCGCGACAGCGATGAGCCCGGGAACACCGCAGCTTCCGCCGCGTTCGCAATCGCGCGATCCCGGCGGGTTGCTGATCAAGCTGGCAACCCCACCCCCGACCGAAAAATAGGTGCTCTCGGTCGGGCCTGTGCCGATCCGGAAATATCTCGTGTCCTGAGCCAGAGCGGTGATCGCGATGGCGCCGGTCATCATCACGGCGCCCATTCCGCTCCACGCCGCGATTTCAGCCCAGGCCCAAATCCTCGCCATCGGCCGCCCAATCCCTCGCCGTCAAAAGCAGAACCGGGGCTTTCCAGGCCCAATCCCGTCCATGGGGATGATTACTACCCCAACGTTACGGCGCGATGAATTATTTCATCGCGGATGGCCTATGGGGTCTGGCCGGGGTTGTCTTGGCGCGACGGTTGCAGTTGGAACAACGATCCGCAACCGCTACAATGACGGCGTTCACTGTCGCGGCGATTGCCGTCGATCAGGACTTCGTCCGTGGGGATCGGTGCTGGGGTAGCCGAGAACGGACGCCACCGGAGAGGTGTCCGACGATCCGTTCAGTCTGCGCTACTGACACAGTACTCAACTTCTTGCGTTATACCCGCTCGTGATACGCAACCGACTGGGTGTTACCCTTCTGGCGGCTATCGTTCTGGCCTCCGCCGGGTGGTTGGGATTTGCATGCCTTCGCCTGTTATCCCATGGCGTTGAGGTCGAACGGCATTTCAATGACAATCTCTCCCTGCAAATTTCCCAGGCCGAGGGCGACGGCGTGCGGCTGGTCGAGACGATGCGGCGCATCGTCCCCAGCCAAGATTTCGACCGGCAAGAACTGGGTCGTCGCGTCGATCAGACATTAACGCGATTTCTCGTTCTCGCCGATCCGAGCGCACGTTCCCGGCTGACGGCCATCGGGGGCCAAGCCGCGAACCTGCCCCGGCACGTCGACGCGGTCATTGCGTTTGCACCGTCGATCGGCCCACTCGCTGGAAGCCAGAGCCGCGTCTTCGAGGAAATAACCCGCAATCTAGACGCGGCGGTGAACGCCTTATCGACGGCGGTGCAAGCCGTGCAGCAGGATGAAGAGCGACAGGGTCAACGCCTGCGCGCGGCCATGGATCGCGAGGCCGAGGAAGCCGGCGCGGCAGCGGCGGCTCTTGGCTTGTCTGGCGGATTCCTGCTCTTCCTCGCCCGGCGCGGCCGCAATCGATCCATCATCGCCGCCAGCCGCGCCGAGCAGGCCCGGAGCGACACCCTGCGGCGTTTCCAAAGCCTGGCGACCGCCATCGACATCCTCCCCAACGGTTTCGCTTTGTGGGACTCCGCGGGGCGATCCCTGCTGGCCAACCAAGCCTATCGCGATTTGTTCGGCAGCCCCACCCGGCCCGATTTTGGCGAAGAAAAGGAATCGCGGACGGTGGAACTGGCCGATGGTCGTTGGGTCGCTGTGGAGGAACGCCGCCTGTTGAATGGCGGGTTGGTCGGCCTTTATGCCGACGCCACCGACCGTATGAAGCGCGAGACTCACTTCGCGCGGACGCTCGGCGACCTTCAGGCGGCGCTGGATGGGCTGGACCGAGGTTTTGCCTTGATCGACGGCGAGGCCAAGCTTATTCGAGCAAACTCGCAATTCTATGACCTGTTTTCGATGGAGGCCAAGGGACCGGTTGGTTTTGAACGGGCCGTCGACGCGGGCGAGGAAGATGCCGATATCCTCGCGACACGTGCGCCCGAATTAAAGACCGCGGTGGTCGCCGGCCAACGCTGGGCCGGAGATATCAACATCGCCGGACGGACAATCGCAATGAGTCTGAGTCCGGCGGCGCCGGGCGTCTTTTCGGTCTTGGCCCGCGATGACAGCGCCTGGCAGGAGGCCGAGGCCGCGCTGCGCGCGCGCGAAGAAGCCGCGATGGCGGAGAGCCGGCGCCAGACCGATGCGCTCGATCGGACGCCCGCGGGGATCATCGTCTTTGATGCCGAAGGGCAGGTACGGCTTGCCAATGCGCGGCTTCGCGAAATGCTGCCTACCCTGGCCGGGTTGCTCACGGCCGGCGGCAGCCGCGCCGACATCAACGCACAAACGGGCAGCGTCGGATTTGCGGCGAACGAGCATGGCGACGAGCCGACCTTGTTCACCGAGTTCGGGACATTTGTGCGGCGCGATTTTCGGCTCGCGGACGGAAGATGGCTACGCGTTTTCAGCAACGGCGATTCCTCCGGGCAGACCGACATCGTCTTGGATGTCACCGATTTGGCCATCGCGGCTTCCACGGCAAACGAACGAATCCGCCTGTTGGAGGTCGCAATCCAATCCATGCCCGCGTTTGTTGGGATCGATGACGCCGCGGGTGCGACCACGTTGTCCAACGGCCAGCTTTCCAAGATTTCCGGCGCCTTGACACCAGGCCGGCAACACATTGAGGCCCCCGACGGTCGGGCACGAACCCTAGACGTGGCGCGAATCGAACTTTCGGTGCCCGACCAAGGGGAGATCGGCCGCCTCACCTTCGGTCTGGACGTCACCGACGCTGTCCGCCACGCGGAATTGCTCGGCCGCAGAGCCACGATGTGGGCCGCGATTGGCGAGACCGCCAAGCGCCTCCAGCACGATGAGACATGGCGAAATGGAGCGGAGGTGTTGCTGGCGGCTTTGGGAGCCGGCCTCCATGCCGACCGAGTTTTCCTAATGCCTGGAGACGGCGATTCCGATCTCCAATGGGCGGCTCCCGGTATTGAGCCTTTGGGTGAATCCCCGCGCGGATCGGTTCCGCACCAATCGGAAATCGGTTCCGCGGTCCTTTTCGGCAGGAAGTCCCTGCGGCTGAATTTGGTTTCCGGCGAGAATGTCGCCATGCTCGGCGCCGACGCGGCCGAGAGCGATCCGGATTGGGATGCCGGAGATATTGGCGCATTTGAAGCTGTCGGGGCCGCGATTTCGGCGGCCATGGATCGAGCCGACCTACGGCGGCGGCGCCATGTCGAAGGTGATTCGATTCGCCAAATTCTGGACGCCGCGCCCATTGCGCTGCTCGCGGCGCGAACCTCGGACTGGGCAATCGTGTTCGCCAATCCAGCCGCCGCGACATTGCTCGGGGAAGACCCCGCCGCCGAAGGCGGGCGCGGCCTTAATGCGCTTGTCGAGAACAGGGAGGAATTTCGCCGCCTGATGACCGCGGCGGATCCGAGCACAGTCCACGTCAGGCGCTCCGGCGCGGTATTTCTGGCGCAGGCGATGGCCGCGCACACGTCGCTGCAGGGCAGCCCGGTCGTGATCGTCTGCCTCGCGGATGTGGACGAGGAAGAAAACGCGGCCCGGAAACTCCGTGCCGACCATAAACGGCTGGTCGAGGCAATCGAGGCTCTCGATGAGGGAATTGCGGTTTTCGATCGTGAGCGCCGCCTCGTGGCAAGCAACGCCGCCTTTCGGTCGTTGCCTGCCGGCGATGCCCTCGACGAATCGGGATCGGGACACGGTGTCGTCCTACCGGACGGAATCTCGCCAAAGCTGTCCACCTATCCCACGGTCGATGGAGGATCGGTCGTCCTTGCCCTAAAACCGCAGGAGGTACCCGAACCGCGCAAGGAGACGCCAGACATGGGCGAACGCGCCACCCTCGCTATCGAGGGTGCGGGGGACGGTGTGTGGGATTGGGACCTGAAAACCGGCAGAATCTGGTTTTCCCGCCGTTGGCGCGAAATGATCGGTGATCATTCGGGGGACGGCATCGGCGTTCCGGCTGCTTGGTTTGACGAGGTGCACTCCGGCGATGTCGACGGTCTCAAGGCCGCTTTATCGGCGATGACCGGCGCCGCCCAGCGCGTTCGCCATGAATACAAAGTTCTCCACGCCGACGGCTCCTATCGCTGGATGATCGCCCGCGGGGCCGCGACCAACGATGCCGATGGCCATGCGATTCGCCTAACGGGTCTGCAGACCGACCTATCGACCGACAAAGAACGCGAGGCGCGGTTGCTCGCGGGTTCGCTCACCGATTCACTCACGCAGATGCCAACGCGCGCGGTCTTCCTCGATAGGGTAGCGCGGGTTGCCGAACGCGCGGCAAGAGTTCGCGGCTCGCGATTTGCCGTCTTGATCGCCGAGATTCAAGACCTCGCCGACATCCGCGACGACATCGGCCAATGGAACCTCGACGCGGTCTTGATCAGTGCCGCCGGTCGGGTGAAGGCCTGTCTGCGTCCGGGTGATTCCCCCGCGCGGCTGGGTGCGGATTCCTTCGCTGTTCTGTTTGAAGATTTGGAGTCGCCGGATGAAGTCGGCGCCGTCGTCGACAGGATGCGCGGCATCCTCTCGCAGCCATTTGACGTGGGTGAGCGGCGCGTGGTGCTGAAATCGATCATCGGCGTCGCCGTGGGACCGGGATCCGACCAACGGCCGGACGCCGCCATGTTAGCGGCGGAATTGGCCGTGCTGAGCGCTCGCGCCGCCCCGTCCCTGGCTGCGCGCATTGTTGATATGAGCCAGGACCGCCACGCGATTTCTGGGCCGTCGGCTGACGAGGATCTTGGCGCCGCCATCCGGGCCGGGGCGATCGTGCCGTATTATCAGCCGGTCATCGAAATCGCGAGCGGTCGCGCGATCGGATTCGAGGCGCTGGCACGCTGGCGCCAACCGCGACGAGGATTGTTGGGGCCGGCACGGTTTCTCAACGATGCTTCGCGGCTTGCTCTGATTCCCGATCTGGACCTGTGCCTGACGAATGCCGCAGCCCAGCAACTCCAGGCCTGGCGCAGCGCCGATGACGGGTTCACCGATTTGACGGTGTCGATCAATCTGTCGCCGGAAACACTTTCCAACGCCGACGCCTTCGACCGCGTGCTGCGGTTGATCGAGGGGCTTCCGCTGCCCCCCGCCCGACTCGAATTCGAGATCGCCGATGCCACGATCGCCGCCGACCCCGAGCGTGTCGTGCGCGAACTCGGGCGCCTCGGCCGACTGGGCGTGGGTCTGTGTGTAGACGATTTCGCCGGTGGCCGGGCGACGCTGGAGGATTTGTGCCGGCTGCCGGTGACGGCCGTGAAATTGGATCGGGCAATCATCCGCCACCGTGCCGGCGCCGTCGGCAGCGATCGGCGCGCGCGCGGGGTCATCGAGCTTGCCCGCCATCTGGGTTTTCGGATTGTTGCCAAGGGCGTCGAGACCCAGGCCGAGTCCGTTTTACTTGCCGGACTCGGCTGTCTCTATGCTCAGGGCAACTATTATTCCGCGCCGGTATCGGCCGAGGCCGCGGAGGCAATCGTGGCCGGGATGGCGAAGACACTGCCCTGAACGGTTGCCTTATCCCCTCGGTTTGTAGCGCTCGCTCAACAGGCGGTCGTGGGCGGCAAGCCGGGCCAAGGCTAGGCCGTTGATCGTCCCCGGCGGGTATCGCCCATCGGCATCGGCGGCACCAGCCGGCAAGCCAGTGAACAATTCGATCGCCTCGTCGACCGAAGCCACGGCGTAGATGTGGAATTTTCCGGCCCCAACCGCCTCCACGACATCGTCGAGGAGCGTCAGGTTGGTTGCGTTGGCCGCGGGGATGACGACGCCCTGGGTACCGGAAAGCCCCTGGTCCCTGCACGTTCGATAAAATCCTTCGATCTTTCGGCTCACTTCACCGATGACCTGGGTCCTGCCGTGCTGATTAACCGAGCCGGTGACGGCGAGGTCCTGGCGCAGCGGAACATCGGTCAACGCCGACAACAAGGCGCAGAGTTCGCCGAGAGAGGCGCTGTCGCCCTCGACCCCGGCATAGTTTTGTTCGAACGTAACCGACCCGGCAAAGGACAGCGGGAAATGGCGGGCGAAGCGGCCCTTCAGGAACCCCTCCAACACTAGGACACCTTTGTGCTGGATGGGTCCACCAAGCTCGGTGTTGCGCTCGATGTTGGTTACGCCGTGTTCGCCGACAGAGATGCGGGCGGTAACCCGAACCGGCGCACCGAAGACATGGTCGCCAATGTCGCGAACCGTGAGAGCGTTGATCTGGCCGATCGCGGCTCCCTCGCAATCGATCATGATGTGACCAATGCGAATGCTCTCCTGACTGCGATCTTCGAGCAGCGCGCTGCGTCGCCGTCGCTGCTTGAGGACGCCGCGAATGTCGGCAGCCGTAGTCGGCCTGTGTGGCGAGTCGGCCATGCGGCTCGCGGTTTCGGCCAAGACATCGTCGATGAGCTCGAAGCGCGCCGAGAGTTTGTTGCGGTTGCCCGCCCAACGGGCACTTTGGCCCAGGAGCGCGGTCACGGCGCTATCGTCGCAGCGCCGGTCGCCCTGACGTCGGGCCGATTGCCGAATCAAACGGCTGTAGGTCTCCAGATTCTGGGAACTGGCGTCCATGTCGGCATCGATTTCAGCCCTGATCTTGAAATAGGTCTTGAATTCGGGATCAGACGAAAAGAAGGTGTAGTACCAGCGCGGCGCCCCGACGATAACAACCTTGATATCGAGCGCGACCGGCTTCGGGCGCGGCGTTTCGAGCATCGGCATGGTACCGATCCGGTGCATTTCCTCGATCCGAACGACACGGTCACGGAGCGCGCCTTTCAGCAGATCCCAGCCCATGGGTTGGCGCGCGATCGCTTCGGCGCGGAGCACCAGCACGCCGCCATTGGCGCGATGCAACGCACCGGCCCGGATCATCGTGAAATTGGTTTCGAGCACACCGTTGGCGGCGCCGTACTCGATCCACCCGAACAGATTTTCGACCGTCGGATTGGGCTCGAGCAGAATCGGGGCGGTGGCGTCGTCGCTGCGATCCACCAACAGGTTTACGGCATAACGCTGATCGCCGTCGGGAAAAGGGTCGAATGGGCCGCCGTCGGGCACTCGCCGCAATTCGGCGATCCGATCGAAAACATCGGCGCGCAGATCCCGGAGCCACTGCGCGATCGAGGAATAGAGATGGAACTCCCGATCGATGACCGTAAGAATTGGGTCGGCCGCCCCCTCGGCGGCAAGGCGGCGAAGTTCGGAGCATTCATCGGCAAACGACGTTTCCTTGCGATCGGCCGTTCGTGAAAGCCCCGCGAGCGCCTCGCCCACCGTTTCGCACGCCTCCGCAAGGCGTTCGCGTTCGTCCGGCGCGGCGTCCTCAAGGTTCAGCGCTTGGCCATTGGCGCGGACAACGCGCAGCGCCCCCGCCGCTTCGCGCTGGACGTCGAGGCCGAGAGCCTGGGCGGCCTGACGAATATCGGCGAGATCTGCGGCAAAGTCCGATTGTAGACGATCGCGGCGGTGTCGAATCTCGTCGAGCAGGGGCGCCGCGTTCAGCGCCCCGTTCACCGCAGCCCGCAACTCGCGCGCCATCACCGCCAAACGGTCGCGCAGATTTCGTCCGACGCCCGGCGGTAGACGGGCCGGTTTTGGCTTCAGCGGCCGGGCAAAGTTATTGAGATAGACCCAGTCATGCGCGGTCGGCAGTCGGGCCGCATAGGGACCCAGATGATCGAGCGTCGCGGTCATGCGGCCGCTGCGGTCCTCGCCGATGACGAAAATGTTGAAGCCGACGCCCTCGATGGCGAGCCCGTCCTCGAGAGCCTCGCGCGCCCGGCGGTGGGAAGAAAGGTCGAATGCCGTCGCCGGCGGTTCATCCTCGGCGTCGGGCGCCGCCGCAAAGAACGGCACCCCAATCGCCTCAGCATCCAATCGCCGCGCCGCCATCGATTTTCCTCACTCCCAAGCCGCTGTCATCGTGGCGGCTCGCGCGCCGCCAATCAAGGCCGAGGGCCGGCGTCTTTCACGACGACCGGCCCCGGTTGCAGATTAGCTGAGCTTGGGGGTCTAGGCGACTTTTGACGGGATGCTCCGGGATTTCGCGGTCTGATCGGTCGAGATTTTGATCGTGCGCGGCTTCAGCGCCTCGGGTACTTCGCGCAATAGCTCGACATGCAACAGGCCGTTCTCCAGCCTTGCGCCCTCTACCTTGATGAAATCGGCGAGCTGAAAACGGCGCTCGAAGGCACGGCGCGCGATTCCTCGATAGAGGTATTTTCCGTTATCCTCCTCGGCCATGCCCTTGCTGGAAATTGTCAATAGGCCTTCGCGCAGGGCGATATCGATATCGTCGGCCGTGAACCCGGCGACCGCCATGGTGATGCGGTAGGCGTCCTCCCCCATGCGTTCGATATTGTAGGGCGGATAACTCGGGGTCGAATCCTCCCCGCTCGCCGCATCGAGCAACTGGGTCAGACGATCGAAGCCGACGGTGGATCGGAAAAGGGGCGAATAGTCGAATGTCCGCATGACATATCCTCCTTTTGAGCGACATGCATTCCGCCCAGGGCGGAAGAGCGCGCGCCGGGGCGCAGGGCCTCCGTGAAGCACCCTGCGGCTAATATTTGGATATGTCGATTTCCCGATTCAAGGGCTGCCCGGACTCGCGTCGGACACATAATACATTGAAATATATATACAATTATTGATTTCGTTTGAGCCCTTGAAAGACCATCGGGGGCAGCCTATTTTCCTGGCACTCATCTGCCTAGAGTGCTAGCAGCAGAGATTGGAACCAATTTTCTCGCTTGGGAGGGTCTGTCATGAAGTTTCGTCCGTTACAGGATCGCGTGGTTATTCGCCGGGTCGGCGACGATGAAAAAACCCCGGGTGGGATCATCATTCCCGATTCCGCCAGGGAGAAGCCGATGCAGGGTGAAGTTATCGCCGTCGGCTCGGGCGCCCGGGACGAAAGCGGCAAGATCGTGCCGCTGGACGTCAAAGTCGGCCAGCGCATCCTGTTCGGCAAGTGGTCGGGCACCGAGGTTAAGATCGATGGCGAAGAGCTGTTGATCATGAAGGAGTCCGACATCATGGGCATCATCGAGGACAGCAAACCCTCGAAGAAGAAATAACGACTCGGACAGTTTTGGGCTTCAAGGAGGTTTTCTGGACATGGCTGCTAAAGAAGTAAGATTTGGAGCGGATGCCCGCCAGCGGATGTTGCGCGGCGTGGATATCCTGGCCGACGCGGTGAAGGTGACGTTGGGCCCCAAGGGCCGCAATGTCGTGCTGGATAAGTCCTACGGGGCGCCGCGCATC
>CANFCX010000018.1 GCA_947445225.1 Rhodospirillales bacterium
AGTTTGGCTCACGCCCGCTTCACCGAGACCCTGCTGACCGCTATTCCACAAGAATGCCCGCGCATCGTGCTTACCGGCAGCACACGCAAGTTCACGCGGCTACCGGACCCCGCCGCGGACGCCGTGCGTAAGGGCGAGGCAGCGTTCCTCGCCTCCGGACGGCCGGGAGTGATGTTGCACCCCACGATGATTTATGGCGCTCCCGACGAGCGCAACGTCAACCGTATCCTGCGTTTGGCACGGGGCTGGCCGCGCTTTGTGCCTTTGATCCTGCCGCTGCCGGATGGGGGTAGAAACGTCCTGCAGCCGATCTTCGTCGACGACATGGTTGAGGCCCTGGCGGCGGCGACGAGCCAGGTCCGGGCATTCGGCCCACCCATAATTGTCGCGGGTCCCGAGCCGATCACCTATGCCGACATGGTCCGCGCCTGCGCCTGCGCCATGGGCAGAAAGGCGCGGGTTGTCGGGGTGCCGGTGAAATGGCTGGCGGCGATTGCCCGCCTGGCGGCGCGATGGGGGATCCGACTGCCCTTCGATGCCGCGGAATTCGCCCGCGCCGGCGAGGATAAACGGTTCGACATTTCCGACATGCAGACGCGGCTTGGCGTCAACCCACGTCCGTTCGCCGACGGATTGCGGCTGAAAGTCGAGCGAGGCTGGATGTAACCCGGTTATTGTTTGGACTGCCGACATGCGCGCCCTCCGTATCGTTCGATACGGGGGGCTTCTTTTTGGCGTGACGGGGAGGGTATCCACGGGGATGATGTCGAGGATTCGGGCGGCGAGTGTTGTCCGCGCCCGAAATAAGGAGCCACCGTTGGCGGAAGCCGCGTCATCTCACCCCACCAAATCCGCTGCCGGGCCGTTCGTGACCCAGGGCGGCGCGGCGCGTTTGCACGGGGGGCACGCCTTGGGCTTGGCTGCCGCACTCCTGCTTCCCCTCGCAGTTCTGGCACCCAAGGGACTGAGTGTCCTGCTTCCGGCGACGGCATTGCTGGGTCTGGCGATGTTTTGGCATCGCCACCGCCATTTGCCCCGCATCCCCGCGACACCGGCATTGATCGTATTCGGCGTTGTCGTCTGGGGTGCGGTCAGCGCCGCGTGGTCGCCGCGCGCCGCGTCGAGCCTATCGTTAAGTATCGAACTTGGGGTTGAGTTTCTCAGTGGCCTCGTCGCCCTGGGGCTGGCGATGAGCCTCGCTGACGATGAACGGCGCGCCGTTGAACGGGGTGCGGTCATCGGATTGCTTGGCGGCCTTGCCCTGCTTTTCGTTGAGTGGGCGACATCCGGCGTCTTGAGCCACGCCTTTGGGTCCCTGACCGGCAGCGCGGGCGTGAGTTTTCCGACGGTTCTCAATCGCCCGGCCACGATCGTGGCGCTGGGCTTGTGGCCGGCAGGCCTGGCCCTGTGGAAGCGCTCTCCATGGCTTGGCGCCGCGGTTGCCGCGGGGGCCTTCGCTCTGGTGGCGCAAACCGAAAGCATGGCGGCGTTGGTAGCGCTTTTCGCCGGGGCCGGTGTCTTTGCCCTTGCCCGGCCCTGGCCCGCGCCGACGACCGCCTTTGTTGCCGCGACCCTGACCGCCGGCATTGTCCTGGCGCCGGCGCTGGCGACCTATGTTCTCCCGCCGCTTACCCAAATCCAGATGAGCCACTCGGTCTTGGCCTCGGTCTATCACCGCGTGCGGATTTGGGAGTTCTCCGGTCATGAGATCGCGGAGAGGCCGATTTCCGGTTGGGGATTGAACGCCTCGCGCCACATTGGCGAGGCCGGCGCCAAACTCCGCCTCGATCGGGAGGTTGCCGAAAGCGATCCGCGCTACCAGAGCCTGCGCCAGTGGTTTCAAGGCGAGGAAATCGACCTGATGCCCCTGCACCCCCACAATGCCCCTTTGCAGCTCTGGTTGGAGCTCGGCGCCGTGGGGGCCGCGCTGGGCTGCGCGCTGATCCTCGCCGTGACCGCCGCGGTTCGCAGGCAGTCCGATCGCGACGTCAAGGCGGCTTGGTTGGCGCAGATCACGGCCGCCCTGTTATTGGCATCGATTAGTTTCGGGCTGTGGCAGGCCTGGTGGCAGGGTGGCTTGTGGTTGACCGCGGTCTTTGCCGCCGCCATCGGCCGCGCAAGACGCTGACCGGCGATGGCGTGGACAGTTGCGATAGGCGCCGCGGGATTGTGCGCCGTCCTGGCTTTCGCCGGCACCTGGTTCCTGATCCGGCTGCTGCGGCAGAAAGCCATCCTGGACCACCCGAATGAACGCAGTTCGCATCGCCAACCCACGCCGCGCGGCGGCGGCATCGCGGTCGTCGGCGCCATACTTGTCGTGTGGATTGGCTCGGCGTCTCTGGGGTTCGCGGAAGCCTTCGGATTCTGGTCGATCGTTGCCGCCACGTTGGGTCTTGCGGCCCTGAGCTGGTTCGACGACCTGCGCGGCCTGTCGCCGGCCTGGCGGCTGTTGGGGCAGGCAATCGCGGTTGCGGTCGGCCTCACGACCTTTGTCGATCAACCGCCGATCTTTCAGGGATTGCTGCCGCCGGCCGTCGATATCGCCGTCACCGGCGTCTTGTGGGTTTGGTTTCTCAATCTTTTCAACTTCATGGATGGGATCGACGGAATTTCGGGCGTTGAAACCTTGGCTTTGGGATCCGGCGTGGCGGCCGTGGCGGCGACTTTCGGACTGAGCGGCGCGTTGGTCTTCCACGGTGCCACCCTGGCCGGCGCGGCCGCCGGCTTTTTGTGGTGGAACTGGCACCCGGCCCGCATTTTTCTGGGCGATGTCGGAAGCGTAACGCTGGGTTATCTGCTCGGCTGGCTTCTTTTGTCGATGGCCAGCGAAGGGGCTTGGTGCGCGGCCGCGATTCTGCCCCTCTATTATCTTGCCGATGCCACACTTACTCTGCTGAAACGCCTCGCGCGCGGTGAAAAGGTGTGGCGGGCCCACGCGCAGCATTTTTACCAAAAGGCGGTGCGCCGCGGGTTTACCCACGCTCAAACCGCCGGCGCCGTCCTTATCGCCAACCTCGTCTTGATTGGACTGTCGGTCTCGGCCGAGACCGGCGCCCGTTGGGCGGCACTAGCGGCCGCGACCTTCACCGTGGCCGCTCTTCTGTGGCACTTCTCGGATGGGCGGCTGCCCCGCGATCGGGGACCCGACCGCACGCAGCGATGATGCCAGCCGCCGGCTCGGTGTGTTAGTGTCGCGTTCGGGTTGAGTTGGCCTGCCCTGTAATCGCCGTCATCGTGAGCTACGGTCAAAATTCGTGAAATTTCCTAGCCGATATCTGCCTGTCGTCGCCTTTGCGCATGACATGACGATGGCGGCAATTTCCTTTGTCCTGTCCCTTCGCCTGCGGCTGGGCGAGGATTTCCTGTTGGCCTCGCAGGACTTTCTGATCATCGGCACGGTCATGTTCACGCTGGTTTCCGCGAGCGTGTTCTGGTCGATGCGGCTTTACCGGGGCATCTGGCGTTACGCGTCCTTGAGCGATCTGGTCGCCATCGCCCGCGCGGTCACCTATTCGATCCTCATCTTTCTGCCGGTCATGTTTTTTCTGACCCGCCTGCAAGCAATGCCCCGATCGATGCTGGTCATCAATTGGTGTGTTCTGCTCATCCTGCTCGGCGGTCCGCGCGTTCTCTATCGGTTGATGAAGGATGGCCGGCTCGAACTGCGTTCCGGCGCGGATCAGACCGCGAATCGGCGGGTGCCGGTGCTTCTGGTCGGAATCGATAGCGGCGCCGAGATGTTCATTCGCGCCATGGATCACCGGCCGACCGCGCAATACCGCGTGGTTGGCATCATCGACGATCGCGGCACGCATGTCGGCCGCAACATCCGCGGCATCGAAGTTTTGGGCACGCTGGACGATCTCCCTCAGGTTGTTGAAAAGCTCGACCGGTCCGGCCGCCGCCCCCGCCGCCTTATCCTGACCGGCAGCAAGATCGACGGCGCGAGGTTGCGTCGCCTTTTGGACGAGGGTGAACGTCTGGGCCTTTCGCTGGCCCGTGCGCCCAAAGCCACCGATTTCAAGCTCGGGTTGGGCGATGAATCCGAGATTCAGCCCGTCGCCATCGAGGATTTGTTGGGCCGCGCCCAAACCGTTCTCGACCGCGATGCCATGAGGGCGCTGGTCGCCGGCCGGCGCGTCATGGTGACGGGCGCCGGCGGGACCATCGGCTGCGAACTTGTGCGCCAGATCGCCGAACTTGGACCCGCGCATGTGGCCTTGCTCGATGCCAGCGAATTCAATTTGTACTCGATCGACCTTGAACTTTCCGAACGGCAGTCGAATGTCTCGCGCCGCGCTTATTTCGCCGATGTGCGTGAGCGCGAACGTTTGGCCGCCATCGTTTCGGCGGAGCGCCCGGACCTGGTTTTTCATGCCGCGGCCATGAAACATCTACCGATCGTCGAGGCTTTTCCCGATGACGGCGTGTTGACCAACGTGATCGGGACGCGAAACGTGGCCGAGGCTTGCCGCGCGGCCGGCGTCGCGGCGATGGTGTTGATCTCCACCGACAAGGCCGTCAACCCGACCAGCGTCATGGGGGCGTCCAAACGCCTCGCCGAGGCTTATTGCCAGACCCTCGACCAAATCGAACAGGGCCGCAGTGGCGGGACCCGTTTCGTCACCGTGCGCTTCGGCAATGTGTTGGGATCGACCGGATCGATCGTGCCGCTGTTTCAGCGCCAGGTCGCGGCCGGCGGCCCCTTAACCGTAACCCACCCGGATGTGAGGCGTTATTTCATGACGGTGCGGGAAGCCGTCGAGTTGGTGCTTCAGGCCACCGCTCTCGGCGTCAAGGGCGCGCATGACGGCGGGCGCATTTTCGTGCTCGACATGGGTGAGCCGGTTCGGATTCAGGACCTCGCGCGGCAGATGATCCTTCTCGCCGGGAAACATCCGGACACGGACATTCGCATCGTCTACACCGGGCTGCGGCCCGGCGAGAAGCTGGACGAGGAGCTTTTTCATCCCGGCGAGGCGCCGGCGCCGACCTCCGCGAAAGGTGTCCTCCTGGCCACGCCGCGGACCGCCAATCATGCCTTCATCGCCCGCGGAATCGAGGAATTGGAAGAAGCGAGCCGAGCCGGGCGCAGTCAGGCGGCGCTTGCCTTGTTGGCTCGACTCGTCCCCGAATACCAAACGACTCTCGCCGCGAATTCGCGCCTCGCGGCCACCCGCTAACCCAATCCAGAAGCTCCGAGAGAAAACATGACCGCCGAGATACGCGTGGCACGAGCCCTGATCTCCGTTTCCGACAAAACCGGAATCGTCGAGTTCGGACGTTTTCTTGCCGCGCGCGGTGTCGAGATCCTTTCAACGGGTGGCTCCGCCAAAACCCTGCGCGAAGCCGGCATCACCATCATCGAGGTCGCCGACCACACGGGTTTTCCGGAAATCATGGATGGCCGCGTCAAGACCCTGCACCCGCGCATCCATGGCGGCATCCTCGGCCGTCGCGACGCCCCCGAACACGTCCAGGCGATGGCCACACACGGCATTACCCCGATCGATCTGGTCATCGTGAATCTCTACCCTTTTGCCGCAACGGTGGCTTCCGGCGCTTCCTTTTCGGAATGCGTCGAGAACATCGATATCGGCGGGCCGGCCTTGATCCGCGCGGCGGCGAAGAACCACGATTTCGTCGCCGTCGTGACCAATCCCGCGGACTACGCGATGGTCATGGACGAGCTGAAGCGGCTTGAAGGCGGCACCGATCTCGCCTTGCGCGTCAGGCTGGCGGCGACCGCCTACGCCCACACCGCCGGCTACGATGCGGCGATCGCCGCGTGGTTCGGAACGGCCCAACCCACAGTCTTCCCGGAAAAATTGGTGTTCACGGCGGAGAGGCGGCAGTCGTTGCGTTATGGCGAGAACCCGCATCAGCAGGCGGCTTTCTACGTGGGCGCGATCGATATCGCCAGCCGCCAACGCCCCGGCCTGGCGACCGCCGTGCAGATCCAAGGCAAGGAATTAAGCTACAACAACCTCGGCGACACCGATGCCGCTCTCGAATTGGCCGCCGAGTTCGCGCCGCCGGCCATTGCCATCATCAAACATGGCAATCCCTGCGGCGTGGCCGTGGGCGACAACCTCTTGGAGGCCTACAAGCGGGCCCTGGCTTGCGATCCGGTCAGCGCCTTTGGTGGGGTCATCGCGGCCAACCGCACGCTCGACGGTGACACCGCCGCGGAGATCGCGAAGATATTCACGGAAGTGATCGTCGCACCCGAGGCCGATGCGCGCGCACGCGCCGCTCTCGCGGCAAAGAAAAATCTAAGGCTGCTGATAACCGGGGGAATGCCCGACCCTTCGGCGACAGGCATGACGCTGCGGAGCGTGGGCGGCGGGTTCTTGGTCCAGACTCGCGACAATGGCCGTGCATCGCGCGATGGCGTCAAAATCGTCACCAAACGGGCGCCGACGCCCGCCGAGATGGACGACCTGTTGTTCGCCTTCTCGGTTTGCAAACACGTCAAATCCAACGCCATCGTCTACGCCAAGAACGGGCGCACCGTCGGCATCGGCGCGGGACAGATGAGCCGCGTCGATTCCTCGCGTATCGCCGCCTGGAAGGCGGAGGAAACCGGGCATGCCGCCGGGGAAAGCGCACGCAGAACCAAAGGTTCCGTCGTGGCTTCGGACGCTTTTTTTCCTTTCGCCGACGGGCTGCTTGCCGCCGCCGCCGCGGGCGCGACCGCCGTGATTCAACCCGGCGGATCGGTCAAGGATGCCGACGTGATTGCGGCTGCGGACGAGGCCGGCCTCGCCATGGTGTTCACTGGCATCCGGCATTTCCGTCATTAAGCCGGCCGATGGCTAATCGCGGCTCTCGCGCACACCCAACAAGAGCACCCAGCCGGCGACCAAGAATACCAGGATGACAACGAGCCCCGCGCGCTGACTGTTGGCGACCTGCGTCACGACGGCGACGGTGAAGGGCGCCAGGAAGGCGGTAGCCTTTCCCGACAAGGCGAACAGGCCATAGAATTCGCCTATCATTTCCGGCGGCGCGAGGCGGCCGATCATCGTCCGGCTTGCCGCCTGCATCGGCCCCATGCAGATGCCGAGCAGAATGGCGAAACCCAAGAAAACTTGCTCCTGCGTCGACGCAAAGATGGCGCCCGGGGCGCGCGGCGAAAGTTCGACGAAAAAGAGCACGCCATCACTCGTGACCGACAAGATGCCGAGTGTTGCTATCGCCACGCCGATGATCGTCGCCACGATCGTCGGCTTCGACCCCCACCGATCGTCGACGGATCCGCCCAGAAATGCACCAAGGGCGGCAAGTATCGTCAGGATAATCCCGAAGGAACCGAGTTCCGTCGTCCCCCAGCCGAAAATCCCCGCGGCGTAGATGCCGCCGAAAGCGATCACGGCCGCCAGCCCGTCATTGTAGGCCATGAACGCCGCGAGAAAGAGCGCGGGGTTACGGTAGCGCCCGAGGTTACGGATCGTCGCGATCAGCCGATGAGTGCCCAAACGTACAGCCGCCGCTTGACCATGCCCCGTGCGCACGACGTCTGGCACGAACAGAAACATCGGCATCACAAAAACGACCAGCCAAAGGGCCGACGCCGGACCGGTGAGACGTTCGGCCTCGAAGGTCGCCCGGTCCAGCCCAAAGAGGGCTTCGCCGGCAGGGACTGCGACGCCCAGCAGCTCGGGTCGCGTGACGATCAGGGTTATGAACAGCGCCACAAGGCCACCGAGATAACCCATGGCCCAGCCAAAACCGGAAAGCCGCCCCATATGCGAGGGCGATACCAATGTGGGCAGGAGGGCATTGTTGAAGACGATCGAGAACTCCGCCCCGATCGTCGCCACGACGATGGCGAACATGACAAAGCCGATAAGATCGGGCCGCCCCGGCAGTGCCCACCACAGGAGCAGGCATCCGATGACCGCGAGGGCTTGAAACGCGAAGATCCACGGTTTTCGTGGCCCGCCTGCGTCGGCGATCGCTCCCAAAAAAGGACTGAGAACAGCGATCACCACACCCGCGATTGATTGCGTGTAACCCCAAAGCGCCTGCCCCTCAATCGGATCGCCGACCATCTGCGCCGCAAAATAGGGCGCAAAAATGAAGGTCGTAACGACCGTAAAAAAGGGCTGGTTCGCCCAATCGAACATCGCCCAGGAGAAGCGCGCCGCCTTGGAGGCCGCGGGCCGCGAACTGCTTTCTGCCGCCCCCAACATCACGCCACCCCCCCCTTGCGCTCAAGGGGGGGGTTATACCTCGGGGATCGCGGGCAAGCGATGGCGCTCTGCCGAGAATCGAAGAGGTGGACGGCGGTTCGCATTTCTTGCCGGCCCCGCCAGCGACGGATATAGTTTTCGCTGCGGGGCTGTGTTGTTGCGGGTGTAGCTCAATGGTAGAGCAGAAGCTTCCCAAGCTTACGACGAGGGTTCGATTCCCTTCACCCGCTCCATTTTCATTCGGGTATTTAAGCCTTCGCCGGTTCGGCCCTTAACCGAAATCGCCGGGCGAGCGAGCTGGATGTCCGCTCTTTAGCTCGCGGTCTAATTGGGTTCGGTCCGCGGCGACCATTTCGCGAACCAATTCGTCGAAGGAAATTGATGGAACCCATCCGAGCGTTAGCCGGGCTTTTGTTGCATCGCCAAGCAGGTGGTCAACTTCCGTGGGCCGGAAATAACGTTTGTCTATTTTGACTCGCGTCTGCCCCGTTGACCGGTCAATTCCAACCTCATCGACACCCGATCCTCGCCAAACTATTTCCATTGCGATCTGCTTGAACGCAACCTCAACGAATTCGCGCACTGAATGGGCCACGCCCGTGGCGAGCACATAATCATCTGCCCAGGGTTGTTGGACAATGCGCCACATCCCGTCGACATAATCCTTCGCGTGTCCCCAGTCTCGCCGTGCATTAAGGTTTCCCAAGTAAAGAACCTCTTGCAATCCCGCCCCGATAGCGGCGACCGCACGACTGATTTTTCGGGTGACAAACGTCTCGCCCCGCGTCGGACCCTCATGGTTGAATAAGATGCCGTTGGACGCGTGGATTCCGTATGCCTCGCGGTAGTTCACGGTGATCCAGTACCCATAGAGTTTGGCCACCGCATACGGACTGCGCGGTCGAAACGGCGTCTGCTCATTTTGAGGCGCGGGACTGTTGCCATACAACT
Source organism: Rhodospirillales bacterium (assembly GCA_947445225.1). Taxonomy (GTDB): domain Bacteria; phylum Pseudomonadota; class Alphaproteobacteria; order CACIAM-22H2; family CACIAM-22H2; genus SHVT01. The sequence goes on from CANFCX010000018.1 coordinate 9,150, forward strand.
CGGACGTTGCCGCTTGATAGAAGCGCGTTGTTTTTGTCATCCCCAATATTCGAATGGCCTCAAGCAAGCGCACCGTGCCAAGAGCGTCCGCATTGGCGGTATATTCGGGCGATTCAAAACTAACTTTTACGTGGCTTTGCGCCGCTAGGTTGTAGATTTCTTGTGGCTGCACTTCCTGGACGATTCGAATCAGATTAGTCGAATCCGTTAGGTCCCCGTAATGCAGAAAGAACCGCACATCAGCTTCGTGAGGATCGGCATAGATGTGCTCAATGCGGCTCGTATTGAAGGACGACGATCGTCTCTTTATTCCATGAACGACATAGCCCTTTTTCAGGAGAAATTCGGATAAATACGCCCCATCCTGTCCGGTAACACCTGTTATGAGCGCAATTGGCGGCTTAACATTGGACGGCATGGGCAAGCTCTAAGTACTTTTGATTGAGGGTTGGGCAGAAATGTAGCGCGCGCACCTTAATCCACACTCGTCTCCACGGCGCTACGGCGCCAATGGAGGATCCACCGCAGCTGGCAGCGCGTGCCAGATCGTGCCCATGTTTTCGCCGTTGACATCGCCGGGTTTTGCGTCCCTTGGGAACCGGTAAAGCGGCAAGTCGTTATAGGCCCATTGTTTGGTGCCATCGTCACGCGTGATGATGGTGAGTGGGCGGGTTGACTTGGCGTCCGGTGTGGCGAGAACTGGCGACCAGGTTCGTAGGCAATTGCTCACGCAATTGGATCTGCCGGGCGAGTCACGGTTGAAGGTATAAAGCGTCATTCCTTTGCGGTCGGCATACACTCTGCCGATTGGGGTTTCCTGAACCGTCAGATGAAGCGCCGATTCCGGCGTCTGGGCCCAGCCCGTGCCGGCGTGGAGGAAAATCGGGAGCGCCGCGGCGCTCACCGCCCAGACCAGTATCCTCATGCGCCATGCATTGGCCATGGCCGTAGACTATCAAATTGCGCACCGGCTCGTCCTGAGCAAGTGGCAATCATCCGAATTCAACAGCCCGGCCGCCGCGGTCCCACGCGCCTCCAACAAGGCCGCCGAACCAACTTGACGGACCCGATCCATCCTTGACATCTTTCCTTGTGGCCCTTCACCGCGTGGCCCGGAGCCCGCACGCCCCGTCTTTCGCCGTCGAAGGTGCAAATTTTTCAAATTGGGAGGCCCTATGACCAAGAAAACCGACAAGCGAGTAGGCCGGCGTGAATTTTTGGGCAGCGCGGCCGCTGCCGGCGCCGGCGCCGTGGCCATTGCGGCGGCTACATCCTCATTCCCCGCTCCGGCGCTGTCGCAGGCCCGGGTGGAGTGGCGCATGGTCACGACCTGGCCGAAGAATCTTCCGGGTCTTGGCGTCGGCGCCGAACGGCTGGCCAAGCGCATCAACGATATGTCGGGCGGCCGCCTAACCGTACGTGTCTTTGCCGCCGGCGAACTCGTCCCGGCCCTGCAATCGCTGGACGCCGTGATCCAGGGCTCGGCCGAGATGAGCCATGGCGCCGCCTATTATTGGCAGGGCAAATCAACCGGGCTCTCGTTCTTCACGGGCGTGCCCTACGGCATGACCTCGCGCGAGCTTGCCGCGTGGGTGCGCTTCATGGGCGGGCAGCAGATCTGGGACGAGATTTATGACAAATTCGGCGTTAAGGGCTTCCTCGCCGGCGATACCGGAACGCAGGCGGGTGGCTGGTTCAAGAAGGAATTGACGAGCGTCAACGACATCAAAGGGCTCAAATTCCGCACACCGGGCCTCGGCGGCCAAACTTGGGAGAAGCTGGGCGCGGCGGTCGTCAATCTTCCGGCCGGCGAAATCTTCCCGGCGCTGCAGTCGGGCGCGCTCGACGCGGCGGAGTTCATCGGGCCGTTCAACGATCTGGCGCTTGGCTTCCACCAAGTGGCGAAAAACTACTATTTCCCGAGCTTCATCGAACCCGGCCTCGCCCTCGAACTGGTCGTGGACAAGCGGAAATTTCTGGCTCTGTCGCCCGATCTGCAGGCTATCGTCGAAAGCGCCTGCCAGGCCGAATACGATCAAGTCGCGTCGGATTTCTACGCCAACGATCCCATCGCCCTGAAGACGCTGGTCGAACAACATGGCGTGAAGGTCCACGCCTTCCCGGAGGAAATCCTCAAGGCCGGCGCCGACGCCGCACGCGAAATCGTAGGCGCCCTGCGGGCAAGCACCGATCCGCTCGTCAAGAAAACGACGGAAAGCTACATCGCCGCATTCAACACATTGCGGACCCGCACCCGCGCCGTCGACAGCGCCTTCCTGACCGCACGCGACAAGTATTTCAATTTGTGACCTAGACCCGCGCCCTCTCTGGGGCATGGAGGAAAGAGGGCCGGCGCGATGCCGGGCCCCTTTTCGTTTGTCCCGCGGTCTCAGCCGAAGACGACTTTCGGCAACCAGGTGGCGAGACCGGGAAAAGTGAGCACGGCGGCGAGCCCGATGACCTGGAGGATCACGAACGGGATCACGCCGCGATAGATCTGCCCGGTCGTGATGCTGGGCGGCGCGACGCCCCGCAAATAGAAGAGCGTAAAGCCGAAGGGCGGCGTCAGAAAACTCGTCTGCAAATTGACGCCGATCAAGACCCCCAGCCACACCGGGTTGATGTCCATCGCCAGCAGGATCGGTCCGGTGATCGGAATCACGATGAAGATGATCTCGAAGGTGTCGAGGATGAACCCCAACACGAACATGATCGCCATCACGAAAATCAATGCGCCCATGGGACCGCCGGGCATGTTGGTGAGCAGATCGGCGACAACTCGATCGCCGCCCATCATGCGGAAGACGATCGAGAAGACGGACGCGCCGAGAATGATGACAAACACCATGCAGGTCATTTCCGCCGTGCCGGACATCACTTCCTTGAGGGATTGAAGCGTCAAGCGCCCTTTCGCAGCGGACATCAGCATGGCGCCCACCGCGCCAACCGATGCCGCCTCGGTCGCGGTCGCGATGCCCCCCAGAATCGAGCCCAACACCGCCACGATCAACAGCAACGGCGGCACCAGCGCCACCATGACATCGCGCCCCAGTGTCCGCCGTTCTTCCGCCGTCACCACCAGCGCCGGACAGCTCTTCGGGTCGAACACGGCCTTGAACACCACCCAGGCCGCGTACAACGCGACCAGCAATAATCCGGGAATAAAGGCACCGGCGAAGAGATCGCCGACCGAAACGATGGTGGGGGCGAAGTTGCCCTTGGCCATTTGCGCCTGGGCATTCATGCCCGACAGCATGTCCCCGGTGAAGATGAGGATCGTGGATGGCGGGATGATCTGGCCAAGCGTGCCCGCCGCGCAGATGACCCCGGTCGCCAATTTCGGGTCATAACCGGCGCGCATCATCGCCGGCAAGCTGAGCAGGCCCATGGTCACGACGGTTGCGCCGACCACCCCGGTCGAGGCCGCGAGCAGCGCGCCCACGAACACGACCGACAAACCCAAGCCGCCGCGCAGCGCGCCGAAGGTTCGCCCCATCGTCACCAAAAGCTGTTCGGCGATCAACGACCGCTCGAGCATCACTCCCATGAAGATGAACAAAGGTACGGAGACCAACACTTCGTTGATCATCGAACCCATGAAGCGGCTGGCGAGGCTGCCCAAATTCGACGGATCGAACGCGCCCACGAGATAACCGATCCCGCCAAAAATGAGCGAGGTGCCGGCGAGACTGAACGCGACAGGATAACCCAGAAGCAAAACGCCAATGATGCCAAAGAACATCGTTATGGCGAGGACCTCGCCAACCAATGGAGTCGCCATGGCTTCAGCCGCCTTCCGAATAACGAAGGGCGGGCGGCAAGAGGTCCTCTTGCCGGTTGAGCACCAGGATGGCCCGCAGCGCCAAGGCGAGCCCCTGCAGGGCGATCACCGCGGCAAAGACCAGGATGAAACTCTTGACCACGAACAGACCCGGCATGCCACCGACGTTGAGGGAACTTTCGCCAATGCTCCACGAACGCGTGACGTAGCTCCACCCCCAATTGACCACGACGAAACAAAATGGCCCGAGCAGGAAGATCGTGCCGAGCAGATCGATCCACGCCTTGGTTCGTAATGTGGCGGGCCGATAGAAGATGTCGACGCGAACATGGCCATTACGCAGGAACACGTACCCAGCCATGCCGGTGAACATGATCCCGTTCATCCAAACATACAGGTCCTGCAGCGGGGTGTAGCTGATCGAAAAGGCATACCGCAGCACAACAATGGAAAAGCAGACCAGGACGATGCCCAGGGTGAGCCAGGAAAGAGCTCGTCCGAGCACCGTGTTAATGAAGCTTATGCCTTTGATGACCTGGGCGATGGCGCGCACGGCAACCTCTCTTGGTTTTCGGGTGTCCTGACTAGCGGCGGGAACCGGGCAGGCCGAGAAAGACCGTCTTCCAATGCGGGGTCACGGGCAGCTTGCGCGCCCCCTTCGCAATAGGCCGTCTTGCCACTCTGATAGCTTCCCCCGCCTCTTGTTGGACTGCCTTCGGCGTGTCGGCACGCGCGGGCAGCACCTGTTTGCGGCACGATGGCATGGAGCGAGCCTGATCGCAATAATCGCGGGGGTTTGTGGCGCCCCGCCGCATTCGAGTGGGAGATCGGCCAACCGGTTGAACAGGCGCAGTGTCACGCTCACGACAATTGAGTTAGAAATTAGATCATGCCGGACACGCCCGGCGAAGGAGACCGCGTTGGCAAACAACCAAAGTGGCGAAACATCCGATCTCGCCGGCAAGACCTGCACGCCGTGCCGGGGCGGCGTCCCGCCCCTGACCCGCGATGAGGCCGAGGCCTACAACCGCCAGGCACCTGGCTGGGCACTCCTCGACGATGGCCGCAGGATCGAGCGCAGCTTCAAATTCCCGGATTTCAAGGCGGCCATGGCTTTTGTCGCGAGCGTCGGCGCCCTCGCCGAGGCGGAGGGTCACCACCCGGACATCACCTTTGGATGGGGTCGCGCGACGATCTCCTGGCAGACCAAGAAGATCCGCGGTCTGCACGAGAACGACTTCATCATGGCGGCAAAAACCGACCTATTGGCCGGCGGCGCGACCTAGCAGCCTGGGCCGAGCGCAAAGAAAAAGGGGGCGGCCTTGCGGCGCGCCCCCTCGTTTCTACCGAAGGAAGACTATTGAGCTTTGACCTTGGGCCAGTTCTCCATGCCCTTGGCGATCGCTGCGGGCACATCCTTGGTCCAGTTGTTCAAGGCGCCTTCGCCCGACTGCAAATACAGCTTGCCGTCGACGATCCGCCATTGTGTCGGGTCCGGCTGAACCGGCCGCGCGACGGTCATGCCCCAGGCGCAATAGCCGCCGTATTCGGGCGCGTATTTCTCCGGCGCCATGGCGAACTTGTCGCGGTTGGCGGCGGACGCGAACTGCCACTCCGCGCCGTTCCAACTGTGCTTGAACAGCGGATTGCCCTTCACCGCCTTGCCGTCGGTCCAATAGGCAACGGTGTCGAAGCCCTTGATCGCCACGCCGTCCTGATTGGCGATCGGCGAAGTGGCGGCCACCGCCACGCCCGCGAGCATCAGGCCGCCCGCGGCAAGACCGAAAATGGCAAGCGCGGCGCGCCGGCCCAACATGCTGATCGTGCTCATTCTGCTTCGCTCCTTTTCCAAGTGGTTAATCGTGCGTTCCGTGCGCAGATCCATCGTTATATACAATCGGGATCAACGATAACTCAAATCACGATGTCGCCATCGAACATCGAGACCCGATTTCTTGGGCGACGCGGCCCGTTCACATTGGCCGCGCCGGCGGCATGAATCCGCCTCTGCGCCGCGATAGACCCACCAAAGCGGAGCCGGCCGCCACCATGGCCCCCGCCGCCAGGTGAACCGCCAAATCCAGGAAAGTGATGTCGAACGTATGGAAGAATTGCAGCAGAAAAGCCGCCATGGCCGCGACACCGAGACCGGCGATCGCGGCGACCCGGATTGGCGCCAGCGGATGGGCGCGCCTCAAAATCAACAGAAGGCTAAGGGCGATCGGCACGCCGGTCATGAGGATGAAGCGAAAGCAAGCAAAGGATTCGCCCAAAGCCCATCCATCGGTGCCATGCACCAGCCAATCTTGGTAACAATTGTCGCCACTGCTGGCCATCCACAGCACGAAGAAAGGAATCGGGACCAAACCCCAGCGTGACGAACGGCCAGGCACACTTAGGTAAAACGCGGCGATAACCGCGCCGATTGCGGTGCCCAGAATGCCGATGAGTTCGGCCAACAGAAGCGGTTCGCTCAGGCGTCCGATGGTGACATCGAGATTCGAGAATAGGGCGATGGCCACACCGCCAACGCCGCCCATCCCCACCAGCCAAAGCACCGCGCGCACCATGGGTGGCCGCAGGCGCCGAACCGGTCTGGCTTGTGCAGCCAGGCGTGTTATCAACTGCTCGGTGGTCTCCACGTTATCGAACCTCTTTTCCAAGCCGGGCGCGCAGCGCCTTGATCGCGCGGTGCACGTTGACCTTGAGCGCGGCAATCGATTTCCCACTCTTGCCGGACGCTTCGGCCAATGACATTTCGCGCAGCTTCAACATCTCCACCGCCTGCCTCTGCTTTGCCGGCAGAGCCGCGATAGCGTCCCCCAGACCGGCAACACGATCGCTTGTCTCCGATTCCCTCTTCGCTCGGGGATCGGCAAAGGTTTCATAGGCCTGCTGATCGAACAATTCCGCCATGTCGGTGCGGCGCCACCGTCGAAGGCCATCGATCGATCGTCGGCGGGCGATGGCGGCGATCCATGGAACAAATGGGCGCGATGGGTCGTAAGTGTGGCGGACACGGTGAACCGTCAACAATACGTCCTGGACGATGTCCTCTATCCGATCAGCGGTGCGATGATGCGACCTGATGATGGCGCGAACGTAGGGAACAACATCATGGAGAAGGCGCGCATAGGCGTGTTGGTCCCCGGTTTGCGCCGCGGCCATCAACCGCGACCAAACCTTGTCCCTCTCGGAGTCGTGAATGTCCTTGCCTGCCGCCATCGCAAGATTCCCGCCCCTGGCCTGTAACTAAATGTGCGGCACGCCGAAGTGAATGATACAGGCGTTTCCGCATACGCCGGTCCGGGCGGCTTCGTCAATTATCTTGGGAACGAACACACGTCCCGGATATCGTGCAATGGGCGCCATCCTGAATCTGCGGTTGAGATGAGGAGATTTGTTGCAATGAAAGACAACGGCAACCTTCACAAGGCAATGGCGACCTCGGCTCTCGTCGCGGCGCTTTCCTTGGCGACCGCGGGCGGCGTGCTCGCCCAGGCTAAAGTTGAAATGGAAGAGTGCTACGGTATCGTCAAGGCCGGGCAGAACGATTGTGCCGTCGAGTCCCTCGGCTCGACCTGCGCCGGAACCTCAAAGGTCGACCGCCAGGTCGATGCCTATCTGCTCGTACCCAAGGGCACCTGCGCGAAAATCGCTGGCGCCGCCCTGGCCCCGCCGAAAAAGGCCTGACCAGCACTCAGCCCACACGCAGCACGGATCGATGACGCCTCACGGTACGCTTCCGGCCGACAGGGCCGGTATCGGGCTGCGCGCCCCTCATTACCGCGACGTCATCGACTTCCGGCCGAATGTCGGGTGGTTCGAGGTTCACACCGAAAACTACCTCGGCGGCGGCGCCTGGCCGTCTTTCCTCGATGCGGTGCGGAAAGAGTATGCGGTTGCCTTCCATTGCGTTGGGCTTTCCCTGGGCAGCGCATCGCCGCCGGATTCGGTTCTGCTTGGCCGCATCAAGACCTTGGCCGATCGCCTGGAACCGGCGATCGTCTCGGAGCATCTGTCCTGGAGCATCGTTGACGGCGCCTATCTCAACGACCTGCTCCCCTTGCCCTACACACCGGAATCGCTGGCGAATTTCAGCCGCAATGTCGATGCGATCCAGGCGACGCTCAAACGTCCCCTTCTGATCGAAAACCCCTCCGTCTATGTCGCGCTGTCGGGTGAGATGACGGAGCCGGAGTTCTTGAGCGAACTTGTCCGCGCCACCGGCTGCGGCATCCTGCTCGACGTCAACAACCTCCATGTTTGCGCCCACAATATCGGAATCGATCCCCTTTCTTACCTGAACGCGTTGCCGCGCGGGTCGGTGGGCGAGATCCATGTCGCCGGGCACAAACGTCAGCCCGAGAGCGATGGCGGCTCGATCCTGATCGACGATCACGGCTCGCCGGTGCCCGATCCGGTGTGGGACCTGTACGCTGCCGCCATTCGCCGCTTCGGGCGGGTGCCGACTCTGATCGAGCGCGACAATGACATCCCCGCGTTGCCGGTCTTGGTCGCGGAGGCCGCGCGCGCCGATGTGGTCGCAGCCAACGCCGAGGAGTTCCGTCATGCCGATGCTGCTTGAGGTTCAGCGGGCGATCGGCCGGTTTGTTCTCGATCGCGATCCGAGTGCGAAAGGCGGCGACCTCGCGGGCATGGTCAAGCCGTTTCATCGGCTCGCGGTCTATCGCAACAACACCTTCGTTCTTTTGACCGAATCGCTCCGCGGAATTTTCCCGGTCGTGAACCGCTTGGTCGATGCGCGTTTCTTCGACTACGCGGCCCATGAATTCATCGGCACCCAGCCACCGGTTGGCCCGTGCCTGTTCGAATATGGCGGGGCATTTCCGGCGTTTCTTGCCGGATTCGAGCCGTGCCGCGAACTAACCTATCTTCCGGACGTGGCCCGGTTTGAGTGGGCGCTTCATGAATGCGCGCACGCTCCGGAGGCCTCGGTGGTCGACGCGGCGACCGTTCGGCGCGTTCCGCCAGAGGACTATCCCAATTTGGTTTTCAGACTCAATCCGGCCTGCCGAATGTTCGCCTCAATCTACCCGATCGACACCATCTGGCGTGCCAACCAAGCCGAAGGCGACGTCGGGAAGGTGAACCTCGACGAAGGTCCGGCGCGGCTGCTCGTCCGCCGCGACGGCTTCGCCGTCGGCTTCGATCGGCTGACTCCTGGAGAGTTTGATTTGCTCGCCGCGCTGGCCGTGGGACAGACCTTGGAGCAGGCATGCGCAACCGCGCTTGCCGCCTCACCGGTTGATTTAGGCGGTGCGTTGGCGCGGTTCCTGGCCAATGGCTTCCTGGCCGATGCGGGGCCGGGAAAAAGCGGGTATCCATCGTGACGCCCGGTGTGAATGGCGGATCGCCTTTCGGCAAGGCTGTCTCCGTTTGCCTTGCCGCGCTTGACCGCTTTCCCACGTCCTTGCTCGCGCTTATCTTTCGGCTGGCGGCCGCGGGTGTGTTTTTCAAATCGGGGCTGACCAAGGTGACGGGGTTTCCGCCCCAGTTGACCCAGTCGACTTTATTCCTTTTTGAAAATCGCTATCCGGTGCCGCTGTTGTCGCCGGAATTGGCGGCGCAACTCGCCACGACGTTTGAACTTGTCTGTCCGGTGTTGCTTGTCTTGGGCCTAGCGGCGCGATTGGCCACCTTGCCGCTGCTGGCGATGACGGCTGTGATCGAAGTCTTTGTTTATCCGCTCGCCTGGGCCGACCATTTGCAATGGACTGCCCTGCTGCTTTTCATTTTGGTGCGCGGACCCGGGCGGCTGTCGCTTGATGCCCTGATCGCCCCCGCATTCTTCGCGCGCCTCGGCATTCTTCGCCGCTGATAGCCCGGCGGCTATTTCGCCCGGGATTTGCCACTTCCGGCCTCTGTTCGGCCATCCGTCGGGGCGACATCTTCTTGAACCCGGCGCCGTACGAAAAAGCGCTTTTCGGTGAGCCACAGGCGGAGCCTGGACAATAAGGGCCAGAACAACAGAACGACAGCCAGGCCCGAGATGCTGGCAACCAGTCCGTTCGCCCAGAAAATCGACAAATCGCCCTGGGACATCAGCATGGCCTGTCGGAACGAACTCTCCGCGCGATCCCCAAGCACGATGGCGAGTACCATCGGGGCCAACGGATAGTCGAGCTTCTTGAAGATGTAACCAACCACGCCGAACAGAAGCACGAACCAGACGTCCAGGATGGCGTTGTGAACGGTGTAGGCACCGATGGCACACAACACCAGGATCACGGAGGCGATGATGCTGAACGGAATGCGCAGGATCGCGGCGAACCACGGCACCGCCGCCAGAACAACGATGAGGCCCACGATATTGCCGAGATACATGCTGGCGATCAGGCCCCAGACAAATTCCTTCTGCTCCACGAACAGCATGGGCCCAGGCTGGAGCCCCCAGATCAGCAAGCCGCCCAGCAGAACCGCGGCCGTCGGCGAACCCGGGATGCCGAGGGTGAGCATGGGCAGCAAGGCGCTGGTTCCCGCGGCATGGGCGGCGGTCTCCGGCGCCACCACACCCTCGATGCGGCCGGTTCCGAAGGCGTCCCCGTCCTTGGACATCCGCTTGGCGATGCCATAACTCATGAAGGAGGCGGGCGTCGCGCCGGCCGGCGTGATCCCGAGCCAGCAGCCGATGATCGCGGACCGCAACGACGTGGCCCAGTATTTCGGAAGCTCCTTCCAGGTCTCCAGCACGATGCGCGGATTGATGCGTGCGTTTTTCCCCTTGAAGGTTAGCCCTTCCTCGATCGTCAGGAGAATCTCGCCGATGCCGAACAAACCGATGACCACGACCAGGAAATCGACGCCGCGCATAAGTTCGTAGGAGCCGAAGGTCAGCCGCAGCCGGCCGGTGATGCTGTCGAGCCCGATGGCCGCGAGCCAGAAGCCGATCATCATCGAGGCGACGGTCTTGAAAGGTGATCCGCGGCCAAGCCCCACGAAGCTGCAAAAGGCCAGGAACATGACCGAAAACAGCTCCGGCGGCCCGAATCTCAACGCAAACTGCGCGACCAGCGGCGCCAGAAAGGTGATCAGCACGACCGCGAACAACGCGCCAACAAAGGAAGAGGTGAAGGCGGCGGTCAGGGCCTCGGCGGCTTGTCCCTTTTGCGCCATGGGGTAACCGTCGAAGGTGGTCGCCACCGACCACGGTTCACCCGGAATGTTGAATAGAATCGACGTGATGGCGCCGCCGAACAGAGCGCCCCAATAGATGCAGGACAACATGATGATCGCCGAAGTCGGCGACATCGAAAAGGTGAGCGGCAGCAGGATCGCCACGCCATTGGCGCCGCCGAGGCCGGGCAGGACGCCGATGATGACTCCCAACACGATCCCCACGACCATGAGGACAAGGTTGTAGGGCTGGAGGACGGTGGCGAAGCCGCCAATAAGCGATGAAATTTCATCCATGGACGATGCCGTTTTCTTGGCTCAGTAACCGAGCATCGTTTCGATCGGTCCCTTCGGCAGGGGCACCAGAAACCAGATTTCAAAGACACAAAACGTGGCCAACGGCACACCCACCGCGACGGGGAGTATCGTCCAGTCGCGATAGCCGCCGATCCACCACATGAAATAGGCGATGAAGAGAGCGGTGGCGAAATAGATCCCTATCCAGGGAATGACGAGGACGAATATCGTCGTGGGAATAAAAACGGACAGCACCGGACCGAATTGGCGCCGCTCCACAAAGACCCGGCGATCGTTGCCGATCGCGGCCTGCACGAAAACGACGAGACTGGAAAGTATGAGGAGGAGACTCACATAAAAGGGGAAGTAACCCGATCTCGGGCCGTCTGACGCCCATCCCGCGCCGATCCGCACGCTGTCCCACATGACGACCGCGCCGATGGCGATCAGGAACGCGGCGACAATCATCTCCGCGATACGCATAGATGATCCACGCGCCGCCGAGGGCGTATCATCGGTCACGTTTATTGTTTCTCCCCCAACCCCGGTGCGCCCGCAAGGGCGGCCGCTCGGGCCGCCCTTGTACCATTGATTATTAGTTTGCGAGGAACCCGGCCTCTTTCATGAGGTTGAAGTGAACGGCTTCTTCGCGCGACACCCAGTTCCGGTACTCATCGCCGATCATGAACGTGGTGTTGAAGGCGCCGCTCTTCATAAGGTCCAGCCATTCCGGAGTCTCCCGCACCTTACGCATCACGCCGACATAATAATCGACCGCTGCTTGGGGAACGCCGGGTGAGGTAAAGACGCCGCGCAACATCACATATTCCACATCCAGCCCGGATTCCTTGCAGGTTGGAATATCGCTCCAGGCCATCGTCGCGGTCACCTTCTCGGTGATCGGCAGGCGTTTGCTGTCGAACACGCAGAGCGGCCGCAAAGTGCCCGCCTTCCAGTGGGAAACCGCTTCGTTCGGATTGTTGACGGTCGAATCGACATGTTTGCCCACCAGCTCGGTCGCGACCTGACCACCGCCGGCGAAAGGCACATAGGTCAGTTTCTGGCCGGCAGCCTTTTCGACGGCCACGGTGATGATCTGGTCTTCCTGCTTGGCCCCGGTGCCGCCCATTTTGAACTTGTTCGGGCCGCCGGCCTTGATGGCGGCGAGATATTCCCCGGCGGTCTTGTAGGGAGAGTCGGCGTTGACCCAGAGGACGAACTCATCGAGCGCCAGCATCGCCACCGGCGTCATGTCCTTCCAATTGAACGGTATGCCCGTCGCCAACGGTGTCGTGAACAGACTCGAGAGCGTGATGATCAGCTTGTGCGGGTCAGCTTTGGAGTCCTTCACATCGAGGAACCCTTCGCCACCGGAGCCACCGGCTTTGTTGACGACCTGCATCGGCTGTTTCATCAGGTTGTTCTTGGCAATGGTCCCCTGAATAACGCGCGCCATCAAATCGGCGCCGCCCCCGGTGCCCGCCGGCACGATGAATTGGACAGGCCGGGTGGGCTCCCAGGCCTGAGCAACGGCATCGCCGCCGAACGAGGCAGCCAGCATCGCCGCGCCGGACAACGCTACAAACCCCTCAACGATTCTGCGCATGTGCGCCTCCCTTTCGATCCATGTTTGTTACTTATCCACAATAATAGGGCAACACTAGAAGCGATCCGAAGGCGCCGTCAACTGACGGATTGGTTAGAGCTACGACCGCGACCGCGCGGCCTTGGGGATAACCAGTTTGAGCGCGGTGTGGGTCGCCGAGAAACTCGCGACCTTGGTATCGACCAGTCCGGCCGTCTTCGCGCACGCCATGACCTGAACATCCTTGATCGTCGCGGCCTTTCCCTTTTTCGAGACGACCCAGAGGGCGCCATCGGCCTCCAGACGGCCCTTTAGCGCATCGAGCCGGACAAGTTCGGCTTCCGTATCGGCGGCAAAAAAGATGATGTCTTCTTTCGCACTGGGCCGGCCCAAGCGAAACGCCCCCACCCGCCGCGTCAGGTCGGCGAGAAAGCTCTCGTCATCGACCCCGATCACACACAGCCGAGACTGTGGCGTCACGCCCAGTTTATCCAGCAGGCTCTTGGGGTTGCGGATCTTCTCCGCCCATTTAGCCGCCGCCTCGCCAAGATCGAAGACGGCCTTACCGCCGACGAAGGACAAGGCCAACGCGCCCTCTTTGGCCTCGATCGTGCGGATCTCCGTAAATGGAATATCCAGCCGGAAAGCGCCGCGAAAGGTGACGCGGTCGGAACCCAGATAGGCGCGACCTTCCCCGGCCTCGCGTCCCATCCGGCCGACGCAGCGAACTTCCTGCCCCATGTCCCCGCCTCCCAGCAACCTTACCTTCCCAAAACTATGATATGGGTCGGGCGGGTGCAACGGGCGACGCAAAGCTATTCAAGACGGGCATCGATGAACAAAGCGCAATCCCAGGGCAATCTTCTCGGCCTTGAGACCAGCCCCTATCTCTTGCAGCATCGTGACAATCCCGTTCATTGGCGGGCCTGGTCGACGGAGACGCTCGCGCTGGCGCAAAGCCAAGACCGGCCGATTCTGCTCTCGATTGGCTACGCCGCGTGCCACTGGTGCCACGTCATGGCCCATGAAAGCTTCGAGGACGAAGAGACGGCTTCGGTCATGAACCAGCTCTTCGTCAACATCAAGGTGGATCGGGAGGAGCGGCCCGATCTCGACGCCATCTACCAATCGGCCCTAGCCCTTCTGGGCGAGCAGGGCGGTTGGCCTCTCACGATGTTCCTGACGCCGCGGGGTGAGCCGTTCTGGGGCGGCACCTATTTTCCCAAGGAACCCCGATACGGCCGGCCGGCCTTCAAAGACGTGCTGACCAGCCTGTCGGAAGCCTACCGGACGCGGCGCGAAGCGATTGCGAAGAACGTGGATGCGCTTGCCTCCGCCCTCGCGGAAATGTCGCAGCCGCGCGCCGGCGGCGACATCACGACGGCGACCATGGACGAAGCCGCGCGCCGGCTGCTTCAGGCAATCGATTTCACCCATGGCGGCATGGGCGGCGCGCCCAAATTTCCCCAGCCGTCCCTGTTCCAGCTTTTGTGGCGAGCCTATCGGCGGACCGGCGACGTCCAATACAAATCAGCCGTGACGCTGACCCTCGACCGCATGAGCCAGGGCGGCATCTACGACCATTTGGGTGGCGGCTTCGCACGGTATGCCACCGACGACCGCTGGCTGGTCCCGCATTTCGAAAAGATGCTTTATGACAACGCCCAGCTTATGGACCTGCTGACGCTGGTTTGGCAGGAAACCAAGAACCCGCTTTATAGCGCGCGCATCGAAGAAACGGTGAATTGGCTCCTGCGCGAAATGATCGCCGAGGGTAATGCCTTCGCCGCCTCGCTCGACGCCGACAGCGAAGGTGAGGAGGGCAAGTTCTACGTCTGGACGGAAGCCGACATCGACCGCCTGTTGGGCGACGATGCGGCCTTTTTCAAAGATGCCTACGACGTGACCTCCGATGGCAATTGGGAGGGGCATACCATTCTCAACCGCAGCCGCCGCATGTTGCTCGGCGATGCGGGCCGCGAGGCCCGTCTGGCGCGGTGCCGCACCCTTCTGCTCGCCGAACGCGAAACGCGCGAGCGGCCCGAGCGCGACGACAAGGTCTTGGCCGATTGGAACGGTTTGATGATCGCCGCCCTTGCCAATGCCGGCGCCGTGTTCGGCAAAGACGCCTGGACCCAGTCCGCGCGGACGGCGTTTTCCTTTGTCGCCGCCACGATGACCGGACCGGACGGCCGCCTGCGCCACGCCTTCCGCAGCGGTCGGCTCAACCATCCGGCGACCCTCAACGATTACGCCGACCTCTCCCGCGCCGCCTTGGCTTTGTTCGAGGCCACGGGTGACAGCACCTACATCCAGCGCGCCGAGGCCCTGGTGGCGACGGCCGACCGGCATTATTGGGACCATGAGTCAGGAGGCTATTTCTTTACCGCCGACGACGCCGATGACGTCATCGCCCGAACGAAATCCGCCACCGACAATGCCGTGCCTCCCGGCAACGCGACGCTCGTCGGGGTTTTGGCTCGCCTCTTTTACCTGACCGGAAAGGACGCCTATCGCGAGCGTGCCGCGGCGACGCTCGCCGCCTTCGCCGGAGAGGCCGCGCGTAATCCTTTCGCTTATCCGACATTGCTGAACGCGGCTGAGTTTCTGAATGGCGCGGTTCAGATCGTCATCATTGGGGATCGAGCGGACGCTGGAACAGAAGCCCTGATGGCCACCGTCCACGACGCCGCGCTCCCCGACCGCGTGTTGCAGGTCTTGGCGCCGGGGACGTCGCTGCCGCAAAGCCATCCCGCCGCCGGCAAGGACCGCATTGGCGGACAGCCAACGGCCTATGTCTGCCATGGACCGAGTTGCTCGCCACCCCATACGGAACCAAAGGCGCTGTTAGAGGCACTGGTTCGGCGTTAGGCCGCTGACAGGGCGCGACGGCCACGGTATCGTCGCCGCCGAAACATGGCGCCTTCCCGTGAGGCGCCTCATTTTTCCAAACGAGATTGGTCCGATCAATGCCGAAAGCGATCCGCATCCACAGCCATGGCGGCCCGGAAGTTCTGAAATGGGAGTCGGTCACGCTGGAGAAACCCTCGGCGGGCCAGGTCCATGTCCGGCACATGGCGGTCGGCCTCAACTACATCGATGTCTACCACCGCACGGGTCTCTATCCGCTTCCCTCATTGCCGGCCGTGATCGGGATGGAGGCCGCGGGAATCGTGGAAGGGGTCGGCGAAGGCGTCACCGGTTTCGCCCCGGGCGACCGCGTTGCCTATGCCCAGCCGATGGGATCGTATTGCGAGGAACGCCTTATTCCCGCCGATCGCCTCATGCGCCTGCCGGCAAGCATCACGGACCATCAAGCCGCCTCGATGATGCTGAAGGGCATGACCGCCCAATATTTGCTGCGGCGAACCTATCCCGTGAAAAAAGGCGACGCCATCCTGGTGCACGCGGCGGCTGGCGGCGTTGGGCTCATCCTTTGCCAATGGGCACGGCATCTCGGCGCCATCGTGATCGGAACCGTCGGCAGCGAGGCAAAAGCGGAACTCGCCAAGGCCCATGGTTGCGCGCATCCGATCATCTATTCCCGGGAGAATTTCGTCGAACGCGTGCGCGCCATCACCGATGGCGCCGGCGTTGCGGTGGTCTACGACGCGGTGGGCAAGGACACCTTCATGGGTTCGCTAGATTGCCTTCGTCCACTCGGCCTCATGGTCAGTTTCGGCAACGCCTCGGGTCCCGCGCCGGCATTCGAACCGGCCCTTCTTGCGCAAAAGGGGTCGCTGTACCTGACCCGCCCGACATTGATGACCTATGTCGCCCAGCGCGCCGATTTGTTGGCGACCGCCAGCGAGTTATTCAGCGTCGTGGGCAGTGGCGCGGTCCGCATCGAAACCAACCAGACCTATCCGCTCAAGGATGCCGCCCGCGCCCATCGCGATCTTGAGGCTCGCAAGACCACCGGTTCCACGCTGCTGCTTCCCTAAGGGGACCGGAATCTACTCGCCGCTTTTCAACAACAGGCCGCGGATGCGGGCGAGCCGGAAGGCGTAGAGAAACGCCCCGGCGCCGAGGGCGATGTAGAAAAGGTTGAGCAACACCGCCATCGCCAGGAGGTCGTAGCGAAAGACGCCCTCGAACATGACCGCCCGCATGCCCTCGAAAACATGGCTGGATGGCAACGCCCAGGCGACGTATTGCAGCCAAGGCGGCAGCACTGAAATCGGGTAATAGATGCCGCTGAGCGGCGCCAAGGCGAAGACCGCGACCCAGGCGAGGCTTTCCGCGGCGAGCCCGTGGCGCATCACCAGCCCCGAAATCAACAGGCCCATGCCCCAGCCCATCATCAGCAGATTGACGAAAAAGGCGAGCAAGGGCAGGCCCATCGAAAAGACGGAGTAGTGGTACATGGGAATGGCCAGCAACGCGGGCGGCACCACGCCGATCAGGGTGCGTATCGTGCTCATCACCAACAATCCCAGAACCATTTCATAGGGGCGCAGCGGGCTAACGAAAAGGCTGGCGAGATTGCGCGACCACAACTCCTCGAGAAAACTGATGGAGACACCGAGTTGGCCCCGGAAAACGACATCCCACAACAGGACGGCGGCGATCAACACGCCAGCGGCCTGCGCCACCCAGGTGCTGTTGGTGACGAAAAACTGGCTGATGAAGCCCCAAAGGATCATCTGCATGGTCGGCCAATAGGCCAATTCCAGAATTCGCGTCCACGATCCGCGCAGCAAATAGAGGTGGCGGAGCACCAAGGCGGCGACCCGTTGCGCCGAGAAGGCGGCGGCGGCGGCCGGCGAGAGCACGGGCAAGGCCGTCATTGCGCGACCGCGGCGGCGGACGGTTGACGCGCGATATGGAGAAAAACCTCTTCCATGTTCTGCCGGCCGTATCGCGAAATCAGTTCGGCGGGCGATCCGCGGTCGACAATCCGCCCTTCCTTCATCATCAGGATGCCGCCACACATTCTCTCGACCTCGCCCATGTTGTGCGACGCGAGCAGGATCGTGGCACCGGCGCGGCGTTGATAATCCTGAAGATAGGTGCGGACCCAATCGGCGGTGTCGGGATCTAGGGATGCGGTCGGCTCGTCGAGAAGCAGGAGTTGGGGACGATTGAGCAATGCCTTCGCGAGGGCGACGCGCGTCTTCTGGCCCGATGACAAATCTCCGGTCTCCCGCTTCAGCAGCGAATCAATGGCGAGGTCGGCCGCGACCTCCCGCAGCCGCGCCCGCGGCCTGACCACGCCGTAGAGCCAGCCATAGACCATGAGATTTTGCTCGACCGTCAATCGGTGCGGCAGGTCGACATAGGGCGACGAAAAATTCATGTGCGGCAGGACGCGGTGACGGTGGCGCAACATGTCCTCGCCGAGCACCTCGATGGTCCCGGCGCTGGGCAGCAGCAATCCAAGCAACATGGACAACGTCGTGGTCTTACCGGCGCCGTTGCCACCCAGCAAAGCGACAGTGGAGCCGCCGGGGATATCGAAATCGACGCCATCGACCGCCGCTACCGCGCCAAATCGCTTGGTCAGACCGCGCACTTTGATGACAGAACCGGACATCCCGTCTATATGGGCCAAAACCGCACAGCAGGCCAGGGGAAGGCCACGCCGCCCCGCCCGGTTGCCCGGGCTCCCCTGCCAGGAGGGTTCAGATGTCGGAAACGCGCCCGATTATTGGTGGTGCCGGAGTCGGCGGCCCCGTCCGCGCCCGTACGTTAATCTTCCTTCGTTGGGTGGCGATCGCCGGACAATTGTCGGCCTTGGTTATCGCCCAGGTCGGGCTGGGCGTCAGCCTGCCCATGGATGCCGCGCTGGCGGCGATCGTGGCTTCGGTCATCGTTAATCTGGCAAGCGCCTGGGGCTCGTCGTCCGCAAGCCGGCTGACCGACAACGAAGCGGCGCTTTATCTGGGTTATGACCTCATCCAGTTGACGGGCCTGCTGCATCTGACCGGCGGCCTCACCAACCCGTTTGCCCTGTTGGCATTGGCGCCGGTCACGATTTCCGCCACCGTATTGTCGCGCCGCAGCACGGCCTTTCTATTCGGGCTGGTCATCATCAGTGTCACGATTCTGGCCCTATGGCGCCGGCCGTTGGCCTGGGTGGGCGGCGGCATCGCCCTGCCGCTGGAATATGAGATCGGGATATGGGCCGCCCTCGTCGTGGGCGCCACTTTCATGACGGTCTACGCAAGCAGCGTGGCCGAGGAAGCGCGCCGGATGTCCGACGCCCTCGCCGCGACTCATATGGCTCTGGCTCGCGAACAACGTTTGTCCGCCCTGGGCGCGCTCGCGGCGGCGGCGGCGCACGAATTGGGCAGCCCCTTGGCGACGATAGCGGTCGTGGCGAAGGATCTTGCGCGCGATCTGCCGGCGGACAGCTTCCTGGCGGAAGATGCCGCACTCCTGTTGAGCCAAACCGAACGTTGCCGGGATATCCTGGCCCGGCTGGCGGCGCGGCCCGAACCCGGGGAACGGTCGCCTTTTTCGAATTTGCCGATCGGGGCCCTCGTTGAAGAATCGGCGGCGCCGCATCGCGGCGGCCGCATCCAGATCGAGTTTCGCAAAGGCCCCAGCGCGGGCCGCGAATCACGAGAAGCCGAACCGGTCGTGGAGCGTAGCCCGGAAGTCCTGCACGGCCTGGGCAGCCTTATCGAAAACGCCGTGCAGTTCGCGAGCGGGCGTGTAACCATACGGGCGGAATGGGGCCGCGGAATTGCTGTTGTTATCGCCGATGACGGACCCGGATTCGACCCCGTGGTTCTGGACCGGATCGGCGAGCCTTACATTTCGAGCCGCGGCGAAGAGGGCATGCATATGGGGCTTGGCATTTTCATCGCCAAGAATTTGCTGGAGAGGACCGGGGCGACGGTGACATTCGGCAATCGCGCCGATGGCGGCGCCGAAGCCACCGTGAGGTGGCCGCGCGCCGAGGTCATGTCCCGGCCGGAGGATACGCCGTGACCACCGCAGACATCGACATTGGAGAAGGAAGCGATCGACGATTGTTGCTCGTTGATGACGACGAACCGCTGCGAATCCGCCTGGCACAGGCCATGAAACGCCGCGGCTTCGTGGTAACCGCCGCCGACAGCGTGGCCGCCGGGATCGCGGCCGCGAAACGCGTGACGCCGCCTTATGCCGTGATCGATCTCAAGCTGGAAGACGGTAGCGGGCTCGATGTTGTGTCGGCGCTCCGCGAACGGCGCCCCGATGCACGCATTGTCATGCTGACCGGTTATGGCAATATCGCCACGGCGGTCGCCGCCATCAAAGCCGGTGCGGTGGATTATCTTCCCAAGCCAGCCGACGCCGACGCGATCGCCCAAGCGTTAATGTCGGAAGACCGGTCGCTGCCGCTGCCGCCCGAACAACCGATGACCGCTGACCGTGTGCGATGGGAACACATCTTGCGGGTGTTCGAGCAATGCGGGCGAAATGTTTCGGAGACCGCACGGCGCCTTAACATGCATCGCCGCACGTTGCAGCGCATCCTGGCCAAACACGCGCCCCGGGAACAGGGCTGAAGACTCAGCGCATGCCCGGTTTGCCCAGCGCCTGTTTCATCGTCATGCTGGACGAGCTCTTGGCTTTTTCCTCGGCGATCATGGCGTCGATATGACGCCCCTGGAAATAATTGATTCCGATCGAATGTCCGACTTCGATGGCATCGGGGCTGTCGCAGCGCGACATAATGGTGCGCGCCGGGCCCAGCCGCTTGACCTGAGCCGCTAGATCTTCGCGCCTCTTGCCGCCGGGATCCTCGGCCATTTCCGCCGACCATTGCAGCTTGATCAAGTCTATGCCCAGGCGATCGCGGTCGATGAAGGGCAGGACCATGTGGGTCAGCCCATCGAGGCAAAGCCGGTAGCCGCGCTCACGCACGAAATCGCGGGCGAACACAAACGAGCCCAGATCCGCGAAGACATCGACCATCGACATTTCGATGACCACGGTTCCACGGGCGCCGGCCTTCAGCCCCGAATCAAAACCGAGGAAATCCTGGGTCAACAAGGTCGCCACATTCAGGTTCAAGCTGAAATGGGTCGAAATCGAGGTGTCTTCATAGTTACGCAGCAGCGCCAGCATGCGCCGATCGAGAAATTCAGTGAGGTGCTGGAAGAGCCAACGGCTGGAGGCGATATTGATGTTCGGCGCCAGCGCACGCTGCATGTCCTGGATGGAGATGAACAGCTCGGGTAAACACCATCTGCGGCGGAGCGCCGGCCTGAACGGCGCAAACCGGCTGGCGGCGCATCAGATTGGAAAGATCGGCACGAGCGATCGTCTTCTCGATGCGGTCCAGCTCGATTGGCTCGAGCATGGCGCCGGTCTTGGCGCGTTTTAGACCGACTTGCTGTTGGTTTCGGCGCCGCTCCTCATCCGCCGCCAAACGGTCGACGGCTTGCTTGAGCTCGTCATACTGCTCTTCGATGTCGTACCACGTGCAGAGGTTGGCTCGGGCGACGGCGTCATCACCTTCGAAAAGCGGATCGTCGCTGAAAAGCACGCCCAACTTTTGGACGGCCTCTTCGATATCCTCGACATTGGCGTTCTTGCAGACGAACATCATGTCGGCGTTGCCAAGCTGGAACAGCTGGCCTTCGTATTTCTTCACCAACTGGCGAAAGGTATCGGCGGCGATGCGGATATGCATCTCCTTGCGGTTCGCCGGCTTCAGCTTCGACAGCTGGATATGAATGGACACACGCCCCTCGCGGTGCCGATCGAGCCGCTCGATGAAATCGAGCAGGAGCCGTTCCTGGCTCATCGGTTGCGTGTCGCCCGCACCTCGTGGAGTCACCGCCATGATTCACCGCGCCTCGAAATTTGCCGAATAGTTCAATGCCGCCATTCCTTTACGTACGAACGGCAGAACCCTGCCGATCATCCAACCCGCTAACTTCTAACGATCCGTTAAGATGCGGCACTTCCTCGCGAGGTGTTATGGTTAACCTTTGTGATCGTTTGTGCGGGTCCGGTCCGACCGATGACAGGGGACCGTTGCCGAACTGCACGCGAAACGCAATATAATCTACTACAAGGGACTCACCGTTCAAGCGTCATCCGTCTTCCCTGGGGGAAGATGATGCCGGGCCGGGGGCGCAATAGGGCCGGGTAGCGGGCAAACCGTGATAGCGAAATTTTTTGGGTTTGGCGCCCGCAAGGCGCCTGCGCAGCCGACGGTTCCGGCCGGACGGCGTCTTTACGCCATCGGTGACATCCATGGCCGCGCCGATCTATTGCGCGACCTTCACGGCCTTATCTTGAACGACGCGGCCGGCGCCCCGGCCGCACACAAATCCGTCATCTATATTGGGGACTATGTCGATCGCGGCATCGAATCGCGGCAGGTCATCGACATGATCCTCGAGGGGCCGCTTCCCGGCTTCGATTGCATTCACCTTCTCGGCAACCACGAGAAGGCCATGATCGACTTCCTCGACGACATCGAAATCGGCCCCGACTGGCTGTCCTTTGGCGGGGATGCGACCCTGTACAGCTATGGAGTCGGGCTGAATTCCGGCGGTGATTCGGAGGAGCGCTTCCTCGCGCTCCAGGCGAGCCTGCGCCAACGCCTACCCCCGGCGCATCTCGAATTTCTTAAGTCGCTCAAGCTGATGCATGTCGAGGATGACTATTGCTTCGTGCACGCCGGAGTCCGGCCTGGCATCAAGCTAGAGCGTCAACGGGAATACGACCTGCTCTGGATCCGCGACGAATTCCTTATGTCCTCGGAGGATCACGGCAAGGTCGTTGTCCATGGCCACAGCATCTCGCGATCGCCGCAGGTTCGCCCGAACCGGATCGGGATCGACACCGGCGCTTTCGCCACCGGCCGACTCACCTGCCTGGTACTTGACGGCACCTCGCAAAACTTCCTCCAAACCGGCGGATAGGCTCCTTGTCAGGGAGAACCGAGTCCAGTACTGTCCCACGCTTCCAAGAACCGGACGGATCGGCAACGCCGTCGAAATCGCGCGCCCGTAGCTCAACTGGATAGAGCATCAGACTACGGATCTGAGGGTTAGGGGTTCGAATCCCTTCGGGCGCGCCAATTTCCGTCGGATTTCCAATTCTCTACGATGCGCTTCGCCGGGCCACGCCGGCAGTTATTCGTTGTCGTACGAGAGATGGTGTTCAGTGGTGTCCGCATCGGTGCATTGCTCTTCGACGGCCAATGTCTTGACGGCAGACAAGCGCGAGATTCGGACATCATCATACCGGTCAGGGGAGACAAGTGTCTCCCCTGACCATCAGCTGATTGGGTCACCGACGGGCCTCGATAATCAGATTGAACGGCGTTTCCACCACCCTGCGCACCGTGCGGAGTCCGGCCGATTTCAGGACGGCCTCGAGCTGACGCGGTCCGGCCTGGGCCCCGAGAACGTGGGTGCCGTTCTCCGACATCGCGTGGGCGCAGCACATGGTGGTCGACCCGGCATAGTAGAGCCGGCCGATCGGATTGATGTTGTCCTCGACATGGTCTCCGGCGAACGGCTCGATCAGCATGAGGGCGCCATCCTTGGCCATGGCACTTGCCGCGTGCCGCGCTGCATCGACAGGCCGGCCCATGTCGTGCAGGCAATCGAAGAAGCAGACGAGATCGTAGCCGCGCTTGGAACGAGATCGTAGCCGCGCTTGGAATAGGTATCTGCCTTGGCGACCTCGAAGCTGACCCGATCCTCGACACCAGCCGCGTGCGCCACCTTCCTGGCCGTCGCAATCGATTCCTCGTGAACATCGAAGCCCCAGAACCGACTCTTGGGAAAGGCCTTGGCCATCAGTACGGTCGAATGACCATGCCCGCATCCGACATCAGCAACCATGGCACCCTCCGAAAGCTTCTCGGTGACGCCGGTCAGCGCGGGCAGCCAGTCCTTGATCAGGTTCGCGCTGTAGGCGTTCCGATAGAATGCGGCGATGCCGCAAAAGAGGAGCTATTGCCGAATCTTGGTGACGGCCTGACGGATCAGGCGGCGGCTTGGGCTTGAGGCACGGCAGAATTGCCGATGACTTCGATCCCATCGGTGAACTTCACACCTTGGATCACCTTTGGCAACTGGTTGGGACCGTCGAGGCGGCGCCAGCTTTTCTGCGCGGCCTCGACGAGCTTAAAGACCATGGCGAGCGCGGTCTTGTTCGAGAGGCAGCCCTTCGAGCGGA
>CANFCX010000019.1 GCA_947445225.1 Rhodospirillales bacterium
AGCACTCGCCATTCCGCCTCGCTCAGATCGCCTCGGCTCACGAATCCCTCCTATCAAGAGGAATCCTTGAATCAAGATTTGATTCTCACGTCAATAACTTTGTAAACAGGACCTAGTCACGACGCGGCCATCCGCGGCGAGACCTCTGGTCCAATAGAGAGTTCACCCGGACCGCGGCGGCAGCGGGCCCCGCCGCCGCGGTCCGGGTGCCCCACGTCGGATTACTCCGCCGCCCGCCGCGCCGTCGGCGGACGCCATCGCAGAACCGGTTGCCTGGCCGCGCGGGTTTCATCCAGCCGGCGCCGAGGCGCCAGTGTGGGCGCCTCATGGAAAAAAGCGGCATCGCCGGCGCGGGCGCGCGCCGCAAGCTCACGCATGGCCGCGATGAAGCGATCGAGCGAATCCCTGTTTTCGCTTTCGGTCGGCTCCATCAACAAGGCGCCGTGAACGACCAACGGGAAATACATCGTCATCGGGTGATAGCCATAGTCGATCATGGCCTTGGCGAAATCCAACGTACTGACACCGGTGTCCTTGAGAAAACGATCGTCGAACAGGGCTTCATGCATGCAGGGACCGTCGAAGGCCGGTGTCAAATGACCCTTCAGGCGCGCGAGAAGGTAATTGGCGTTTAGAACCGCATCACCCGCGGCCTCGTAAAGGCCGTCTCGCCCGTGGCTCATCATATAGGCCAACGCCCGAACGAACATGCCCATCTGGCCGTGAAACCCCTTCAGCCGGCCAAAAGATTTGGCGGCGCCCTCCGCCATTTCCACCAGGCGAAAGCCGTCGGGGCCGTGCACGACATAAGGCAGCGGCGCGAAGGGCGCCAACGCCGCCGAGAGGACGACCGGACCGCTGCCCGGCCCCCCTCCCCCATGCGGCGTGGAAAATGTCTTGTGCAGGTTGATATGCATCGCATCGATGCCGAAATCGGCGGGCCGCACCCGCCCGACGATGGCGTTGAAATTGGCCCCATCGCAGTAGAAGAAGGCACCGACATCGTGCACCGCCTTGGCGATCTCGACGACCTCGTTTTCAAAAAGCCCGCAGGTGTTGGGATTGGTCAGCATCAATGCCGCGACGTCCGGGCCCAACATCGCCCTAAGCGCCCCGAGATCGACGCGCCCGCGACTGTCGGCGGGTATGGACTGGACCGAGAACCCGCAGGCGGCGGCGGTCGCCGGATTGGTTCCATGCGCCGATTCGGGCACCAGCACGCGTTTGCGCGATTCGCCGCGCGCCTCCAAGGCGGCGCGGATGGCCACCAATCCGCACAACTCGCCATGCGCGCCGGCGGCCGGCGACAACGCCACAGCGGGCATCCCGGTCAAGGTCTTCAGCCACCGCGCAAGTTCGTCCATCAGGGCCAGCGCGCCCTGTACCGTCGACATCGGCTGCAGCGGATGAAGCTCGGCGAATCCCGGGTGCCGGGCCAGCTTTTCGTTCAGCCGCGGATTGTGTTTCATCGTGCATGAGCCGAGCGGGTAAAGCCCGGCATCGATGGAATAGTTTTTCTGGCTCAACCGCGTGAAATGGCGAATCACTTGCGGCTCGGACAGGCCCGGCAATCCGACGACGCCCTTGCGGCGGAGGCCGCCGAGACGGTCCGCGGCCTTTGGCGCCGCCGGAAAGTCGACGCCGCTGCGGCCGGGTGAATCCTGCTCGAAGAGCAAAGGCTCTTCGAGTTGCAAGCCACGATGGCTGGCGCCGCCGGTCTCGGTCGCGGCGACCGCGCCAGGTCGCGCGGCCCGTCCCTGGCTCCGGTCCATCACAGCACCTCCGTTAGGGCGGCGGCGAATTGATCCATTTCAGCCTCGGTGTTGGTCTCGGTCGCGGCGACGACAACCAGGTCGGCGAGGTCCGGGCGGTTCGGATAGAGCCGAGAAACCGGAACCCCGGCCAGAATCCCGCGTTCCGCTAGTGCCTCGACCACCGGCGCGGCCGGAAGCGGCAGACTCAGCGTGAATTCGTTGAAAAATGCGTCGTTCAGCACCTCGACGCCAGGCACCGCCGCGAGGCGGTCGGCCAACCCCACCGCATGGGCGTGATTGATTTCCGCCAGGCGCGCCAATCCCACTTCACCCAACAGGGCGAGATGAATCGTAAAGGCGAGCGCGCAAAGCCCCGAGCTTGTGCAAATGTTGCTCGTCGCCTTTTCGCGGCGAATGTGTTGCTCCCGCGTCGACAGGGTCAGGACCCAGCCGCGGCGATTTTCGACATCGACCGTTTCGCCGACCAGCCGGCCGGGCATCTGGCGGAGAAATTTCTCGCGCGTCGCGAACAACCCGACATAAGGCCCGCCAAAGCCAAGAGCGTTACCCAGCGATTGGCCTTCACACGCCACGATGTCCGCGCCCATGGCGCCGGGGGGCGTCACCAGGCCGAGCGAGACCACCTCGGTGACCACGCAGACCAGCAACGCTCCGGCGGCGCGGGCGGCCGCACCCAAGGCCTGATGGTCGCGCAATTGGCCGAAGAAGCTCGGATTCTGGACGACAACGCAGCTGGTTTCGGCGTCGATCAATTCGGCCAGGTTTTCGCGGCCCTCGACATCGGGATCGGCACTCACGACCGTGAAGCCGCCGAAACGTCCATAGGTCTCGACGATCTCCCGATAGTGCGGGTGCAGGCCGCCGGAGACGACGACGCGTTGACGACGCGTGAGCCGGTTGGCCATCATCACGGCCTCGACGCAAGCGGTCGCGCCGTCATACATGCCGGCATTGGCGACTTCCATATCCGTGAGCAACGCGACCTGGGTCTGGAACTCGAATAACGATTGCAAAGTCCCCTGCGCGATTTCCGGCTGGTAGGGGGTGTACGAGGTTAGGAACTCGCCGCGCTGAATCAGATGATCGACCGCGGCCGGCACATGATGGCGGTACGCCCCGGCGCCCAGAAAACAGGCCATCGTCGCCGCCGACCGGTTCTTCGCCGCCAGCGCCGAAACGGCCCGGTCGACCTCCAGCTCGGTCATGCGATCGGGGAGATCCAGCGGCTCCCGCAACTGCGCCGCGGCGGGCACGTCGCGGAACAGACTCTCGATCGAAGGCACGCCGATCTCCTTCAGCATGGCCCGGCGATCGGCCTCGGTATGGGCCAGATAGCGCATTATTTCAGACCGGCGATGAAGGTCTGATAAGCCGCTTCGGTCATGAGCGCCGCGACCTGTTTTTTATCCGCGACCCGAATCTTGAAGAACCACCCCTCACCCATGGGCGCGCTGTTGACCAGGGCCGGGTTGTCGGAGAGCGCCGCATTGGCCTCCGTTACTTCCCCGTCAACGGGGGCGTAGACTTCGCTGGCCGCCTTGACCGATTCGACGACGGCGGCATCGCCACCCTTGGTCACCTTGCGACCGGCTTGGGGAAGTTCGACAAAAACGACGTCGCCGAGCTGTTGCTGGGCATAGTCGGTGATGCCGATTGTGGCGATATCGCCGTCCAACCCGATCCATTCATGGTCTTCGGTAAATTTGATGTCGCTCATCGTCCGTCCCTTTTTTCCGGCGTGTTGCTCAACCCTTGACATAACGCGGCTTGACGAAGGGCAACGCCACGACCTGCGCCGGCCGCGGAACGTCGCGTACGACCAGTTGCACAATGGTCCCCACCGCCGCCGATTCGGTCTCGACATAACCCATGGCCACCGGCGCTTCGACCGTGGGACCATAACCGCCGCTGGTGACCGTGCCGATGCGGCGTCCGCCGCGATCGGTGATCGGTGTGTTCTCGCGCGCGGGAGCCCGCCCTTCGGGCGCGATGCCAACGCGGCGCCGGCTCGCACCCGCGGTCAATTGGCCCAGAATGACTTCCGAACCGGCGAACCCGCCTTCCATGCGCCGGCGTTTGCCGACGGTCCAGGCAAGCCCGGCTTCGATCGGTGTGGTCGTGGCGTCGATATCGTGGCCATAGAGACAAAGCCCGGCCTCAAGGCGCAGTGAATCGCGCGCGCCCAGGCCAACCGGCTTGACCTCGGGTTCGGCGAGCAGGCGGCGAGCAAGTTTTTCCGCGGCCGCCGCCGGCAGGGAAATTTCGAATCCGTCTTCTCCGGTGTAGCCGGAGCGTGTGACAAAACAGGAAATCCCAGAGACCGTCATTTCCGCGCCGGTCAGGAACCGCAATGCCGCCGAAGCCGGCGCCAGCCGGGCCATCACCGCCGCCGCCGCCGGTCCCTGCAACGCCAGCAAGGCTTTGTCGGCGAGTTCGACGATGTCGCAGCGCCCGCGTAGATGTTTATTCAGATGGGCGAAATCTTGGGTCTTACAGGCGGCGTTGACGACAACGAACAGGTGATCGCCGGCATTGGTGACCATGAGGTCGTCGAGAATGCCGCCGGTTGGCGTCGTGAACAGCGTGTAGCGCATCGCCCCGGAGGCCAGGCCCTGGATTTCGCCGGGGACCAGCGTTTCCAGCGCGGCGGCGGCGCCGCTGCCCACCAGAAGCGCCTGGCCCATGTGGGAAACGTCGAAAAGCCCGGCAAACCTGCGGGTATGCAGGTGCTCGGCCAGGATCCCCGCGGGATATTGGACCGGCATTTCGTAACCGGCGAAGGGCACGATCTTGGCGCCAAGCTCGCGATGCAACGCGAATAGCGGCGTGCGTCTGAACGTTTCGGCTTGGATCGAGTTCACATCATGCTCCGGTCGAACAAGGCGGGCCTCGTCCCACACGGATTCCTCCGGTGAACGAGCCCCCTCTGTCGATGGACCTGAAAGATTCGCCGAATCGCGAGAACGATTCGGGTTACCTCTTCGGTGAGGCGGGCGCTTTCCCGCCTACTTTCCAGAGTGCCGTCCCCCCACGGTCCATTTGCCTGAGAGATTCCGGGGCCGTTGCTCCTTCGGCGCCGGTGGACTTCGTCGTCGCGAACGAAACCTACCGGTCTCTTCCGCAGGGTTCAGTTGGTGGCCAGAGGGTACAAGGTGGTCGGGCATTGTCAATGGCCCCTTCCGGGATCCGGCCCGGAGGCGGGAGCCTATTGCGCGCGACGGCGCCGCGTTTGTTCGATCTCGTCCGCGGTCAACTGGAAGCCGACCATGATCTCGTATTCCGGTCCGCGCGCCCGGCTGCGCAAGGGAATGCGCTGCTCGACCTCGTCGGTCAAAGCCGCGCGCGTGCGATTGTCGGCGAAATCGAACCGCAGGGACAACCCCTCCTTGACCAGGATTTCGCGATCCGGACCGACGATAGCGATGAAATAGTCCACGTTTCCCGCGCGGCTGAGGTCGGCGGGACCGCGCGCGCCGGTCATGAACACGGTCAGATCGACGGTGACGCCGTCCTCGTCATACAGGCAATCGCCGCCGAGACCGGTGATCTCGGCCTCGAACAACAGATCGGTCAGATCCTGACGAGAACCCGGCCGGAATTTCGCCACCCGTGCCGCGTCGCCGATGATCGAGACGCGCGGGCAGGCCGGCGGTTGGCTGCGGTCCAAGATGCCGCATGACGACAACACCAGCGCGATCGCCGCCACGGTCATGCCGCGAATCCCGAGCGAACGCACGGACGCGGCGCCTAACACCGCCGCGCCCCGCCTAAGCCAAGCGTTTGTGAGTGCCGTCGCAGAAAGGCGCGGTGACGGTCGCCTTGCACCCGCACAGATAGGCTTGTTTGGTCTCCACCGCCTTGTACGGCATCGGGTTGAGTCCGACCGCCTTATGGGCGCCGTCGCAAAAAGGCTGCTTCTGACTGCGCCCGCAGGCGCACCAGTAATAGGTCTGGCCGGCGACCAGGTCGACCGGATAGGGAGCTTTCTGCGCGACAATAGGCTTGGGTGGCTGGCTATCGGACATGATTCACTTCCGTTGGCGGGGTTGCTGTAATACCTTGGCGGGAGCCGGAAACTCGGCACTAACGCACTCTAGAGAACCCCCTTGGCGCGCACAAGTTCGATCCCGGCCAGCCGAGCGGCGAAGCCCAAGCTGACCATCCTGCTTGCCAGCCCGCGGGGATTCTGCGCCGGCGTCGATCGCGCCATCCAGATCGTCGAACGCGCGTTGAGCCAATTCGGCGCCCCGGTCTATGTGCGGCACGAAATCGTTCACAATCGTTTCGTCGTCGAGTCCTTGGAAGCCAAGGGTGCGGTCTTCGTCGATGAACTCCATGAGGTTCCGGCCGGCGCGCACGTCATCTTTTCCGCCCATGGTGTCGCCCGTTCGGTTCCGGCGGAGGCCGAAAAGCGGGGACTTGCCCATATCGACGCCACCTGTCCCCTGGTCAGCAAGGTGCATTACGAGGCGATCCGGCATCACGAGGCCGGGCGCGGCATCATCTTGATCGGCCATGCCGGCCATCCCGAGGTGATCGGCACCATGGGCCAGTTGCCGGACGGCGCCGTGTTGCTCGTGGAAAGCCTGGCGGATGCGGAGAAAATAACACCGGGCGATCCGGCCCGGCTCGCCTATATCACGCAAACGACGCTGTCGGTCGACGACACCGCGGCGATCGTTGCCGTGCTTCGCCGACGTTTCCCGGCGATCTCGGCCCCTCGCCGCGAGGACATCTGTTACGCCACCACCAATCGACAGATGGCGGTCAAGGCGCTGGCGGCGCGAGCGGAGGCCGTGGTCGTCGTCGGCGCCGCCAATTCGTCGAATTCGATGCGGCTGGTCGAAGTCGCGCGCCAAGCCGGCTGTGTTTACGCCGCCCTGGTGCGCGGGGCCGAGGACATGCCGTGGGACCGGCTTGAAGGTTTCTCGCGGCTGGGCCTGACCGCCGGCGCGTCGGCGCCGGAGGTGCTGGTGCAAGAGGTCATTGAGGCCTGCCGGGCGCGCTACGCCGTGACCATCGAGGATGTCGTCGTCACCCAGGAAGACGTGCATTTCAACCTCCCGCGCTCCCTGTCGGCCTGAGCGATGGCGGTCTACACCGAGGTCGCGGACGACGCGCTTATCACCTTCGCGGCACAGTACGACATCGGCGAGGTCATCTCGTGCAAGGGCATCGCCGAGGGCGTCGAGAATTCCAACTACATGCTGCGGACCGCCCGCGCCACCTACATTCTCACGCTGTATGAAAAGCGCGTCAGCCGCGGCGATTTGCCGTTTTTTCTCGGCCTCATGGACCACCTGGCATCGCGCGGCATCGCCTGCCCGACGCCGGTGCATGGGCGCGACGGCGCCGCCCTGCGTGAGTTGTGCGGCCGGCCGGCCGCCATCGTCACTTTCCTGGAAGGCATGTGGCCGCGGCGAATCCAGCCGCATCACTGCGCCCTTCTCGGCGACGCCCTGGCCCGGCTGCACCAAGCCGGAGCCGATTATCCGGCGCGGCGGCCCAACGGCCTGTCGGTCGATGCCTGGCACCGGCTGCACGCCGAAACCCAAACGCGCGCCCATGAAGTGCGCCCAGGGCTGGCCGATGAAATCGCCGCCGAGTTGGGTGTTATCACGCGGGCCTGGCCGAACGGCCTACCCACGGGCGTCATTCACGCCGACCTTTTCCCGGACAATGTGTTCTTCCGGGGCGATGCCCTGTCCGGCCTGATCGATTTCTATTTCGCCTGCAACGACCTACTCGCCTATGACATCGCTATCTGCCTCAACGCCTGGTGTTTTGAGTCCGATGGCAGCTTCAACGTCACCAAAGCCAGGCTCATGCTTTCGGCCTATGGCAAGGTGCGTCCGATCGGCGCGGAGGAATTCGCCGCTTTGCCGATTCTGGCGCGCGGGGCCTGCGTGCGCTTTCTTCTCACGCGTCTGTTCGATTGGTTGAACCATCCGCGGGGCGCCATGGTGAAACCCAAGGACCCGCTGGAATATCTCGCCAAACTTCGTTTCCACCAAGCCGCGCGGGGACCGGGCGCTTATGGACTCGCGTAAGACGCCCACCGTCGAAATCTTTTCCGACGGCGCCTGTTCGGGCAATCCCGGCCCCGGCGGATGGGGCGCCGTCCTGCGTTACGGTTCGACGGAACGGGAAATCAGCGGAGCCGAAGAGGCGACGACCAACAACAGAATGGAGCTGGCCGCCGTCATCAACGCCCTGAAAAGCCTGAAGAGACCTTGCCGCGTGGCGATCTATACCGATAGCCAATATGTGCAAAAAGGCATGACCCAATGGCTCGCCGGCTGGAAAGCCAAGGATTTCCGAATCAAGGGCGGCGAATTTCGACCCAACCACGATCTTTGGCGGGAACTCGATGTGTTATCCGGTCGCCACCGAATCGCTTGGCACTGGGTCCGCGGACATTCCGGCCATGCGGAAAACGAACGCGCCGATCGGCTGGCGCGCCAGGCCCTGCTTGCCAGATCCGCCGATCAATCGCCCGATGGAGAGAGCCCGCTCGCGAAGGGTTCGCGCTAGACCTGCGTGAGGATGGTCTCGGCCGTGCTGACCTCGAAGGCGCCCGGCTTTTCGACATTGAGATGGGTGACGGTGCCGTTGTCGACCAACATTGAATAACGCTTCGAACGCAGGCCGAGACCGGCGGCGCTGATATCGGTGTCCAGGCCCAGCGCCTTGGTCAAATCGCCATTGCCGTCGGCGACCATATGAACCTTGTCGCCGACCTTCTGCTCCTTGCCCCAGGCGTCCATGACCCAGGGGTCGTTGACCGACAGGCAGACGATCTCGCTGACGCCCTTGGTTCTGATTTCGTCGGCTTTGCCAACGAAGCCGGGCAAATGTTTCATCGAGCAGGTTGGCGTGAACGCCCCCGGCACCGCGAACAGGACGACCTTCTTGCCCTTGAACAATTCGTCGGTCGTGATCTCCTTGGGTCCGCCCTGGGTCATATGGCGCAGTTTTGCTGAAGGAATCTTGTCGCCGACATTGATCGTCATGTTTGTTCCTTTCGGGCGAAGATGGCGCTGGATTTTGGGGTGGAGGGAACCGTTCTTCGATATAGGGCCGAGATCGCGGAATTTCATCCCCGCGTCGAGGCAGCTTAACTACCCGCTTTGTCCAACGCCGACAACACCGCGTCAACCGTGAGCAGCTCCGGCAATGCCAAACCGTTGCGGGCACCGGGACCGTAAACAACGTTGAAGGGTATGCCGTACCGGCCAAAACTCGCGAGATAGGCGGCGATCGCATCGTTTGGACGTGTCCAGTCGGCCCGCATTCTAATCACCCGCTCGCCTCCGAGGCGGGCGGCGACGTCGCCGCGTTCGATCACGACCGTCTTGTTGACCTTGCAGGTGATGCACCAATCCGCGGTCACATCGACGAACACCACGTTTCCCGCGGCGACAAGTCCGGCGATGGCGCCGCGATCGAAGGCCCGCCAATCCCCCACGGCGGCGGCAGGCGGCCGTTCGGCCACCGTCTCCGTCGATTGGCTCGGCACCCACAGCGCGAGCGCGGCGAGCACCACCATGGCGACCGGCGCCAGACGCCGCGGCCGCGCCGAAAGCAGGCTTGCCGCGCCCGGAAGCACGGCCGTCGCGGCGGCCAATCCGCCAACAAGCAAGGCGGCCAAGGCCCCGGTCTGCGCCGTCAGGACGGAAAGCAGCCATATCGCGGTGCCGGCCATGGCAAACCCCAGGAGCCGGCGCAGCCCGATCATCCAATTGCCCGGGCGGGGCAGCCGCGTCACCCATCCCGGACGCAGCGCGACCAGCAGATAAGGCAATGCCAGCCCCAACCCGAGTGCGGCGAAAACCGCGAAGATCTCAACGGTGCCGCGCGCCAACGCAAAACCGAGCGCCGTCCCCACGAACGGCGCCGAACACGGCGTCGCCAGGATCGTGGCAAGAGCGCCGGACAGGAATGACCCGGTCAGGCTCCGGCCGCCGCCGGCGCGGGCCGCGACGTCGCCAACCGCGCCCGGCAAATTGATCTCGAACACACCCCAAAGATTGGCCGCGAACAGCGCCACGATCAAAACCATGGCGGCCAGGAACAGCGGTTGTTGAAACTGCATTCCCCAGCCCACAGCGACGCCTGCCTGTTTCAATCCGGCCAAGGCCGCCGCGAGCAACAGGAACGACGTCAGAATACCGGCCGCCGAGGCCAGGAAGCTGAGTCTCACATCGCGCCGGGCGCCGCCGCCATGACCGACGACGCTCAACAGCTTCATCGACAGGACGGGCAGCACACAGGGCATCAGGTTCAGAATCAGCCCGCCGAGAAGGGCGGTGGCCAATAACACGATCATCGAGGCGATCGAGGTGTCATCCATCGGCGCGGCGCCGGCGGCCACGGTCACGGAGCGTTCCGCCGCCCGCTCGCCATCGGCCAGCGTCAGGACGATGCCACTGCCCACGATCGTGCCCGCCTTGCTGCGTTCCTGACGCACGAGCACGCGCAGCTCGGCCACCAATCCACCTTCCGCAAGCCGCGTCTCGGGAGCGGCAAAAGACCAATCCGCGGGCCCCTCGACAAATAGGTCCGGCGCATTAAACGGAGTCAGGGAACGCGCGACCACGCGCAGGACTTCGTCCTTGCCTTGGCTCAACGC
Source organism: Rhodospirillales bacterium (assembly GCA_947445225.1). Classification (GTDB taxonomy): domain Bacteria; phylum Pseudomonadota; class Alphaproteobacteria; order CACIAM-22H2; family CACIAM-22H2; genus SHVT01. The sequence continues at coordinate 10,408 of CANFCX010000019.1, forward strand.
CTCGACGCTTTCGATGAGCACGCCATGTGCGCCGCCCTCGCCGGGAACACGCACGGAGAACCGATCGATGAGATGGGCGAACTCGGTGGCCTGAGGTATGCCGCTGGGCAAGCGCAGCGCGAGCACGGCTTTGTAGGGAACGCAAATTTCCTTGCAGGTCAGGTAGTCGACGGATGCCTTCAGGTTGAGCGGACGACCGGGTTCCTCGATCGTGGCCGTAATCGGCAATACAACCTCGCCCTCGTAACCATAGGTATCGAGGCCGAGAATCTCGAAACGAAACGGAGCGGGCCAGCGCAGCGCCGCGTTTGCCAGATTGGCCGAACCCGTCCAATCGACGCTCGGCGGATAACCGGCGTCGCCGGGCGAACGCCAATAGATTTTCCAACCCGGCTTCATGCGGAATTGCAGGCCGAGCCGCAGGGTGTCGTCGACACCCACGGCGCGGGCGGCGGCGATCAGGCGCACATTGGTGTGTTCGGTGTTCACCCATGCCGACGCGGCCTCCTGCGCCCGCACGCCCGGGAAAACGACCGACGACAGCGCCAACGCCAAGGCGCCGATCAGCGCGCGAACCCGCCAATGGACAAACAATGTTTTCAACCGCCAGCCCTGAAAAAATGCAGCTTCCGATACTACAGAAATATTGCCGCGCAAGGCGGTCAACAAGCCGTGTAACCCGATACCTTGGATGGACTTGCAGCCCTGGGACAGAGGGCATATTTATGGGTCATGACCGCACAAACGACTTCCGGCTATCTGGTCGGCCAGCTTCTGGTGGCCATGCCGCAGATGCTCGACCAGCGTTTTTCGCGCACCGTCATCTATCTGTGCGCGCACAGCGCCGAAGGTGCGATGGGCCTGGTCGTCAACAAGCTGTTCGGCTCCCTGACCTTCCCGGATCTACTCGATCAACTGAATATCGAGGCGGCGGGCGCCTCACCGCCCATTCGGGTTCATTTCGGCGGCCCGGTCGAATCAGGGCGCGGCTTCGTGCTCCATTCCGACGATTACAAACGCGACGGCACGATGGTCGTGGAACAGGGTTTTTGTCTGACCGCGACGGTGGACATCCTGAAGTCCATCGCGCAAGGCGCCGGACCGCGCCAATCCTTCCTCGCGCTCGGTTACGCCGGTTGGGGGCCGGGCCAACTCGAATCCGAGATTACGGCCAATGGCTGGCTGCACGCGCCGGCCGATTCGGGATTGGTCTTCGATGGCGAACTGGACTCCAAATGGCAGCGCGCCATCGCCAAGGTCGGCGCCGACATTTCCATGTTATCTAACGAAGCCGGCCACGCCTGACCTCGCCGCGAGGCCGACTCTAAGCGACCAGGCGCTCGCCGATATCGTTCAGGCTCGGCAATCGCGCGAGTGGACCCATCGCCGCCAGCGTCGGCTTGCCGGCGAAAATGCGCCGGGCGACGCGGGCCATGTCCTCGCCGGTAACGCCGTCGATCTTGCGGACGATTTCCTCGGTGGTGATGATCCGGTCGAAGACCAGCAACTGGCCCGCCGCCTGTTCGGCGCGCGCGCTCGTGCTTTCCAGTGACATCAGCAGACCGGCCTTGATCTGCGCCCGGGCGCGCCGCACTTCTTCCTCGCCGGCGGGGAGAGTCGCGGCGCGGATTTGTTCGGCCACGACCGTGGTCAGCTCGGCCACCTCGTCCTCACCCGTGCCGGCGTAGACCCCGAACAATCCGGAATCGAGAAAGGACGAAGCGAAGGAATAAATGCTGTAGGCCAAGCCGCGTTTTTCACGCACCTCCTGAAACAACCGGGAGGACATTCCGCCGCCCAACATCGTCGACAGCACGGCCTGGGTGTAATAATCCGGATCGGCGTGGGACACCGCTGGAAAACCGAGAACGAGGTGAACCTGCTCCAGCTCGCGGTCTTCGCGATAATCGCCGCCGGTATAAAGCGCCGGTTCGTGCAGCGGCTTGCGTTCTGTGGGTAACGTCGCGAACCCACCTTTGGCCAATTCGACGATGGCGTCGTGATCCACACGACCGGCCGCCGCCAGGACCATGCTTTTGGCGCCGTAGTTGCCGTCGAGGTAACCCATCAGCGCGCCGCGATCGAGTTTCTCGACAATCGCCGCCGAACCCAATACCGGCCGACCGATCGCTTGGCCCGGAAACGCCGTGGACTGGAAATGGTCGAAGATGATGTCGTCGGGCGTGTCGAGCGCCTGGCCGATTTCCTGGAGAACCACGGCGCGTTCGCGTTTGACTTCGTCGGGATCGAAGGCCGAATGCTGCAAGATATCGGCGATGATGTCGAAGGCAAGCGCGGTGTCGTCCTTCAGCACCTTGGCGTAGAACGCGGTTTGCTCGCGCGCGGTATGTGCGTTCAAATATCCGCCGACGGCCTCGATTTCTTCGGCGATGCCGCGCGCGGAACGGCGCTCGGTGCCCTTGAATGCCATGTGTTCGAGAAAATGGGCGACGCCGTTGACTTCGGCCTGTTCGTGGCGAGTGCCGACGCCAACCCAGACGCCGATGGAGGCGGTCTCCACCGCCTCCATCGCGACCGTGGCCACGCGCATCCCGTTCGGCAGAGTCGACAGACGCACGGTCATGCCGCGCCTCGCGATGCCGACCCGCGGCGATGGCCGCGGACGTAATCCTTCACGGCCGCGACATCGTTGGGCAGAACGGCGCAGCGCTCGGGGCGCTTCATGATGTCGGCGAGTCGCGCCGGCACGGGCGGCGTGCGGCCGATCGCCGCCTCCACCGCTTGCGGAAATTTCGCCGGGTGTGCGGTTGCCAACGCGATGACGGGAATACCGGGCGGCCCTCGCCAGGCCTGCGCCGCCGCGACGCCGACGGCGGTGTGAGGATCGATGATTTCGCCGGTTTCGCGGAAAGTATCGGCGATGGCGCGTTTTGTGCCCTCGTCGTCCTCGCGGTGCCCGTCGAAGAGACGGCGGAATTTCCGCCGTTCCGCGTCGTCCAGAACGAGCCTGCCGTCGCCACGGAAATTCGTCATGGCCGCGGCCGTGCGCGCGCCATCGCGGCCGTACAAATAATCAAAGAGCAGCCTTTCGACATTGCTCGATACCTGGATATCCATGCTGGGACTGAGCGAAGGCTCCACCGTCGCCGTCGCCATCGTCCCGGTTTCGATGAAGCGATAAAGAATATCGTTACGGTTGCTGGCAACAACAAGGCGGGCGATGGGCAGGCCCATTTGCCGCGCGACGTAACCGGCATAAGCATTGCCGAAATTGCCGCTGGGAATGGCAAAAGCCACGGCGCGATCGGGCGCGCCCACGGCGATGGCCGCGGTGGCGTAGTAGACGACTTGGGCCAGAATTCTTGCCCAATTGATCGAATTGACCGCGGAAAGCCGCATCTCCGCCCGCAACTTCGCATCGTTCAGCATCGCCTTCACCAGGTCCTGGCAGTCGTCGAAGGTGCCGTCGATGGCGATGTTGTGAACGTTAGCCGACATCACGGTCGTCATCTGCCGGCGCTGAACTTCGGATACGCGCCCGCGCGGATGCAGGATGAAGACATCGATCCCGGCCCGGTCGCGGCAGGCGTCGATGGCCGCGGAGCCGGTGTCGCCCGAGGTCGCGCCGACGATGGTTATCGACTCGCCGCGGCGGCGCAGCACATGGTCGAACAGGCGCCCGACCAATTGCAACGCATAGTCCTTGAATGCAAGCGTGGGGCCGTGAAACAGCTCCAGCAACCATCGATCGGCGCCGAGCTGCTTAAGTGGCGCCACGGCGCGATGGTCGAATCCGGCATAGGAATCACGGACGAGGGCGGCAAAATCCTCGGCCGGAATCCGACCGCCCAGGAAGGGGGTCATGATTCGAATCGCCGTCTCGACATAGGGAAGCCCGGCCAGGCCGCGCCATTCCTCGACGGTTAGCCGCGGCCATGACTCCGGCAAATACAGGCCGCCATCGGCCGCGAGGCCGGCGAGCAGAACGTCGTCGAATTCAAGGGCGGGGGCGGCCCCGCGTGTGCTGATGTAACGCAAGCCTCGGCGATCCTTCGGCCGGAGGAAGGGCCGTTACCCTATTCGCTGACCCCGCCCGAAACAAGCCCGCCGCTGGAGCGGCCTTGAGCCAACGGCCCCCGGGCGGCAAGATGACGGGATGCAACGCCGCGATCCGTCCCCCGCCGTCCGCTCGGCGAGATCCCAGGGCTCCGATATACCGGCCGATGGCTGGATCGAGCGTTTCGTTCCCGGCGCGGTTAGACCCTATTTCAAACTCGCGCGCCTCGACCGACCGATCGGCACCTGGTTGCTGCTCTTTCCTTGCTGGTGGGCGATCGCGCTGGCTTCGCCCGGTTGGCCGGATTTGCGCCTTCTCGGTCTGTTCGCCTTGGGCGCGATCGTGATGCGTGGTGCTGGCTGCACCTACAACGACATCGTCGACCGCGATATCGATGCCCGGGTCGCCCGGACTCGCGACCGGCCGCTGCCGTCGGGTCAGGTCACCTTGCGCGGGGCCTTGGTTTTCCTGTCGATCCAACTTCTAATCGGCCTCGGCGTCCTGGCGATGCTCGATTGGACCGCCATCCTGCTCGGGGTGGCATCGCTCCTCTTGGTCTTCACCTACCCACTGATGAAACGCATCACCTGGTGGCCGCAACTCTTTCTCGGCCTGGCCTTCAATTGGGGCGCGTTGATGGGTTGGGCCGCCGTCACCGATGGCCTCGACTGGCCGGCCATCCTTCTCTATGTGGCCGGGATTTTCTGGACCCTGGGCTACGACACGATCTACGCGCACCAGGACAAGGAAGACGACATCCTGATCGGCGTGAAGTCGCTCGCCTTGAGGCTGGGCCAGGCGACGCGGACATGGCTCTACGGTTTCTACGGCGGGGCGGTTGCGTTCCTTGGCCTCGCCGGAATCGCGGCGGGTCTGGGCTGGCCGTTCCTGGTCGCCCTAGCCGGGGTCGGCGTCCATTTCCTGTGGCAGGCCGGCGCGGTGGATTTGGACCGGCCCGGCGACTGCCTCGCCAAGTTCCGCTCCAACCGTTGGGCGGGCTGGATCGTGTTCGTCGGTATCCTGGCCGGACATTTCGTGCGTTAGCGGTAGCCGCGTCACACGTTGAAACGGAACAACATGATGTCGCCGTCGACGACGACATAGTCGCGGCCCTCCAGCCGCATCTTGCCGGCGGCCTTGGCCCCCTGCTCGCCGTTGCAGGCAATGAAATCGGCGTAGGAAATGGTTTCGGCGCGAATGAAGCCACGTTCGAAATCGGTGTGGATGGCGCCTGCCGCCTCGGGCGCCTTGGCCCCGCGATGCACGGTCCAGGCCCGGGATTCCTTGGGCCCGGCGGTGAAAAACGTCACCAGATCGAGCAACGCGTAACCGGCTCGAATCACCCGCGTGAGCCCGCTTTCGGTCATGCCGAGCGCATCCAGATAGCCGCGGCGTTCCTCATCGCTGGTCAGCAGCGCGACTTCGGCTTCGATCGCGGCCGATACCACGATCGACTGGCTGCCCTTTTTCTTGGCGTCGGCCTCGACCCGCTTCACGAAGTCGTTGCCGGTGGCGATATCGCCTTCCTCGACGTTGCACACATACATGACGGGTTTGGCCGTCAAGAGCTGGAGCTGTCGGAATCGCGGCGCCTCCTCGACCGACGGTCGAAACAGGCGTGCCGGCTTGCCTTCCCGCAACAAGGCAAGCACCGGCTCCATGACCGCGACCTGGCCCTTGGTCTCGACATCGCCGCCTTTTGCTTTCTTCAGGGCAGCGGTCAGCCGCCGCTCCAGACTATCGAGATCGGCGAGCATCAGCTCCGTCTCGACGGTCTCCGCATCGCGCACCGGATCGATGGAGCCTTCGACATGGACGATGTCGCCGCCGTCGAAGCACCGCACGACATGAGCGATGGCGTCGACCTCGCGGATATGGCCGAGGAATTGGTTGCCGAGTCCCTCACCTTGGCTCGCGCCCCGCACGAGCCCCGCGATATCCACGAATTCCAGTTGTGTCGGGACGATCTTGACCGACTCCGCCAATTTCGCGATCGCATCCAGCCGCGCATCTGGCACCGGCACGCGACCGACATTGGGTTCAATCGTGCAGAAGGGATAGTTGGCCGCCGCCGCCGCCGCGGTGGCGGTCAGCGCGTTGAACAAAGTGGATTTGCCGACATTGGGTAGTCCGACGATGCCGCATTTAAACCCCACGCCCTGAACCCTCCGTGCTGCCGTTGGTCGAACTCTCCGGCGGCGCCGGCTTTGTTTTCGGTTTCGGCGGGGTCAGCGCGGCGGCCACCCTGCTCATGAACGCGGCGTCATTGCCGGCGATCAGGTCGGGCAACGCCACGGCTTGAGCCTCCAGCAGCTTGTCGAGCCATTCGGCATCGTCTTTCCCAAAATCGTTGAGGACATGCGCCAACACACGGTCGGGGTCGCCGGGATGGCCAACACCGATACGCACGCGGCGATAGTCGGCCCCGATATGGGCATCGATGCTGCGTATCCCGTTGTGACCCGCGGCGCCGCCGCCGCGTTTGACGCGGAGCTTCCCAGCCTTGAGGTCGAGTTCATCGTGAAAAACGACGATACAATCCGGCGGAATCTTATAGAAATGCGCCGCCGCCGCCACCGCCTGCCCCGAATTGTTCATGTACGTGGTCGGCTTCAGGACCAGCACTTTCTCGCCGGCGATGACACCTTCGCTGACCAGAGCGAGTCCCTGGAACCGCGCACGGAAGGCGGGAAGATCATGGCGGTGGACGATAACGTCCACCGCCATGAAGCCGACATTGTGGCGGTTGCGCGCGTAATCCCGACCGGGATTACCGAGGCCGACCAACAACAGCACGGATGCTCCCCGTCGTGGGGAACGGCCTTATTTCTTTTTCTCCTCTTTCTTCTTCTCTTCGGGCTTGGCGCCGCCTTTCTTGGCGTCGCCAGCGGCGGGCGCGGCACCCGGCGCGGCGCCGGCTCCGGCACCGCCCTCCGGCCCAGCGGCAGCCGCTTCGGCCGCCGCGGCCGCGGCAGCGGCAGCTTCGGCAGCTTCTTCTTCCGCGGTCTTCATCAATGTCGGCGCAGCCACAGAGGCGATCGTGAAGTCGCGTGCAATCGTCGGCCGCACGCCTTCGGGCAGCTTGATCTTGCTGATGTGAACGCTGTCACCGATATCCAGACCGCTGAGATCGACCAAGATGCGCTCGGGAATGTTGGCGACGAGGCAGGTGACCTCGATTTCGTGCCGAACAATGTTGAGAACGCCGCCACGTTTCAAGCCCGGCGACATTCCTTCATTTTCGAAGGCCACGGGAATGGCGACGCGGATCCGGGTGTTGTCGCTGACACGCATCAGATCGACGTGGATCGGGCGGTCGTTGACCGGATGCCGCTGCACGTCGCGCGGCAGGACCCGAACCTTGTCCTGGCCCAGCTTCACCTCGCAGACGCGCGTGAAGAAGCCGGGTTTGTCGCATTCGCGCGTCAGTGCCTTGGGGTCGAGCGAGACCAGCACCGGGGGCAGCTTGTTGCCGTAAATGACCGCGGGGACCTTGCCCTCGCGTCTTGCGGCACGGGAGGCCCCCTTTCCAGCCCGCTCCCGCGGCTCGGCCGCGAGATCGATCGTATTCGTCATGCTCCTCTCCTCCAAATGCCACGGGTCTTACCCGCGGGGTTGGCGTCGGCCTCCAGGGGTGCCGCCGCCCAAAAACGCAATTCTAGTCGAATAGACTCGAAACCGAACGTTCTTCCGCGATCCGGTGAATCGCGTCCGCCATGAGCGGCGCGATCGTGAGCTGCCGGATATTGCGGGCGGCCCGCATATCGGGCGTCGCTTCGATGCTGTCGGTGATGACCAGCGCATCAAGCGGCGAGGCGGCGACACGGGCGACCGCGCCCCCCGACAACACGCCATGGGTGACATAAGCCGACACCGACTTCGCGCCGGCCGCCACAAGCGCCTCGGCGGCGTTGCACAGGGTACCGGCGGAATCGACGATGTCGTCGGCGATCACGCAATAGCGGTCCCGGACATCGCCGATGACGTTCATGACTTCAGACACGCCGGCACGCTCCCGCCGTTTGTCGATGATCGCCAGGTCGCATTCGAGCCGGCGCGCGATCGCCCGCGCCCGCACGACGCCGCCCACATCGGGCGAAATGATCACCAAGTCCTTGCCCGCGAATTTCTCCTGGATGTCCTTGATGAACACCGGGGCCGCGAACAGATTGTCCAACGGAATGTCGAAGAAGCCCTGAATTTGCCCGGCGTGCAGGTCCAGCGTCAGCACGCGGTTGGCGCCCGCGACCGAAATCAAATTGGCCACGAGCTTCGCGGAAATCGGCGTGCGCGGTCCCGATTTGCGATCCTGGCGGGCATAACCGTAATAGGGAATAACGGTGGTCACCCGCCGCGCCGAACCGCGCTTCAGCGCGTCCAGGGCGACGAGCAGCTCCATGAGGTTGTCGTTGGCCGGATAGGACGTGGACTGAACCACGAAAACATCCTCGCCGCGGACGTTCTCCAGGATTTCGACGAACACTTCCATATCCGAGAAGCGCCGGATCGTCGCCTTGGTCAAAGGCAAATTGAGCGACGCGCCGATCGCTTCGGCCAACGGCCGATTGCTGTTGCATGCCAACACCTTCATATCGCGTCGCCGCCAGCCAACCGGAAGCCGTTGAGAAAACCTACACAAACAGGAAACCCGCGGCGGAGGAACAACGCCCCGGCGCGGGCAGGCCGAAATGTATCAGGGTGTCACGCGCCTGTAAACACGCAGCCCACCGCCGGTTAGGCCGCACGTTTCGCCGTCGGGTCGATAAGGTCGACGATGTCGCCGAGAATCGTGGTGATAAGAAAATCCTTGGGCGTAAAGACCCGGGCGACCCCCGCGGCCTTGAGGGTTAGCGCATCGGCCGGCGGTATGATGCCGCCGACGACCACGGGAATGCCGGTAATTCCCGCCGCCCGCATCTGGTCGAGGACATCGGTGACCAGGGCGACATGGCTGCCCGACAACACCGAAAGCCCGACGACGTGCACCGTCTCCTCGAGCGCCGCCGCGACAATCTGGGCCGGCGTCAGGCGAATGCCCTCGTAGACGACCTCCATCCCGGCATCGCGGGCGCGAACCGCGATCTGTTCGGCGCCATTGGAATGGCCGTCCAGGCCGGGTTTGCCGATCAGGATCTTGATGCGCCGGCCGAGTTGGCGGGAAACTTCGTCCACCCGCGCGCGGAGCTTCTCCAGATCGGGTGATGGCGCCCGCTCGGCACCGACGGAGCCGAATCCGACCGCGCCGACCCCGGTCGGTGCGCGGTATTCGCCAAAGGTCTGGCGGAGCGCATCGGCCCATTCGCCCGTGGTGACGCCGGCTTTGGCGCAAGCGATCGATGGCGGCATGATGTTGGTGCCATCCTTGGCCGCTCGCGACAATTCAGCGAGACCCGCCTTGACCGCGGCGGCGTCCCGCCCCTGGCGCCAGGCCCGCAATTCGGCGACACGTTCGGCTTCGCCGGCCGGATCGACGGATAGAAAGCCGCCATCGGCCGCGACCAGCGGCGAGGCCTCGCCGCCTTGATACCGATTGACGCCGACCACGATCTGGCCGCCGGTTTCGATGGCGATCATGCGTTGCGCGTTGGAATCCACGAGGCGTTGTTTCATGTATCCCGATTCGATGGCGGCGACGGCGCCGCCCATGCGTTCGATCTCGGCCAATTCGGCCCGCACCGCGGATTTGATGGTTTCGACCTTCGCCGCGATCACCCCGGAGCCGTCGAAAATGTCCTCGTAGTCGAGGAGATCGGTTTCAAAGGCCAAAATCTGTTGGAGGCGCAGGCTCCATTGCTGATCCCAGGGCCGCGGCAGGCCCAGGGCTTCGTTCCAAGCCGGGAGTTGCACGGCGCGCGCGCGGGCGTTTTTCGACAACACGACCGCCAGGGTTTCGAGCAGGATGCGATAGACGTTGTTTTCCGGTTGCTGCTCGGTCAGGCCAAGGGAATTCACCTGCACGCCATAACGGAAGCGCCGATATTTTTCGTCGGCCACGCCGAAGCGGACCCGGCACAATTCGTCCCACAATTCGCCGAATGCGCGCAGCTTGCAAATTTCGGTGATGAACCGGATGCCGGCATTCACGAAAAAGCTGATCCGCCCGACAACCGCGGGAAAATCGGCCTCCGAGACCTGCCCGGAGGCACGCACCGCGTCGAGCAAAGCGCAGGCATTAGCCAGCGAGAACGCAACCTCCTCGACCGGATCGGCGCCCGCCTCCTGAAGGTGGTAGGAGCAAACGTTCACGGGATTCCATTTCGGAATTTCGCGATAGGTAAAGGCGATCACGTCGGTGGTCAGGCGCAGGCTAGGACCGGGCGGATAAATATGAGTCCCCCGTGAGAGGTACTCTTTCATGATGTCGTTCTGCGTCGTTCCCGATAGTGCCTTGCGGGCGACGCCCTGCCGTTCCGCGGCGGCGACATAAAGAGCCAGCAACCAAGGCGCGGTCGCGTTGATCGTCATCGACGTATTCATGCGATCGAGCGGAATGCCCTCGAAGAGCGCCAACATGTCGCCGATATGCGACACCGGCACGCCCACCTTGCCGACCTCACCCCGCGCCAGCGCGTGATCGGGGTCGTAACCGGTCTGGGTCGGCAAATCGAATGCGACCGACAGGCCGGTCTGCCCGCGCGCCAGATTGGTTCGGTACAACTGATTGGACGCGCGGGCGGAAGAATGCCCGGCATAGGTCCGCATCAACCAGGGCTCGTCGCGCGCAGGGGGAGAAGGTGTGGGTTTCATTGAAGCTCAAAGGTTGTGTTGCACCGCAAGAAGGACGGCCGGGGTTGGCGCCGAAGTTCCTTTGTTTATCCCCGTCTGGCTGTGCCAAACTAGCACATTGTTGCGTTGCAAAAAAACGGTTGCCAAACTAGATTACCGTAGTGTTAAACCTTCGCGCTTGCATACTACTCATAGCAAGGAAACGCGACGCTCATGACCCAATCCAACGTCGTCGCCCTCAAGACCGACCAGCCGGCCGCCAAACGCGGCCCCGCGCCAGTGGCCAAGGATCTTTATGAGATCGGCGAAATACCGCCGCTCGGTCACGTGCCGAAGCAAATGTATGCCTGGGCCATTCGCCGCGAGCGTCATGGCGAGCCGGAGGCGGCCATGCTGGTCGAGACCGTGCCCATCCCCTCCGTCGGCCCCGACGAATGCTTGGTCTTGGTGATGGCGGCCGGCGTCAACTACAACGGCGTTTGGGCGTCGCTCGGCAAGCCGATTTCGCCCTTCGACGTACACAAGGCCGAATATCACATTGCCGGCTCGGATGCCTCGGGTGTGGTTTGGGCCGTGGGTAGCAAGGTCAAACGCTGGAAGGTGGGCGACCAGGTTATCGTTCATTGCAACCAGGACGACGGCGACGACGAGGAATGCAATGGCGGCGACCCCATGTATTCGCCGTCGCAGCGCATTTGGGGCTATGAGACCCCGGACGGGTCCTTCGCCCAATTTGCGCGCGTGCAATCGCGCCAGTTGATGCCGCGGCCGCTTCATCTGACCTGGGAGCAGAGCGGCTGTTATGTGCTGACGCTGGCCACCGCCTATCGCATGTTGTTCGGCCATCGGCCGCACGGTCTAAGGCCAGGCGATAACGTTCTGGTGTGGGGCGCCTCCGGTGGCCTCGGTTCGATGGCGGTTCAACTCATCGCGACGGCCGGCGCAAACGCCATCGGCATCATCTCGGACGACAGTAAGCGCGATTTTGTGATGGCGCTGGGCGCCAAGGGCGTCATCAACCGCAGCAAATTCGACTGTTGGGGTCGCCTGCCCGAGGTGAACGACGTCAAGGCCTATGGCGAATACATGAAGAAGTGCCGCGAATTCGGGCGCGCCATCTGGGAATTCACGGGCAAGGGCAACGACGTCGATTTCGTTTTCGAACATCCGGGCGAGCAGACCTTCCCGGTGTCGTGTTTCGTGGTCAAACGCGGCGGCATGGTCGTGTTCTGCGCGGGCACCACCGGCTACAACATCACCTTCGATGCGCGTTTCGTCTGGATGCGACAAAAGCGCATCCAGGGCAGCCATTTCGCCAATCTCCTCCAGGCGAGCCAGGCGAACCGGCTGGTTATCGAGCGCCGGGTCGACCCCTGCCTATCGGAGGTTTTCGCCTGGGAATATATCGCGCGCGCCCATACCAAGATGATGAAAAACCAGCACAAGCCGGGCAACATGGCGGTGCTGGTTCAGGCCAAGCGCCCGGGCATGAAGACGCTCGAAGACGCGATGGAGGCCTAATACCGCGTCCGTCGCGCCCCGGCCTCGCTCGGTTTTTGCCGAGAACCAGGGCGGCCCACTCACCGCATAGTCCTCGCCATGGGTTATCACCCATGGCGGGATGCTTCGCACGGAATGAGCGCCCTGCCGGAAGGGCGGTCGCCCAGTTTCCGACCCAAGACACGAACGCCTTCGCCTTGGAGCCAAGATGAACAACGACGCGATCAATCCGGGCAAGGTGGTCCTGCTGCGCGACGCTCGGGACGCACTCGCCGACGCCGAGACCCTGCTAGCGGCGGCCAAGGCTGCGGTTACCGCCGCCGTCACCCGCGATGGCGCCATCGCCGGCGATTTACTCGACCGGCATCAATTCGCGGCCCATGGCTACGCCTGGATGGCAACCTATGTCGCCGCGCTCGGCCGCATGTTGTCCTGGGCGGTGCGGCTCGATGAATCGGGCCGGCTCGCCGAAATCGAGACGCTGATGCTGCAAGCGGCTTTCGGCGAATATCTGGCCCAGCTTGAAGGCGGCATCGCCATGAGCCAGGGCGAGATCGTGCGCCCGGCGGAGATCGGGCTCGACGATGCAACCCTGCGCGCCTTCCGCACCGCGGCGGTTTCCGGCCTGATCGCCCGCGGCAACACCGATTCGGTACGCATGCGGCTGTCTGAGTTGCTGACTCAAACCATGGAATCCGGCCATTTCGGCGACCCCGGTCTCGATGACGAGACACTCGACATGATGCGCGACCAGTTCCGCCGGTTTACGGCCGAACAGGTGACTCCCTTCGCCCATGAATGGCACCGGCGCGACGAGTTGATCCCGATGTCGGTGATCGACCAGATGGCCGAATTCGGCACCTTCGGGCTGACCGTGCCGGAAAACTTTGGCGGGCTGGGCCTGGGCAAGGCCGCGATGTGTGTCGTCACCGAGGAGCTGAGCCGCGCCTATATCGGCGTCGGCTCGCTCGGTACGCGCTCCGAAATCGCGGCGGAGTTGATCCGCATGGGCGGCACCGACGCGCAGAAGCACCATTGGCTGCCGCGCATTTCCTCGGGCGCGGTCCTGCCGACGGCGGTGTTCACCGAACCCAATACCGGCTCCGACCTCGGCTCGCTGCGGACGCGCGCCGTGCGCGACGGTGCGGTCTATCGCATCACCGGCGCCAAGACCTGGATCACCCATGCCGCCCGCGCCGACCTTATGACCCTGCTCGTGCGCACCGATCCCAATGAGCCCGGCTACAAGGGTCTCAGCATGTTGCTGGCCGAAAAGCCACGCGGCACCGAAGGCAATCCCTTCCCCGCCGAAGGCATGAGCGGCGGTGAAATCAAGGTGCTCGGTTATCGCGGCATGAAGGAATATGAAATCGGCTTCGATGGCTTCACCGTGCCGGTCGAAGCCCTTCTCGGCGGCGTCGAGGGGCAAGGCTTCAAGCAGCTCATGGCCACCTTCGAATCCGCCCGCATTCAGACGGCGGCGCGCGCGGTTGGAGTCTCGCAAAATGCCCTGGAGCTGGGTCTGACCTATGCCCGCGACCGCATCCAGTTCGGCAAAGCCATCCGGCACTTCCCGCGCGTTTATGGAAAGCTCGCCTGGATGGCGGTGGAGACCATGATCGCCCGGCAACTCACCTTGTTCGCCGCGGCCGAAAAGGATTCCGACCGGCGTTGCGATATCGAGGCCGGCATGGCGAAGCTGCTCGCGGCGCGGACGGCATGGTCCAATGCCGACAACGCGCTTCAGATCCATGGCGGCAATGGTTATGCCGAGGAATATCAGATCAGCCGCGTGATCTGCGACGCTCGCATCCTGAATATTTTCGAAGGCGCCGCGGAAATCCAGGCCCAGGTGGTGGCGCGCGGATTGTTGTCCCGGCGTAACTGACGCGGGCTTCTCTGGCGACCGGGCGCGGCGCCGACTATAGTCACGCCATGGAATTCCTTCGCGCGATCTTTCCGTACCTCATAGGGTTCTCGCTGGCGGCGGTGCTCGGAATCCTGATCGCCGGAATCTTCGTCATGGCGCGCGGCGGCCAGGGCGGGGGACGGCGGAGCAACCTATTGATGCGGCTTCGCGTCATTTCGCAGGCCGTAGCCATTATCCTGCTGATGACCTACGTCCTTTTCATTCGCGCCTGATTGGTTCTGGGCGATGGTAAGGCTTACCCGCATCTATACCCGCGGGGGTGATCAGGGCGAGACCTCGCTGGGTGACGGTGCCCGAATCGCCAAACACGACCTTCGCGTCGAAGCCTATGGCACGGTGGACGAGGCCAATGCGGCCATCGGTCTCTGCCGCTTGCAGGCCAGCGGCCCGGCGGACGCGATGTTGCGCCGCATCCAAAACGACCTCTTCGACCTTGGCGCCGATTTGTGCAAGCCCGGTCATGACCGACCCGACGACAAGAGCCTGCGGATAACCCAGGCTCAGGTCGATCGGCTGGAAGCGGAAATCGACGGGATGAATGAAAAACTAGCGCCGCTCGATTCCTTCGTGCTCCCCGGGGGCCACCCGGCGGCGGGATTCCTTCATCTTGCCCGCACGATCGCCAGGCGGGCGGAGCGGCGCATGACCGAACTGGCGACCCGCGAAGCGGTGAACCCCGCGGCGATTCGGTATATCAACCGCCTTTCCGACCATCTTTTTGTGTTGGCCCGCCACCTGAACGACGATGGCAAGGCCGACATCCTGTGGCAGCCGGGGGCCAACCGCTAGCCGCCAACCACCTTCCGGACGCATTGACACCCCCTCGTTACAGTTTTATGGTGCACTGCGAAATAAACTCATGGAAAGCTTGGTTTACGGCGGCTTCCAGCCAGGGAGCAGCGCGGCAAACTTTCCAAAATTCCGGCAGAGAAGATGAAAATTCTGGTCGCCGTCAAGCGGGTGATCGACTTTAACGTCAAGGTCAGGGTCAAGGCCGACCGTTCCGGGGTCGAGACCGCCAACGTCAAGATGTCGATGAACCCCTTCGACGAAATCGCCGTCGAGGAAGCCGTGCGGCTCAAGGAAAAGGGCGTCGCAGCCGAAGTCATCGCCGTTTCCATGGGACCGCAATCCTGCCAGGAAACCATCCGCACGGCCCTGGCCTTGGGCGCCGACCGCGGAATTCACGTCAATACGGACATCGAACTCCAGCCATTGGCCGTGGCCAAGCTGCTTGCATCGATCATCAAACGCGAGCAGCCAAGCCTGGCCATCCTTGGCAAACAGGCGATCGACGACGATTGCAACCAGACCGGACAAATGCTGGCCGGGTTGCTCGGCTGGGCTCAAGGAACCTTCATTTCCAAGCTGGCGATCGAAGGCGCGGAAGCCGAAATCACACGTGAGGTCGATGGCGGCCTGGAAGTGCTGCGCCTGAATCTGCCGGCGGTCTTGACCACCGACCTTCGCCTTAACGAGCCCCGTTATGCGACCTTGCCCAACATCATGAAGGCAAAGAAGAAACCTATCGAAACCCTGTCGCCCGCGGACCTCGGCGTCGATGCCAGCCCGCGCTTGAGCACGCTGAAAGTCGATGAGCCGCCGAAGCGGCAGGGCGGCAAAATGGTGCAATCCACCGCTGAGTTGGTCGAAAAGCTCCGCAGCGAGGCAAAGGTCATCTGATGGGCGTCCTGGTCCTCGGCGAACACGACAACAATTCCCTCAAACCGGCGACGCTTAACACCGTCACGGCCGCCTGTGCGATTTCGCCGGATGTCACCCTGCTGATCGCCGGTTCCGGCTGCCGTGCCGCGGCCGAGGCCGCCGCGAAAATCGTCGGCATTGCCCGGGTCCTGCTCGCCGACGCCGCGCACCTTGCGCACGGTCTGCCGGAAAATCTCGCCGCCGTCATCGCCAAGCTTGCCCCCGGCTTCAGCCATGTGCTGGCGCCGGCGACGACCTTCGGCAAGAATGTCACGCCGCGCGCCGCGGCACTGCTCGATACCGCGCAGGTGTCCGATGTCATCGCCATCGAATCCCCCGATACCTTCGTCCGCCCGATTTATGCCGGCAACGCACGGGCGACGGTGAAATCGGCCGAGGCCATCAAGTTTCTCACCGTGCGCGCGACCGCATTCGCCGCCGCGGCGGCCGTGGGTGGCCAGGCCCCCATCGAGGTGGTCGGCGATACCGTCGATTTGGGGCTTACGCGTTTCATGCGGCAAGAGCTGAGCAAATCGGAGCGGCCGGAATTGACCGCCGCGCGCATCGTCATTTCCGGCGGGCGCGGCATGCAGAGCGGCGAGAATTTCAAATTGATCGAGCAACTGGCCGACAAATTGGGCGCCGCCGTGGGCGCCAGCCGCGCCGCCGTCGATGCCGGGTTTGTTCCCAATGACTACCAGGTGGGCCAGACCGGCAAGATCGTCGCGCCCGATCTGTATGTCGCCGTCGGCATTTCCGGTGCCATTCAACATTTGGCGGGAATGAAAGACAGCAAAGTCATCGTCGCCATCAACAAAGACGGCGAGGCGCCGATTTTCCAGATCGCCGATTACGGTCTTGTCGGCGATCTTTTCAAAGCCCTGCCCGAGTTCATCGCCGAACTCGACAAGCCGCGCTGACACGCCCAACAACGGTCGAGGGACCACTCCCATGATCAAAACCATCGGCATCATCGGCGCCGGACAGATGGGCAACGGTATCGCCCATGTCTGTGCCTTGGCCGGCTTCGACGTAAAACTCCTCGATCTCAGCCGCGAACGCCTCAAGGAGGCGCTCGTCACCATCCGCACCAACCTCACGCGCCAGGCCAACCGCGGCAAGATCAAGGCCGAGGAAGTTGAGCCGGCGCTGGCGCGTATCCAGACCGACAACGACCTGGCGCTGTTTCGCGACGCCGACATGGTGATCGAAGCCGCCACCGAAGACGAAGCGATCAAGCGCGAAATCTTCAAACGACTGTTCCCGACCCTGAAGCCAAGCGCGATCATCGCGAGCAACACATCGTCCATCTCCATCACCAGGCTGGCGGCGGTGACCGATCGGCCCGGAAAATTCATGGGCATGCATTTCATGAATCCGGTGCCGTTGATGGAGCTGGTCGAGCTGATCCGCGGCATCGCCACCGAGGAAGAGACCTATCAGTCGGTGCGCGAGGTTGTGGTCAAACTCGGCAAGACCCCGGTGATGGCCGAGGATTTTCCGGCCTTTATCGTCAATCGCATCCTGCTGCCCATGATCAACGAGGCCGTCTATACGCTGTACGAGGGCGTGGGCTCGGTCGAAGCCATCGATAACGCGATGCGGCTCGGCGCGCATCACCCGATGGGCCCCCTGGAGCTGGCCGATTTCATCGGGCTCGATGTCTGCCTTTCGGTGATGCAGGTCTTGCATGAGGGGCTGGCGGACAGCAAATACCGGCCCTGCCCTCTGCTGGTGAAATATGTCGAGGCCGGTTGGCTCGGGCGAAAGACCAAACGCGGCTTTTACGACTACAGCGGCCCCAAGCCGGTGCCGACGCGATAGATGAACCTCGTCGCGCGATCAGCGCGGCGTCGACAGATAATATCGAATCAAGGCAAACGCGGCTTCGTCGTCCCAATCGGCGGGGCCCTCAAGGCGTCCAACGTCGCGACCGGCGCGGTCGATAAGCACACTCGTCGGCAAACCGCGCACGCCAAAGGCGCGGCCGGTCACGCCGTTTTCGTCCAGATGGACGGGAAAACCGGAAAGGTCGATCTTCGCGAGGAAAGGCTCGACCACACGTTTGCCGCCCCGGTCGGAGGACAACGCCACCAACTTGAAATCGGCGTCCGATAGCCGCGCGGCCAGCCGCGCGAGCGCCGGCAATTCACGCACGCAAGGCGCGCACCAGGTCGCCCAGAAATTGACGAGGACGACCTTGCCGCGCATGTCGGCAAGGCGAAGGGCGCGGCCATCGCCATCGGCGGCGACCAATTCCGTCGCCGGCTTCGGTTCCGCAGCGGGAAGGAACGCCTGCATGTCGCCGGCGAAAGCAGGCGGCTGATTTGGCACCTTGGACCTTGGCCACAACAGCGACGCGCCGCCTAAAGCCCCGGCGAGCCCAACCAGACCCAAACCCGCCATCCGGCGACGTGAAATCATCGATACCCTCGGGAAAGGACCATTAACGCCCATGATGAACCAGTGGGCGCGCCGCCGTCCAGAAATCCGAATTCCTCGCCACGCCCATCAACGGTTAAGTAACAAGCAATTGAATAACAAGAATTTTCCGACTTTTACCTGGAAATCCCTGTGGATAAACTGTGGATGATTTGTGGGTTGTCGAAGAAAATACTCACAGAAATTTTGGTTCTTCTATCCGTTGACGCTTGCGTCTGCATGCCGGTTCCATAACGTTCGCAATCGGCGCGGGAGCCTTCGGTGGCGACGGTCCCGCATCGCGGAGCTTCCATCCGGAGCGAACCGGTGCGGCGCTGTTGCCATGGGTGATGCCTTCGGTCGTTCGACCGCGGCATCGCGTCGCCCTTCACCCACCGGACGGGGTGGAACGCGAATGGCGTCCCGAGGCCCGATGATGGGCGTGACGATGTCGTCGACGCCGTACCCTCGGGTACGAGGCCCTGTCCCAAGAGATGGGAATGCCGGATTCCCATCCAAGGCAGGCAGCTCGGACGGAAACGCCCGAGCAGTGTCGGCGCCGGCCTGCCGTTATCGGGCGGAAGGATGTCGGGGGCGCGAGCCGCAAAGGCTCGCCAACGCGGGAGAATCGGCGCGATTTTCGGCGCCGCTCCCCGATCGCCCCATGGGCCAAACGCGCCAGGAGCCTCGGCTCCGGAAGAGGCGTCGGGGGTGTCCCAGCGGGACACAAGCGGGGAGCGTGTCTCCTCGCACCCGGCGCCTCATCGTTTGTGCGAATCACCCACGACGCAGACGGGCGGCATAAAACCCGTCAATTCCGCCTAAATCGGCAAGGTGACAGGGCAGCGTTCGCAAATCCCCATCCGCTGTCAAAAACTCGGCCAACCCGCCCACTTCTTCCGGCGTGATCGCGATCCGACTCAGCGACGGCACCCGCTCAAGCAGCGCGCGGATGCGCTCGGGGCCTTCCTCGGGTTGCAGGGAGCAGGTGCAATACACGATCGTCCCGCCGCTGCGAACCATCTCGATCGCGGCCGTGAGCAAGCGATCCTGCATCGCCGCGAGTCGCGCCACATCAAGCGGCGTCTTGAGGCGCGCCACGTCGGGGTGGCGGCGAATCGCGCCGGTCGCCGTGCAGGGCGCATCGAGCAGAATGGCATCGGCAAGCCGCAAGGGTCTCCAGGCGGCGATGTCGGCGACCTGGACATCGGCCGCCAGCCCAAGGCGTGCCAAATTTTCGGCCAGACGCCGCGCGCGCGGCGCGGCGCGATCGATCGCCACGACCTTGGCGCCGGCCGCGGCAAGCTGTGCGGTCTTGCCGCCGGGCGCCGCGCAGGCATCGATCACGTAACACCCCCGGACGTCGCCGAGAAGCCGCGCCGGAATCGCGGCCGCGGCGTCCTGAACCCACCAGGCGCCTTGATCAAAACCGGGCAGGTCGGCGATCAATCCGCCGGCCGGCCGGCGCAGCGTGCCCGTCGGCAGCAAGGTCGCGCCGAGAGCCTCCCGCCAGGCATCCGGCTCACCCTTGACCGTTAGATCGATCGGCGGCTCGACCAAATGCGCTTCGGCGATGCCGCGGCAAGCAATCTCGCCATAGGCTTGGGACCAGGACTGCCACAGCCAGTCCGGCGTGTTGAGCCGGGCGGCGTCTTGACCGGCGACGATCGCGGCCCCTTCGCGGGCGAGTCGCCGCAGAACGGCATTGAGCAGCGGTTTGTAGTGAGGCGCGGCCATGGCAACCGCGGAGTCCACCGCGGCATGGGCCGGCGTGCCCAGAAAAAGCAACTGCGCCGCCCCGATGCGCAGCCCGTCCTGCGCGGAGGCCGCGCGGTCCGGCAGCGCTTTTTCGAGGCAGGCGCGGATGGCCGCATCGATTTGGCCCAGGCGGCGAAGTGTGGTCGCCACCACCAAGCGAACGAAGCCGCGATCGCGCGCGGCAAGCCCGGCAAGCCCGGCATGACCCGCGATGGCGTCGTCGAGCGGACGCTGGCGGCGTAGCACGCCGCCAAGCAGATCGAGCGCAATGTCGCGCGCCGAAACCGGGCGGGCGCCGACGTCACTCGTCATTGAATGTTTTCAAGCGGCGACGAATGGCGCGATAGACTAGCCGCGACTGCCTGCCACGGGTCAGCCCCAGGGACCTGCCGCGCCCGCCATGACGCGCAGGCGCCGAATGCGTTCACCCATTGGCGGGTGGCTGGAAAAAAGACCGTCGAGCGAGCGGGCGTGCAGCGGATTAACGATAAAGAGATGCGCAGTCGCGGGGTTGTCCTCCGCCTGCGGGTTGTCGACCACATGTGCCGCCTGCTCCAGTTTGCTCAAGGCCGCGGCGAGCCAAAGGGGATGTCCGCAAATTTCCGCGCCGCCGCGATCGGCTTCGTACTCACGGCCGCGCGAAATCGCAAGCTGAACGATCATGGCGGCGATGGGGGCCAGTATCATGATCACGACCGCCCCGACCGCGCCCAAGGCGCCGTTGTTGCCCTGACCATCATGCCGTGGCGAACCAAAGAACATCGCAAAATTCGCGAGCATGCCGAGGGCCCCGGCGATTGTCGCCGTTATGGTCATGATCAGCGTATCGCGATTGCGGACATGCGCCAGCTCATGGGCCATGACACCGGCGATCTCTTCGGCCGAAAGCGCGCGCAACAATCCAGTCGTGGCGGCCACGGCGGCATTTTCCGGGTTACGCCCGGTCGCGAAGGCATTGGGTTGGGGATTGTCGACGACATAAACGCGCGGCATGGGCAGACCGGCGCGGTCGGCAAGCTGTTCGACGATGCCATACAATTCCGGCGCCGTGACGCGATCCACCTGGGTGGCGCCGTACATGCGCAGCAACAATTTGTCAGAGTTCCAATAGGCGAAGACGTTCATCGCCAAGGCCACCATCAGGGCAATCGCCATGCCGCTCTCGCCGCCGAGAGCGAACCCAGCAGCCAGGAACAGGCCAGTCAACCCCGCCAGAAGAAGCGCCGTGCGTGCGTAGTTCATCGTCGAAAACCCCTATGGCTTGCGGCTTTTCTTAGATAGGCCGCCCTTGCCGTCCTTCAAGACTTGCCGCGACCGATGTTGCCCTGCATTCTGCCGCCATGACCGACGAACCAGGACCCAAACCGCCCACACGGCCGGCCGCCGCCGCGACCGAGAAA
>CANFCX010000020.1 GCA_947445225.1 Rhodospirillales bacterium
CGATGGTGGGCGCGACAGGGATTGAACCTGTGACCCCTACGATGTCAACGCCGGACGCTATGCAACCAAGCCCGTGACATGGCCAGCTATTCCCCGGAAAATTCCCCGAAACCCGGGGAGTAGAACCGGCCACTGGGGCCGAGTATACACATGTGCCAAGGTTGGTATTCTCCACCTATCGGGCCTGTTGAGACCGAAAATGAAAATGGATATATATGCCTTTAAGGAGACCGGTCGAGATCGGAATCCGGTTCACCGAAAGCTACTTGAAGCCGCTACACACCGTAGGTGGCGATACGGCCTGCCATCAGTAGCTCATCGAGCATGGAGAATAGCTCTTCCGGTTCAGGCGTAAATATTGGCGGACCATCATCTACCCAAACAAAAGTATATCTCAGCGCATGCTTCTCGTGCTGGTGGCTCAGTCTGAGCAGCGATTGCGAACACGGCTCGCTGATCGGCACTCCCTTTTTCAAGAGCTCGCGGAGGAGATTTTCCAAGCTGTGTCTGAGTGAGCTGGACTTGAGGTCATCCGGCGAGACGCCTCGTTTCAGGAGCGCACACTTCAGAAATAGCTCTGCCGCGTGCGAGATCAAATAGTAGAATGGGACAGCCCTCCAATTACCAACGGTGGATTCTCCCTTATCTTGAAATGCTCGGTTCAGAACTTTCGCGCTTTCCAAGAATATGACGGCAGTCATCCTATACGAACTTGCCATTGCCACATTGTCTGTCATCTCGCTTCTCGTGCACTCGCCGTTATTGCCCGCCTAGAGACACGAAAGTGGGGCGTAGCAGCGACATTGTAGCAGCTCCTGCGCCGGGCTAGAGCGAAAGTGCTTCGGAACCCGCTCGACAATATGATCCTTCGGCTGGCGTCGGGCTTCATCGACGGTCGTGAATTTGCCATCAGCTGATAATCGATTCCGCCAAGCAGCTTGAGGATCTCCTAGCCCCGCCCGGCAATAGATTGGAGGCCTTGTCTGGCAATCGCCGCGGGCAGCACAGCATCCGCATCAACGATCAGTGGCGGGTGTGTTTCATTTGGCGTGATGGTGCGGCGTGGGAAGTGGAGATTGTTGACTATCATTAAGGAGTCAAAGGCATGAGCATCAAGCGTGAGGATGTCGACAATCGTACCGTGGATTTTTCCGGTATCGCGACTGGACGGCGCCTGCCGCCGATTCACCCCGGAGAGATCCTGCGCGATGAATTCCTAACCCCGATGGGGATCAGCGTTTACGAGCTTGCCAACGCGATCAAGGTGCCGCGTTCGCGCGTCAACGACGTTGCGCTCGGTCGTCGAGCGATCACCACCGATACTGCGATGCGGCTTGGCCGCTACTTCCGGACATCGTCCGAATTTTGGCTCAACCTGCAGTCTCGGTATGATCTGGAAGTTGCGAACCGAACAATCCGACGGAAGATCGAACAGGAAGTCGCGCCGCGTACCGCGGCCTAATCAAGCTCTACGTCCAATTTCGATCGACTTGTGCTTCGGCAAGCTGCGGGCCGTCGACCCCAAGACCGACAAACCGATGGTGGGCGCGACAGGGATTGAACCTGTGACCCCTACGATGTCAACGTAGTGCTCTCCCGCTGAGCTACGCGCCCCACCTTTGGAGGGCCATTTATAGCGGAGCGTCTTGGCTTGGCAAGCGGCGCTTGCGAATGCCGGCGCGGTCGATGCGGGATTGCCCAAGACGCCGGCGCCGGGCAGGATGCGCCCCGTGCCCCATTCGCCGCCGCGCCAGAAATTGCCAAGACCGGAACCGGATTGGGCGCTGTTCTTGGACATCGACGGCACGCTGGTGGACTTCGCCGCCACGCCCGATGCGGCCGTCGTGGATGCGGCGCTGTTGCGCACTCTCGATCGGCTTTCGCGCGCGTTCGGCGGCGCGCTCGCCCTGATCAGCGGGCGGCAGTTGGCGGCGATCGATCGGCTTTTGGCGCCGCTGGTCCTGCCCGCCGCCGGCCTGCATGGCGTCGAACGCCGCGGCGCGGACGAAAAAATGCGGCGCAAACCCGTGCCCGACGTGGTGCTGCACGCGCTGAGCCTGAGGCTCCAGGAATTCGCCGCCCGCGATCCCGGCCTATTGGTCGAAAACAAACAAGGCGGGCTTTGTTTGCACTATCGCGGCGCTCCCGGGCTCGCCGATGCCGCGCGCGACTTCGTGGCGAATCTGCTGGCCGGTCGGACCGATCTGATTCTGCTCGAGGGCAAGATGCTCGTGGAAATCAAATCCGTCGTCGCCGACAAGGGCTCGGCGATCGCCGAATTCATGGCCGAACCGCCCTTCGCCGGCCGGCGTCCGGTGTTCCTCGGCGACGACACGACGGACGAGGACGGGTTCGCCGCCGTCAACGCCATGAACGGGTTTTCGATTTGCGTGGGGCTGTCGCCGCGTACCGGAGCGGATTGGCGCATTCCGCGCCCGGCCCTGGTGCGGGCCTGGCTCGCCGCCCTACCCGGCGCCATCGCCGCGCGCCGCTCGGCCACACAACGGCGGGCGTAGGACGGACCCGGCGCGGAGGGCGCCGTCAGGCGGCCAGCAGTTTCCGTACTTCGCGCACGAGCTGCGTCAGTTTGAACGGCTTGTTCAACACCGCCGAACCGGGCAGGGCGGCCTGCCATCGGTCAACGCGGTCGCCGAAAAACCGGTAATGAACAGCACCGGCAGACCGGGTTGGGCGTCGCTCGCCCGGCGGGCAAGCTCGATGCCGTCCAGGCCCGGCAGCACGATGTCGGCGACCAACAGATCGATG
Organism: Rhodospirillales bacterium; assembly: GCA_947445225.1. Lineage (GTDB taxonomy): Bacteria > Pseudomonadota > Alphaproteobacteria > CACIAM-22H2 > CACIAM-22H2 > SHVT01. The sequence continues at coordinate 2,767 of CANFCX010000020.1, forward strand.
GGCGGGCCGAGCGCCTCGGCGGCTTCTCGGCCATCGGCGAAAGCGTTGACCTCATGCCCGGCGCGGGTCAACGCCGCCACCAGGAATTGCCGCATTGAGTCATCGTCCTCGGCCAGCAGGATATGCGCCATGTTCGATTCCGTGTTCCCGGCGGACCGGACAGTCATTTTCTCGATCCTCTTTCTGCTTGAGAGGTGCCCGGAGGCATCCTGGGGGCACATCTCTTGCAGAAGCGTTAAATCGCACGGGTGACAGAAGCATTGAATTTTGTTCTAAATCGGGCGTCATGCCGCAAGCCGCAGCCCGAGTCGTCGAGCCCGATCCACTCTTTTCGGTCCTGCGGCCCGCGGCGCAGACCTTGGCGATGGTGCTTGCCTCCCCGCATAGCGGCGCCGCCTACGCTCCCGAATTCATCGCCGCCTCGCGCCTCGATCCCCTGAGCCTGCGGCGTTCCGAGGACGCCTATGTCGACGAATTGTTCGGCGCCGGGCCGCGCTTGGGGGCGCCGCTGCTCAAGGCCCTGTTTCCCCGCGCCTATGTCGATCCGAACCGGGAGCCCTATGAGCTGGACCCGGATATGTTCAGCGACGCGCTGCCGCCCTATGCCAACACACGTTCGGCGCGTGTCGCCGTCGGGCTGGGCACCATCGCCCGCGTCGTCACCGACGGCGCCGAAATCTACCGGGGCAAGCTCCCGTTCGCCGAAGCGCAGCGGCGCATCGAAGTCCTCTACATGCCCTATCACGCCCAACTCGAGAGCCTGACCGACGAGACATTGGAACGCTTCGGCCGTTGCCTCTTGATTGATTGCCACTCGATGCCGTCGGTCGGCGGCCCGGTCGATCGCGATCCCGGACGCGCGCGCGTCGACATGGTGCTGGGCGATTGCCACGGCGCCGCCTGCGCGCCGATTGTCGCCGAGCGGGCGGAGGCGGTTCTGCGCGGCCAGGGTTATTCCGTGGCGTGCAACAATCCCTATGCCGGCGGCTTCACCACGCGGCACTACGGCAAACCCGCGCTCGGCCTGCATGCGTTGCAGGTGGAGGTCAACCGCGCCCTTTACATGGATGAACGGACACTCGCGCGGAAGGCGTATTTTTCGACGATGACCGCCCACCTGACCGAGTTGATCGCGGCCCTCGGCGAGGTGGCCGCGGCGCTGGAAGCCCGATGAGGCCGGCGCTCGCCGCCCAACCGCTGGTTATTCGCGAGGCCACCCAAGACGACATCGCGGCGGCGCAGGCGATCTATGCCGCGCACGTCGCCAAGGGTCTGGGGTCTTTCGAAGAAACGCCGCCCGATCTGGCCGAAATGACGCGGCGCTGGCGCGATCTGACCGGCCCCGGGCTCCCCTATCTCGTGGTCGAGACCGAAGGCATCGTCCGCGGCTTCGCTTACGCCGGGCTCTACCGGCACCGTTCGGCGTATCGTTATAGCGTGGAGGATTCGATCTATGTCGAGGCCGGCGCGATGCGGCGGGGCCTTGGCCGCGCCCTGCTCGGCGAATTGATCGAACGCTGCACGGCTCTGGGCTACCGCCAGATCGTGGCCGTTATCGGCGATAGCGCCAATGTCGCCTCGATCGGGCTCCATGCCCATCTCGGTTTCCAGCGCGTGGGTGTGCTGCACGCCATCGGGTTCAAATTCGGGCGCTGGGTGGACAGCGTGATCATGCAGCGCAGCCTTGGCCCGGGCGAATCCGTCCTGCCGGTCACCAAGCGAAATCCCTAATAACCGGCGCGCCTGTCGGCGGGCAAAAAAAATGGGCCGCTTTGACACGGCCCAAGTTTAGGGAGGAAACGCCTAGAAGCGACCCGGACACATCCAAGGACATGTCCTTGTCGCACTGCGAAATATTGCTGTGTGCAGTGCAAAAATCAAGAGGAAAAACCGGTTGGACGAAAAATCACGGATTTGTCACTATTCCGCAACAGTCGCGGCTACTGCCGATCCAGAAGGTCTCCAAAAAAACTATCAAGCAGCTATCATTGAATGAATTTCAGAGAACTCCAATAGGGCATTTTGTGGCTGAAATTAGAGGCAGAGTAAATTTTTTTGGCCACGGCTGGCGTCCTGCCGGTAATGAAATTGTCATTGTGCACTGCACAATAATTGATCGACTCATTGACCATTCCGGTGGCACGAACATGCTGGCCTTCGTCGTGGCGCCAAGGGCGGCTATGCTGCCCCGGCAAGGGAATTGCCGCCGTGAATGATCCGATGGAGCCACAACCTCCCCGCCACGAGCCGGTATCCGGGGCAACCATGCCCCGGTTCTCCGGACTCGCAACCTTCATGCGCCTGCCCCATGTCGTCGATCCGGCGGCCTTGGACATCGCCATGGTCGGCGTGCCGTGGGATGGCGGGACGACCAACCGCGCCGGCGCCCGCCATGGGCCACGCCAGATTCGCGATATGTCCACTTTCATCCGGCGCCTTCACCCGGTCACGCGGCGTTCGCCCTTTGCCCTGGCGCGGATCGCCGACCACGGCGATGTCGCCGTGAACCCGATCGACCTCATGGACACGATGGGTCGAATCGAGCGGTTTTACGCCCGTCTCCATGCCGCCGGGACGATTCCACTTTCAGCCGGCGGCGACCATCTGATTTCGCTGCCGATCCTGCGTGCCCTCGGCAGGCCCCGGCCACTCGGCCTGATCCAGTTCGACGCCCACCCCGACACCGGCGACGTCTATTTCGGCCAATCGCGCTACACCCACGGCACCCCCTTTCGCCGCGCGGTGGAAGAAGGTTTGATCGACCCCAAGCGCACCGTCCAGATCGGCATACGCGGATCGCTCTATGGCGAGGATGACTGGGCCTTTTCCTATCAATCGGGAATGCGGGTGATCCCGATCGAGGAGGTCTACGCGCTCGGTATCGACGGCGTCATCGCCGAGGCTCGGCGCGTGGTCGCAGACGACCCCACCTATGTCACCTTCGATGTCGACGGGCTCGATCCCGTCTACGCGCCCGGTACCGGCACGCCCGAGGTGGGCGGCTTCACCACCTTCGAGGCGCAACGCATGATTCGCGGCCTTGGCGGGCTGAACCTGGTCGGCGCCGACCTGGTCGAAGTGTCGCCCCCCTTCGATCCGGGCGGAGGCACCGCGCTGGTGGGGGCCACGCTGATGTTCGAACTTCTCTGCGTGTTGGCCGATTCATTGGCCGCGCGCCGCCCCCGGGATCGATGATGAAGGCGGGCGCGGCGGAGACCGGTACGCTGCATGCCGCCACCGCGGGCGATTGTTGGGTTCTGATCGCCTCCGGCAGTTGGACGATCGGGGCCGCCGGCAAGCTGGCCGCCGCGCTGGCCGCCGCCAAACCGGGTAAGGCCAGGCGCGCCCAAATCGATCTTTCCCGCCTCGCCGCCTTGGACACCGCCGGTGCCTGGCTCATCCACCGCGCCGCGCGCGATTTGCGCGTTGGCGGCATCGAGGTCGAGGTAACGGGCGCGAACCCGGCTCAAGCCAGGCTCCTCGAACGGATCACCGAAGGCGCCGGGGCCGAGGCCGCATTCGATCACACCCCACCGCACCCCGTGCGCGCGATGATCGAACGCACGGGCAAGGCGACCTTCGACGCATTGGCGGAAGGCCGCGATCTGCTCGCTTTTCTTGGCCTCGTCACGATCACGGTCCTGCGCACCATCGGCCAGCCCCGGCGCTTGCGCCTGAAATCCGTCATCCACCATATGGAACACACCGGACTCGATGCCCTGCCCATCGTTGGGCTCCTCGCCTTTCTGATCGGCATCGTGCTGGCCTTCCAGGGCGCCGATCAGCTTCGCCAATTCGGCGCCGAAATCTTCACCATCAATCTGTTGGGCGTTTCGGTGTTGCGCGAAATCGGTATTCTGTTGACCGCGATCCTGGTTGCGGGCCGGTCCGGCAGCGCCTTTACCGCGCAAATCGGCACGATGAAGGTGAACGAGGAAGTCGACGCCTTGCGCACGCTCGGTCTCGATCCAATCGAACTGCTGGTCCTGCCGCGCATGATCGCGGTCATCATCACGCTGCCGCTTCTTGTCTTCTTCGCCGATATGATGGCGCTGTTGGGGGGCGGTTTGATGGCGATTTTGGCCCTGGACCTTTCGTTGACCCAATTCCTCCGTCAATTGGAGGGCGCCATCACACTGAGCACCTTTCTGACCGGACTCGCCAAAGCCCCGGTTTTTGCCGCTTTGATCGCCATGGTCGGCTGCCGACAGGGACTGAAGGTCGAGGGCAGCGCCGAAAGCGTCGGCCGGCTGACGACACAGGCGGTCGTCGAGTCGATCTTCCTGGTCATGGTGGCCGACGCCATGTTTTCCATCCTTTATTCCTATCTCGGGTTATGAGCGATTCACCCGCGCCAGCCCCGGCGGAAGACGCGGTGATCCGCGTGCGCGGCCTGGTCACGCGTTTCGGCCGGCAGACCATTCACGACGGTCTGAATTTTTCGGTGCGGCGCGGCGAGGTGTTGGGTGTGGTCGGCGGTTCGGGCACCGGCAAATCCGTGCTGCTGCGCACGATCATCGGGCTGAAAAGCCCCGAGGGCGGCGGCATCGAGGTCCTGGGCTGCGATCGCGCCCGCGCCGGCGAGAGCGAATGGCGGGCGGTGCAGGCGCGCTGGGGTGTGTTATTCCAGAACGGGGCTTTGTTCAGCTCGATGACCGTGGCCGAGAACATCGCGATTCCCTTTCGCGAGCACACCGACCTGCCCCTCGCGCTGATCGAGGAACTGACGGCGACGAAAATCGCCCTGGTCGGCCTGCCGCCCGAGGCCGGCCGCAAGATTCCGTCCGAGTTGTCCGGCGGCATGAAGAAAAGAGCCGGTCTCGCCCGCGCCCTTGCCCTCGATCCCGAAATCCTGTTCCTCGACGAACCGACCGCGGGGCTCGATCCCATCGGCGCCGCCGCCTTCGATTCCCTTATCCGCAACCTGCAACAGACGCTGGGTTTGACGGTTGTCATGGTCACCCACGACGTGGATTCGCTTCAAGCCATTTGCGACCGCATTGCGGTGCTCATCGACAAACGTATTATGGTAGGCACCATGGAAAGTCTCCTGCAGGAAAGCCATCCCTGGATCCGCGCCTATTTCCACGGCCCGCGCGGTCGCGCCGCGATCGCGGGCCGATAAGGTACCCATGGAAACCAAACCCGCCCATCTGATCGTCGGCGTTTTCGTGCTGACCCTGTTCTCGGCGATGTTTGTTTTTACGCTGTGGCTGGCGCGGATCAATCTCGATACCGCGACGACCGAGTACTACATCTTCTTCCGCGGCTCGGTGAGCGGGCTGAAACAAGGCGCCACCGTCAATTACCGCGGCATCCCCATCGGCAGCGTCAGCCGCGTGCAGATCGACCCCGACAATGTCGAGCAGGTCGAGGTTCTCATCGAGGTCGATCGCGGCACGCCGATCAAGGAAGACGCGACCGCCGCGCTCGAAACCACCGGGCTGACCGGACTGGCCTATGTCCAGATCAGCGGCGGCAGCCAGGCGAGCCCGCAGCTTGTGCCCAAGGAAGGGAAAAAACGCGCGATCATTCCTTCGCGGGCCTCGCGACTGGACGCCGTATTCGAGAGCGCCCCGGAAATGCTGACGCGGCTTACGATCCTGATCGATCGCGCCATCGGGCTGCTTGACGATTCCAATCAACGGGCTTTTGCCGACACACTTCTCAACCTCAGCAACTTCACCGGCGTGCTTTCCGATGGCAGCGCCGACCTTCGCGTCGTGCTGGCGGACGCGGCCACCGCCATGTCGCAGCTCAAGCAGACGACGACGGCGCTGGAGGGTTTCACCACGGATCTTCGCGGTCAGAGCACAAGGTTGGCCAGCCAGGCCGATGCCACGCTTAATTCCGCGCGCCAGGCGTTGGATGGCTTGCGCGTGGATTTGTCTAACACCGCCGGCGGGCTCGACCGCACGTTGCGCACGATCGACCGCGCCGCGACCGGCATGGAAAAACTCATCGAAGATAACCGCGTGCCCATGCGCGATTTTTCCGAAACGACGCTTTACGAATTGTCCCAATTCATCAGCGACGCTCGCGGCTTGATCGCCGGTTTGTCGCGGGTCACCGAGCAACTTCAGCGCGATCCCGCGCGGTTTTTGTTCGGCGACCAAACCCGCGGCCTGGAGGCCCGGCCATGATCCTGACTTTTCGTCCGCGCCGCTTCTTTTTGGCGACAGCGCTGGTCGCCGGCCTGGGCGCCTGCTCCTTGCAACTGCCCGGCTCCGGCGATCCGGCACGGCTTTATTTGCTGTCGCCGAAAAGCACCTTTGCGCCCGACCTGCCGAAGGTCGATTGGCAGCTCATGGTCGAAGTACCGGTGGCCTCGGCCGCCATCAACACCAACCGTATCGGCGTGCAGCGCGGCGGCTTGTCCTTCGAGTATTTCGCGCGCGCGAGCTGGACCGACACCGCACCTTTGATGGTGCAGACCCTGATGGTCGAGTCCTTCGACAACACCGGCAAGATCGTTTCCGTCGGGCGCGATTCGATTGGGCTGCGCGCCGACTATCTGCTCAAACTGGAACTGCGCGAATTCCAGGCGGAGATGCCCACCGAATCGGGACCGACCGCGGTGCGCGTCAGGGTCAACGCCAAGCTGGTCAAGTTGCCCGAACGCCAGATCATCGCGTCGACCAGCGCCGAGCGCCGTTCAGCGGCGAGTGATGGCAGCATGGAAAACATCGTTCTGGCCTTCGACGACGCACTCGGCAAGGTATTGAAGCAGTTGGTCGAATGGACAATCGCCACGCCGGCCGCCAATACCGCGCAGATTCGACGTTGAACCCCGGCGTTAGCGGAAAATGACGGAGAAGTTGAGCCCCATCACGCCGATCACGATCAGTGCGATCGAGGCGACCTTGAGGGCGCCCAACGGTTCGGCAAAGAACATCGCGCCGATGATGGTAATGAGAATCGTGCCGATCGCCGACCACAGCCCGTAGATTACGCTGACTTCGAGACCCCTGAGCGCCATCGTCAGGGAGGCGTAGCAAAGTGCGTATTGGAGGAGCGCTAGCCCCGTCGCAATCGGACGCGTGAAGCCCTGAGACAGTTTTAGGGCAGACACGCCGCCGACATCGAACAGGATCGCCATCGCCAGATACAGCCACGCCATCGCGCCCTCCCCCGCTATCACGCCCAGTTCACCGTCGCCGACATCGCCAGCGCGCCGCCCGCCGCCGCCGCCCATAAGCGGCACGCCCGTCCGCCTTCGGCCGGCGCGCCATTGACCGAAAACGATCCGGTCGCGAAAAGCGGACTGACGGCGCGAAACTCGAACCGGCCGACCGGCGCGCCCGGCCGCCACCGCCGCGCAAGATCGAGGAGAAGCGTCGCCAGCAGCGGCCCCTGAACGACCAGCCCGGGATACCCTTCTTCCCCGGTGGCATAGGGCAAGTCATAGTGAATGCGATGGCTGTTGAAGGTCAGCGCCGAAAACCGGAAGAGCAGCACGGGATCGGGCCGGATTTCGCGGCTCCATTCACCATCCTGCGGCGCCGCGGGCGGCGCCGGCGGTGTCGCGGCGGGATCCGGCGGATCGCGGTAGACGATGTCCTGTTCTTCTTCCAGGGCAAGGCCGCGCGGACCGAAGATACGATGCCGCAGCAAGAGGAAGACCAGCCTCCCGCTTTTGCCGGACTTTAACGTCACATCGGCGATGGTCGATTCGCGGCGGACCGGTTCACCGATACGAAGAGGTTCGGTGAAGGCCATGCGCGCGCCCGCGAACATACGCCGGGGCAGCGGAATCGGCGGCAGGAAACCCCCGCGTTTGGGGTGTCCGTCCGGCCCGATTTCCGATTGTTTCACCCGAGGCAGAAAATAAAGCCAATGCCACGGCGGCGGCAGCGGGTCGCCGGGCTTCGACGGCGGATCGTCGCGATCGAGGGTCGCGGTCAAAAGCGCGGCCGGCGCTGGGGCGATCAGGTCTTCGACCGTTTCGGTGCGGCCGATCCATTCGCGCAAGGATTCGAGGTCTAGGCTCATCGCTGCATCATCCATTTCCTGAGGCAATCGGGAGTTCGAGTATCCGCGGCCGATATACGCCCAGCGCCGGGCTTCGGCAACCGCGTGGCGGAAGCCAGGGCCAACGAACGGTTAGTGAAGGAACGGAGCCAGGCTCGACCTTGACGAGGAAGCGGCGAACGCCCAATTTCCAAGACACGATGGCAGAAAACGGCGATTCGCGGCGCCCCCGCCACGGCGAGGACACAAAGGCAAATGCCGAACTCCGGCGCCGGCGACAGGCCGAGGCGCTGCGCCAAAACCTGGCGCGGCGCAAGGCGCAGGACCGTGGCCGCAAGGCCGCGCCGGACGCCGAGGGCGGAGAAGAGAGCTGAACGCCGGGCCGGCCGCAGAGCATCGCTTGATGCGGGGGCCGGGCTTACAGTACAAGGGCGCTTCCGACCGCTTCTTTCCCCGGCGGCGGCACGTATTTCGCGAGCGGAGAAGCACAGCATCATGGCCCTGCACAAGGCAGTCGCTTACCGCCCGCGGGCTTGTTTGCGGTCGCGCCCCGGCGCCCACACCCGCGTACTGGACTAACCATGGACAGGATTCGTGTCCGCGGGGGACGCCCCTTGAAGGGAACCATCGTCGTGGCCGGGGCCAAGAACGCCGCCCTGCCGTTGATGACGGCCTGCCTTTTGAGCGGTGAAACACTGACGCTCTGCAACCTGCCGCACCTCGCCGATATCACCACCCTCGCCAATCTTTTGACGCAGCTCGGCGTTTCCATCGGCATGGACGGTCACGCGCCCAACGGCGGTCATGCCGGTCGCGCCCTCTCCCTGACCGCGGCGGAGATAACCAACACCACCGCGCCCTACGATCTGGTCCGCAAGATGCGCGCATCGGTCTTGGTGCTCGGCCCGCTTTTGGCGCGATGCGGCGCGGCCAAGGTGTCGCTTCCTGGCGGCTGCGCCATCGGCGCCCGGCCGGTCGACCAACATTTGAAGGGCCTGACCCAACTCGGAGCCGAAATCGACCTGCGCGAAGGTTATATCCACGCGCAGGCTCCCCGCGGATTGCGTGGCGCCAACATCGTGTTTCCCTTCGTTTCGGTCGGCGCCACCGAAAACCTGATGATGGCCGCCACGCTCGCCGACGGTGAAACCGTGCTGGCCAATGCCGCGCGCGAGCCCGAGGTCGGCGACCTCGCGCGTTGTCTGATCGCGATGGGCGCGGACATCCAAGGCGTGGACACGGATACTTTAACCATCCGCGGCCGCAAGACGTTGCACGGCGCCACCCACACGATCCTGCCCGACCGCATCGAGACCGGCACCTACGCCATCGCCGCTGCCATCACCGATGGCGACATCGAATTGACCGGCGCCCGGCTCGATTTGATCGAGGCCGCGGCGCGAACCCTGAGCGAGGCCGGCGTCAGCCTGACGCCCACGGAAAAAGGCCTGCGCGTGAAGCGCGCCAACGGCAAATTGTCGAACATGCGGCTGACCGGCGCGGACGCCATGACCGAGCCCTATCCCGGATTCCCGACCGATCTGCAGGCGCAGTTCATGGCCTTGATGGCGACCGCCGAAGGCGCCTCGATGATCACCGAAACGATCTTCGAGAACCGTTTCATGCACGTGCCCGAGCTGCGCCGCATGGGCGCCAACATCAATCTGCACGGGGCTTCGGCCATGATCCGCGGCGTTCCGCGCCTGAACGGCGCCCCGGTCATGGCCACCGACCTGAGGGCGTCGGTTTCGCTTTTGCTTGCGGGTCTGGCCGCGGAAGGCGAAACCATACTCAACCGGGTTTATCATCTCGACCGCGGCTATGAGCGGCTGGAGGAAAAACTGGCCGCGTGTGGGGCGGACATCGAACGCCTGAAGGATTGACCATGACCGATAGCTTCAAGGTGCGCGCCGTCGATGCCGAGGACATCCGCGTCATCGCGGCCTATCTCCAGGACGCCGTCATTCCCCTGATCGACATCAAATTTCTGCCGCAGGAACAACGCCTGCTTCTGGTCGCGAGCCGCTTCAAATGGGAGAACTGCGACGAGGACTTTACGCTGCCCGACGATGGTTCCTCGACGGACGAACTCGCCGAACCTTGCGCGCGCTACGAGCGGATCGAGTGCGGCATTTGCTTCGATGGAGTGTCGGCGGTGCGGCGGCGCGGCTTGAACCCGGCGGAGCGCGAGCGTTTCCTGGAGTTGTTGACGATCGAGCCGCTGGGCAACGCCCCTTCCCCCCTGACCGCGCTCGATTTGATCTTCGCCGATGGCGCGGCCATACGCCTGGAGGGAGACAGCATCACTTGCCACGTCAGCGATCTCGGGGAAGCCCGGCCCACATCCTGGCGGCCCGCTCACCCCGTCGACCAGAAGGGCTGACGGCGGCGCCGTCGTGTCATCGTGGCTGATCCCGCACCCTTGATCCTCGCGCTGCCGAATGGACGCATCCTCAAAGAGGTGATGCCGCTGCTGAGCCGCGCCGGCATCGTGCCCGAACCCGCCTTCGACGATCCCGCCGCGCGCCAGCTCAGTTTCGCGACCAATCATGCCGAATTGTCCCTGGTGCGGGCGCGCAGCTTCGATGTCGCCACCTTCGTCGCCTTCGGCGCGGCGCAGCTGGGGGTCGCCGGCAACGATGTGCTCATGGAATTCGCCTATAGCGAGATCTACGCGCCGCTCGACCTCAAGATCGGACGCTGCCATCTCGCGCTCGCCGAACCCGAAGCCGCGGCCAAGGACGATGACCCGGCACGCTGGAGCGAAGTCCTTGTGGCCACTAAATATCCCGAAATCACACGCCGGCATTTCGCCGCGCGCGGCGTGCAGGCCGAATGTATCAAGCTCAATGGCGCGGTGGAGCTGGCGCCGGCGCTCGGCCTGTGTCGGCGCATCGTTGATCTGGTCTCCACGGGCGCCACGTTGCGCGCCAATGGCTTGGTCGAGGTCGAGCGCATCGCCGAGGTCACATCGCGCCTGGTCGTCAATCGCGCGGCACTGAAGACACGGCCCGCCGAGACCGGGCGCTGGATCGAGCGCCTGCGCGAGGTGATCGATGCCGGTTAGGCTCGACGCCAGCGCGGCGGGTTTCGCCGCCGCCTTCGCCGCCCTGGTCGGCGCCACGCGGGGCGCCGCGACCGATGTCGAACAGGCCGTCGCCGAAATCCTTCGCGATGTCCGCGCCCGCGGCGACGCGGCCGTGCTCGCTTATACCGAACGTTTCGACCGATTGCGCATCGATGCGGCCGGGATGCGGCTCACCCATGCGGAAATCGAGGCGGCCTATGCGGCGTGTGCGCCGGACATCCTCGCCGCCCTGCGCCTGGCGGCCGCGCGGATCGAGGATTATCACCGCCGGATGTTGCCGCCCGACCTCTATTACCGCGATTCGGTCGGCGTCAGGCTGGGGGCGCGCTGGACCGCCATCGACGCCGTCGGCCTGTACGTGCCCGGCGGCACCGCCGCTTATCCGAGCACGGTGCTGATGAACGCCGTGCCGGCGAAGGTCGCGGGTGTGGCTCGCGTCGCGATGACCGTGCCCGCGCCGGACGGAAAGCTCGACCCGCTGGTCCTCGCCGCGGCGCGTATCGCCGGCGTGGATGAAATCTATCGCATCGGCGGGGCTCAGGCGGTCGCGGCGCTCGCCTTTGGCACCGCGACCATTGCCGCCGTGGATAAGATCGTGGGGCCGGGCAATGCCTATGTCGCCGCCGCCAAGCGCCAAATTTTCGGCCAGGTCGGCATCGACACGATCGCCGGGCCGTCCGAAGTCGTCATCGTCGCCGATGGGCAGAACGATCCCCTCTGGATCGCCACCGATCTGCTGGCCCAAGCCGAACACGATGCCGACGCGCAGTCGATCCTGATCACCGACGATGCCGGCTTCGCGGCCAAGGTCGAATCCGCGATCGGCGAACAATTGCGGACCCTGCCCCGCGCCAATATCGCGGCGGCGAGCTGGCAGGCCCATGGGGCCGTCATTGTGGTCGCGGCGCTCGCCGACGCCGTGCCGCTGGTCGATCGCCTGGCCCCGGAGCACGTCCAACTCGCGGTCGCCGAGCCCGACGCACTCGCCGCACGCATCCGGCACGCCGGCGCTGTCTTCCTAGGCCGCTACACGCCGGAGGCGTTTGGGGATTATCTGGCCGGGCCCAACCACGTGTTGCCGACGGACCGCACGGCGCGCTTTTCCTCCGGCCTGGGTGTCCTCGATTTCCTCAAACGTATGTCGGTGATCGGTTGCGATTCCGCGAGCCTCGCCAAACTTGGACCGGCCGCCATCGCGCTGGCGCGAGCGGAGGGCCTGGAAGCGCATGCGCGGTCGCTCGCCTTGCGTTTGCCCGGCGCGGCTCCGTGAACGACACCACCCATCGCATCGTCGACATCCGCCTCGACGAACGCTCCGTCGTACGCCGCAATCCCGACGTGGAACACGAACGCGCGGTCGCGATTTTCGACCTGCTCGAGGACAATTTCTTCCAGCCAATCGGCGATTACTCCGGCCCGTACAAAGTCAGACTGGGCATCGAGGAAAACCGGCTGATCTTCGGCATCGACGCAAATGACGATACGCCGTTGACGAAAATCGCCTTGCCGCTGGCGAGTTTCCGTAGCCTCGTGCGCGACTATTTCACGATTTGCGAAAGTTATTTCGCGGCCATCAAGAAATCGAGCCCATCCCAGATCGAGGCCATCGACATGGGGCGCCGCGCCATCCACAACGACGGCGCCGAACAACTTCGTGAAAGGCTCGCCGGCTCCATCGCGCTCGACCTTAACACCGCCCGCCGCTTGTTCACCCTGATCTGCGTCCTCCATATCCGGGGAACCTGAGCCGGTCGATGGGGGCCTTGCCGGGCAGCGTCCTTTTCGCCTGCACGCTCAACGCAGTACGATCGCCCATGGCAGAGGGGATCATGAAACATCTCCACGGCCGCCGCGTCTTCGTCGATTCCGCCGGCCTGCGCAAAGGTGAACTCGACCGTCTGGCGGTCGAAGTGATGGAGGAGGTCGGCATCGACATCACGCGCCATCGCCCGAAGAGCTTCGACAACCTGACCGACGACTTCCTCGCCACGTCCTTCGATCTTGTCATCACCCTGTCGCCGGAGGCCCAGCATCGGGCGATGGAAATGACGCGGACGATGGCCTGCGAGGTGGAATTCTGGAACACCTTCGACCCGACCTCGGTCGAGGGCAGCCGGGAACATCGGCTCGCCGCCTATCGCGACGTTCGCGACACCCTGATGAAGCGGATCCGGGCGCGTTTTCCATCCGATGGCGCCCCCCGGGTTTAGGCACGTATTGATGACCACGATTCATCGTCTCGACCTGCTCGATTACCGCCGCCGGGTGACGGCGCTTTATGCCGAAATCCGGGCCAATCCAGACCCCCTCGCCGCCTGGGGCCATTGGCGAAGGATTCGCGATTCCCTGTTCCGCGATCACCCGCAATCGGCGCTGTCGGTCTCCGAGCGTGCCGATTTTTCGGGTCTTTCTTATTTCGCCTATGACCCAACTTGGCGCCTTACGGTTGACATTGAGGCCCTGCCTGAAACGCCCTCGGTCGTCGCCGAAGCCGGGACCGATGGCGCCGTTGCGTTGGAACCCTTTGCACGCACGCGCGGCCTTATGGCCCGCCTTGGCGCCGAGCTCACGATCTATTGGATCGCTGGATACGGAGGCGGCGTGTTCCTTCCGTTTCGCGATGGGACTTCAGGCGTTTCGACCTATGGCGGCGGCCGCTACCTTATCGATACGATCAAAGGCGCGGATCTGGGCCTGACGGAGGGCCGGACGATCCTGGACTTCAACTTTGCCTACAATCCGTCCTGCGCCTATTCGAGCCGATGGGCGTGCCCGCTCGCGCCCGCCGCCAAACGGCTTGTCGCGTCCGTCGCGGCCGGCGAGAGACAAGCCCCCGCGCCTTGAAATCGCGCTTGACCAACGCCGGCGTCGGTCCCACCTTCGGCGAAGGCGCAATCGATCCGGGTTCTGGCGGGAGACAAGGGGAAGTTTGAATGACACTCCATGACCTGACCAAGGGCCACCTCACACTCTGCCTCAAATAAGAGACCGCCGCGCGATGTCGCCCCCAATGCCGGCGTCGCGGCTGGTATTGGCGTCCGCCTCTCCGCGGCGCCTCGATCTGCTCGCCCAGATCGGCCTGGCACCCGAAACGGTAGACCCACCCGATATCGACGAGACACCCCGCCGCGGCGAGCTTCCGGTGAAGCTGGCCCTGCGCCTGGCGGAGGCAAAAGCGCGGCAGATCGCAATGCGCCATGCCGGAGCTTTTGTGATCGGCGCCGACACGGTCGTGGCCTGCGGTCGGCGGGTTTTGCTCAAGGCCGAAGATGAAGCGACGGCGCGGCGTTGCCTTGAACTTCTGTCCGGCCGCCGCCACCGGGTCGTCGGCGGCGTCGCGGTTCTGGCCCCGGATGGGCGGATGCGGACACGCGTCTCGACAACCCAGGTCGCCTTCAAGCGCCTCGACCGCGGCGAGATCGATGCTTATCTCGACATCGGCGAATGGCGCGGCAAGGCCGGCGGTTACGCCATTCAGGGCCACGCCGCGATTTTCGTGCGCGCCCTTCATGGCTCCTACTCCAACGTTGTGGGCCTGCCCTTGTTTGAAACCAACGCCTTGCTGACCGGTCTCGGTTTTTGCCCCGCGCCCCGAACGACATCGCCGACGAAATTCTGATCGGCACCGAGGCGGGTGACTCTCGGGTCGCCGCCCTCGCCGGTGGGCGGCTGATCGACCTCATCGTCGAACCACGGGATCGACCCAGCCGTGTCGGCGACATCCACCTTGGCCGCGTCCTGCGCCTGGTTCCCGGGCTTAGGGCCGCCTTCGTCGATATCGGCCTGCCACGCAATGCCTTCCTGCCCTTTGCCGGCGCCAAGACCCTACGCGAAGGCGAGTCCACGATTGCCCAAATCAGCGAAGACGAGGCCGGAGAAAAAGGCGCGCGCCTGAATTTGGAGGTATCGCTGCGCGGCCGTTTTGCCGTGCTGCTGCCGGGGGGCGAGGACCGGGCCGTTTCGCGGCGGATCGCCGACCCCGCGCGGCGGGCGCTTTTGGCCAAGATCGCGGCCGCGGCGGCGCCGCCCGGCCATGGGCTGATCCTGCGGACCGAGGCCATGGGCGCTGCGCGCGAGGACATTGTCTCCGACATCGGCCTGCTTGCGGCGCTATGGGCTGAGATCGAAGCCAGCGCCCGCGATTCCGGGGTGCCCCGGCGTCTGCACGGCGACGGCGACGGCATCGCCCGCGGCTTGCGGCAGTTGGCGACGCCGGGCTTGCGCGTTTTATGGGTCGAGGATGAAACGAGTTTGGCCGCCGCCCGCCGCTTCGCCGACCGTTATATGCCGGAACTGCGCCCCAAGATCGCCATCCACGCCAGTCGGGGACGACTCTTCGATCTCCACGATGCCGCCGGTCAAATCGAAGCGACCCGGGATCGCCAGGTGAAACTCGCCGGCGGCGGAGCCATTGTCATCGACCGGCTAGAGGCACTCACGGCGATCGATGTCGATAGCGGCAGCGATATCGGCGGGAGCGGCGCGGACATCGCCCTTCGCACCGATCTGGACGCCGCCGCCGAAATTCCGCGGCACCTTCGCCTGCGCGACGTTGTTGGCCTCGTTGTTATCGACTTCTTGCGGCTACGCCGGCAGGACCAGCGGGAACGGGTGCTGGCTGCCCTCAAGCGCGCCGTGTCGACCGATCGCCGGCCGGTCGCCGTTCTCGGCTGGACGGCCGCCGGGCTCGTGGAATTAACGCGCGGCCGTGTGAACCCGGAGGACCGGCGATGAAAGCCAAGGGACGCTGCCCGATCTGCGGCCGCCCACCCCAACCGGCGCAGCTTCCGTTTTGTTCGCGTCGCTGTGCCAATGAGGATCTCGGCCGCTGGCTGACCGGTGCGTACCGAATTGCCGGGGAGGAACGGGCACCGGGCGATGCGCCGCCAGTGGAGCCGGGGATCGAGGACGAATGAGGCGCCGGCCCCTTTCCGGATTGAACCGGAAAGGGGGCCGAGCGTCGTGTTGTTATTGCGCGGTCCAGCCGCCGTCGACCGGGATGGAGACGCCGCGGATCTGCGCGGCGTGTTCGGAGCACAGGAACACGGCCAATGCGCCCATCTGCTCCGGCGTGGCGAATTGCTTGGAAGGCTGCTTCTCCGACAGCAAATCGTTCTGCGCCTTTTGAACGGTGATGCCGTCCTTCTTGGCGCGGTCTTCGATCTGCTTCTGCACGAGCGGGGTCAGAACCCAGCCCGGGCAAATGGTGTTGCAGGTCACGCCGGTTTCGGCGCATTCGAGGGCAATCACCTTGCCCAGGCCGACGATGCCGTGTTTGGCGGCGACATAGGCCGATTTGTGCACGGAGGCGACCAGGCCGTGGGCCGAGGCGATGTTCACGATGCGGCCCCAGTTCCGCTTCTTCATTTGCGGCAGCACCGCGCGCGCGGCGTGGAAGACCGAGCTCAGATTGATGGCGATGATCGCGTCCCATTTCTCGGGCGGAAAATCCTCGACATTGGCGGTGTATTGGATGCCCGCGTTGTTGACCAGAATGTCGACCTTGCCCAAATCCTTGGTCGTCTGCTCGATCATGCCGGCGACTTCGGCGGGCTTGGAAAGATCGGCGCCGCTATAGCCGACCTTGATGTTGAATTCCTTCGCCAGACCGGCCCGCAACTTCTCGATTTCCGCCTTGTCGCCGAAACCGTTGAGCATGATGTCGGCCTTGGCCTTCGCCATTTCGCGGGCAATGCCGAGTCCGATGCCGCTGGTTGAGCCGGTGACAATCGCGGTTTTCCCCTGCAACATGATATTTCTCCATGAGTTTATTGGTTGGTCGCATTTCGATGGCCTGAAACCTGCCTCTTACATACAAGCCGCACCGGGAGGAATCCAGCCATACCTCCTAAGGCCCGGCGGCGCTATTTGCGGAAGAGGGCGTCGGCGCCGCTGCGGTGCCGGGTTTTCTGGTCGATCATCATCCGCGCCCGCGCGATTTCCGCTTCCATGCCGGCGATATAGTCCTCCAGTTCCTTGATCGACAGCGCCGTGAGGTCCTTTGGCTTCGCCGGGGCCTTGCGGGGTTCGGTGTCTTCTGGGTCCATGGCTTCCTTTCTCCAAATCCATTGCTAGTCTGGGGCGGAGAGATTAGACACGCAACAGCCTGTCATCATTGCAATCTGGGCCCGCCATGAACACCGCGATTCCCGGCGAAATGACCGTCATCGCCATGGCTGGCTTCGGCGGCCCCGAGGTTCTGAAACCGGCGCGGGCGAAGGTTCCGGCGCCCGCCACCGGCGAAATCCTGATCAAGGTCGCGGCGGCCGGCATCAATAGGCCCGATGTCCTGCAACGAAAGGGCGGTTATGCGCCGCCACCGGGTGCGTCGGACATCCCGGGGCTGGAGGTCGCCGGGACAATCGTCGCCATCGGCGACGGCGTCGCCGGCTGGAAACTGGGCGATGCGGTGTGCGCGTTGGTCGCCGGCGGTGGTTATGCCGAATATTGCACCGCACCCGCGAGCCAGGCCCTGCCCGTGCCGCGGGGCTTGAGTCAAATCGAGGCGGCCGGCATTCCGGAGACGTTTTTTACCGTCTGGGACAATGTGTTCATACGCGGGCGCCTGGCGGCGGGAGACAGTTTCCTGGTCCATGGCGGCGCATCCGGCATCGGCACGACCGCGATCCAGTTGGCCCGGGCTTTCGACGCTCATGTCTATGCCACCGCCGGCACGCCGGAGAAATGCATGGCATGCGTCAGGCTCGGCGCGCACCGCGCCATCGATTACAAGTCCGAGGATTTCGTGGCGGTTATCCGCGAGGCCACGTCGGGCCGGGGTGTCGATGTGATCCTGGACATGGTCGGCGGCGACTATTTCGCCAGGAACATGTCCAGCCTGGCCACCGAAGGAAGGCTGGTCCAGATCGCTTTCTTGAAGGGGTCCCGCGTCGAACTCGACCTCAATTCGGTGATGCGGAAGCGGCTGCTGGTGACCGGTTCGACGCTGCGCCCGCGCCCGATCTCTGAAAAGAGCGCGATCGCCGCCGCCCTGAAAAAGAAGGTGTGGCCGCTTCTCGAGGCCGGGACGGTCCGGCCGGCCATCCATGCGACCTTCCCATTAACCGAGGCGGCCGAGGCCCACCGCATGATGGAAGCCGATACCCATATTGGGAAGATCGTCCTGGTCGCCTGACCCCGGATTCGGCCACAATCGCGTTGTCCCGCCGCCGGATTGCTGATAGGAGGAGGGCAACCTATATGATGTCCGCGGGCCTACGGAATTTCACCGGTTTAGGGCGCTTAAGTCATTGATTTGACTGAAAGGAACAAAAATGAACGCGCCGCTCATGCCGAAAGCGACGGCTGTATGGCTGATCGAGAACACGACCCTGACCTTCGACCAGGTTGCCGATTTTTGCGGCATGCATGCGCTGGAAGTCCAGGGTATCGCCGACGGAGAAGTGGCAATCGGCATCGTCGGCCTCGATCCGGTCGCCAACAATCAGCTGACCCGCGAGGAGATCCTGCGTTGTGAGGGCGACGCATCGGCGCGGCTGAAAGCGGCGGCGTCGGCGATGCCGATGCCGCGGGGCCGCACCAAGGGTGCGCGTTACACCCCGGTTTCCAAACGCCAGGACCGTCCCGATGCCATCGCCTGGATCCTGCGTAACACGCCGGAGTTGTCGGACGCACAGGTCACGCGGCTGCTGGGCACGACCAAAGCCACCATCGCATCGGTCCGCGGGCGGACCCATTGGAACTCACCCAACATCAAGCCGCGCAGCCCGGTGTCGCTTGGCCTGTGTACCCAGGAAGAGCTGGACGGCGCCCGCACCAAGGCCCAACGCCTGTCCGGGAAACCCGAAGCCGTCATGAAACCCAAAGCCGAAACCGGCGAGGCCGAGGCCGCGAACTAACCGGCGGCGACGGGTTTGGCATAACCGGCGCCGCGCAAATCCCCGGCGATTTCGGTCAGAATCGCGGGATCGTCGATGGTCGCCGGCATTTTGTAATCCTGGCCGTCGGCGATTTTCTGCATCGTGCCGCGCAGGATTTTCCCCGACCGCGTCTTCGGTAGACGTTTCACGACAATCGCCTGTTTGAAAGCCGCCACCGGGCCGATGCGGTCGCGCACCATCTGCACGACCTCCTTGGTGACCGTCTCATGGGGCCGGTTCACGCCGGCCTTCAAGACCAGGAATCCCAGCGGCACCTGGCCCTTTAATTCGTCGGCGGCGCCGATCACCGCGCATTCGGCCACGTCGGGGTGAGCGGCCAGAACCTCCTCCATGGCGCCGGTGGAGAGCCGATGTCCGGCGACGTTGATGACGTCGTCGACGCGGGTCATCACGAAAACATACCCGTCCGCGTCGAGATACCCGGCGTCTCCCGTCTTGTAGTAGCCGGGAAATTCATCGAGATACGCCTTGCGGTAACGGTCGTCGGCATTCCACAGCGTGGGCAGCGTGCCCGGCGGCAAGGGCAGCCGGCAGACGAGCGCGCCGATATCTCCCGCCTTGGTTTCGCGTCCTTGCGCGTCCAGAACACGCACGTCCCAGCCCGGAGCGGGTTTTGTCGGTGAGCCATGTTTGACCGGGAGAGCCCCGAGCCCGACGCAATTGGCGGCGATCGACCAACCCGTCTCCGTCTGCCACCAATGGTCGATCACCGGCACCTTGAGGTGGTGTTCCGCCCATTGGATTGTCGGCGGGTCGGCGCGTTCCCCGGCCAGGAAAAGCGTGCGGAAGCCGGACAGATCGTAGCCCGGGATCAACTTGCCGTCGGGGTCTTCGCGTTTGATCGCGCGAAACGCCGTCGGCGCGGTGAACAAGGCCGCGGCCTTGTGTTGGGCGATGACTCGCCAGAAGGCGCCGGCATCGGGCGTGCCCACGGGTTTGCCTTCGTAAAGGATGGTCGTGCAGCCATGGAACAGCGGCGCATAGACGATATAAGAATGGCCAACGACCCAACCGACATCGGATGCGGCCCACCACACCTCGCCCGGATCGATGTTGTAGATCCCCTTCATGCTCCATTTGAGCGCGACAAGATGCCCGCCATTGTCGCGCACCACACCCTTGGGCTCGCCGGTCGTCCCCGACGTGTACAGGATGTAGAGCGGATCGGTGGCGGCGACCGGAACGCAGTCATGCGGGCGCGCGGCAGCCATGGCGTCGTCCCAGTCCAGATCGCGGCCGGCGATCATCGGCGCCTGGGCGGCCTTGCGTTGCAGGATCACGCAGGCGGCCGGCTTATGCCGGGCGAGATCGATGGCCGCGTCGAGCAGCGGCTTGTAGGGAATGATCTTGCCGATTTCGATGCCGCAGGATGCGCTGATCACGGCCTTGGGTTTGGCGTCGTCGATGCGGACGGCGAGTTCGTTGGCGGCGAACCCGCCGAACACCACGGAATGCACGGCGCCAATGCGCGCGCAGCCAAGCATCGCGATTAGAGCTTCCGGCACCATCGGCATATAGAGGATGACGCGGTCGCCCTTGGTGATTCCCAGACCCGCGAGCACACCGGCGAAACGCGCGGTTGCGTCCCGAAGCTGACGGTAGGTGTAGCTCCGGATCGTTTGCGTGACCGGGCTGTCATAGATGAGCGCGGCCTGATCGGCGCGACCGGACTCCACATGCCGGTCGAGCGCGTTGTAACAGGTGTTGGTCTCGGCCCCGGCAAACCAGCGATAGAAGGGCGGACGCGAATCGTCGAGCACCCGTTCCCAACGTTTGAACCAGTGGATGGCCTCCGCTTCCTCGGCCCAGAAACGCTGCGGTTCCTTCAGACTGCGCGCGTAGGTCTCTTCATACCGGCTCTGCATCGCCAAATTTCCCTGGTTTTTCCCCTGACGTCTCACCCAAGTCTGCGGCAAATCGCCTGTTTTGCAAGACCTCTTTGTGTCATTCTCGCGCCGCAAAATGCCGCCCGGACCCTATGATATCGGCCTCGATCGGAACGCCGCCAATTTCGCGCCGCTGACCCCGCTTGGCTTCATCGAGCGCACCGCCTCGGTATTCCCCAATCGCACCGCGATCATCCATGGCGACCGCACCCAGACCTGGGCGGAAACCTATGCGCGCTGCCGCCGGCTAGCGGGCGCGCTGGCCGGGCGCGGCATCGGGCGCGGCGACACCGTCGCGGTGATGGCGCCCAATTCTCCGGCGGCGTTCGAGGCACATTTCGGCGTGCCGATGGCGGGCGCGGTGCTCAACGCGATCAATACCCGGCTGGATGCCGAGACCATTGCGTTCATCCTCGACCATGGCGAGGCCAAGATCGTGATCGCGGACCGCGAATTCTCGCCGGTCATGAGCGCGGCGCTCGCCCGCCTCGGACGCAAGATTCCGGTCATCGACGTGGACGATCCGCTCGCCATCGGCGGGGAGCTTATCGGCGAGAAGGACTACGAAGCCTTCCTCGGTGAAGGCAGCCCCGACTTCGCCTGGTCGCCGCCACGGGACGAATGGGACGCCATCGCGCTTAACTACACCTCGGGCACGACCGGAAACCCCAAGGGTGTGGTCTATCACCATCGCGGCGCCCATCTCACCGCAATCGGCAACGCATTGGTCTGGGGCATGAAGCCGAACCCGGTCTATCTGTGGACCCTGCCTATGTTCCACTGCAACGGCTGGTGTTTCCCGTGGACGGTCACGGCGCTGGCCGGCACGCATGTCTGCCTGCGGCGGGTGGACGCCAAGAGTATTTTCCGCGCGATCGCGGACCATGGCGTCACCCATTTCTGCGGGGCGCCCATCGTGCTGAACCTGCTCATCAACGCCAAGCCCGACGAGCGCACCGAGATCGGCCGCACGGTCGAGGTGATGACCGCGGCCTCCCCGCCGCCCGCCGCCGTGATCGAACGCATCGAGCGCATGGGTTTTCACATCACCCATGTCTATGGCCTGACCGAATGTTATGGCCCCGCGGTGGTCTGCGCCTGGGACGAGAGTTGGAACGACCTGGAATTGGAGGAACAGGCGCGGCTCAAATCGCGCCAGGGTGTGCGTTATCCGGTGCTGGAAGGGCTGATGGTCGCCGATCCCCAGACACTGGCCCCGGTGCCCGCGGACGGCACGACCATGGGCGAGGTCTTCATGCGCGGTAACGTCGTGATGAAGGGCTATTTGAGAAATCCGCAGGCGACGGAGGCGGCTTTCGCCGGCGGCTGGTTCCACACCGGCGATCTCGGCGTCCTTCACCCGGATCGCTACATCGAACTCAAGGACCGATCCAAGGACATCATCAAATCAGGCGGCGAAGCCATTTCCACGATCGAGGTGGAAAGTGTGTTGTACCGCCATCCCGCCGTCCTGGAGGCATCGGTCGTGGGCCGGCCCGATCCGCATTGGGGCGAAACGCCTTGCGCGTTCGTTACGCTGAAGGACGGAGCCCAAGCTTCGGCGGAAGACATCATCGCCTTCTGCCGGGCCAACATGGCCCGTTTCAAGGTGCCCAAGACCGTCATCTTCGGTCCGTTGCCGAAGACATCCACCGGCAAGGTTCAGAAATACGTGCTGCGCGACCGGGCGAAGGCGCCCTGACCCATCAATTGTTGGGCGCGCAGGCCTTGATCCATTCCTCGATGATCGCGAGGCGGTTATCGGGAACCGGTGGATTCTGAAACGGCATCATGCCGCCGGAGCCGCCGACTTCGAGATGGGTTCCCCGCAGCTTGTGCCAGACATAACTGGCCTTGGGATCGCCGGGAGCAATGCGAACCAACGGACTCTCGATCGAGGGCTGGCCGACCAGATTTTTCCAGGATGGCCCCTCATCCAACACGAAGTTGAGTTCCGCCCGGCCCTCCGCATGGCATTCGCTGCAATAGGCGTCGAGGAGTGGCTGAACGTCCTTCGCGAAACTAACCGGCGACGGCGTCGGCTGACACGGGGTTTGGGGAGAGGAAACATCGGCGGCCAGCATCGAACCGGCCGACACGCCGACAAGCAGGAAAAGACGGGCTGCGTTCATCGTTGCCACCGAAAAAGCGGCCGGGCTTGCCGGCCCGGCCGCATTGTTGGAGGAGGCTCCCGGCCTGGTCTCTTCTTTAACTCCAGCTCAGATCGTGGTGGCGCAACGGCAGCGAACGGACGCGCTTTCCGGTCGCGGCGAAGATGGCGTTGGTCACCGCGCCGGTCACAGGGCCCAGCGCCGGCTCGCCGATGCCGCCCCATTTGGTGCCGCCGGTCAGGCCGCCGTAATAGACTTTGACCTTTGGCATCTCGTCGATACGCATCATCTGATAGTCGTCGAAATTGCCCTCGACGACGCGCCCGTTGCGGATATTGATTTCGCCGTAAAGCGCCCCGGTCAAGGCCATGGCCACGCTGCCCTCCAGCTGGGCTTCGATGCCGTTCTTGTTGACGATGTTGCCGGAATCGAAGGAGATGTGGGTCTCATCGACTTTCACTTCGCCGCCATTGCTGACCGTGACCTGGGCGACCACGGCGCAGATCGTGCCGTGACCCTCACCGATGGCGAAGCCTTGGCCGGTACCCTTGGGTAGTTTCTTTCCCCACTCGGCCTTTGCCGCGACGTCGTTGAGCGATTTCAGCCAACCCGGATCCTTGTGCGCCCGCAGCAGCACCCGGCGATAATCGACCGGGTCCTTGCCGGCGGCGACGGCGCATTCGTCCACAAACGACTCGAGTTTATAGACGGTGCCGTTGGTGGACGGGCCGCGGTAATTGCCCAGCCGCAGATTGGTCTTCTTGGCGATGTAATCGACCATCAAGGCGGGGAAGGCGTAAGGCGGATCGCCCATCGGGCCGATGGTCGTCGAATCCAAACCGCTTCTTTCGAAATTGGCGCGGTTGGTCGAGGCCGTGGCCGGGTCGGAGGCGATGCGGGTCAGCCAGGCCACCGGCATCCCGTCGGCGCCCAGCCCGGCCGTGAATTTCGCCACCGTCATCGGGCGGTAGACACCCTGACGTGTGGTCTCCTCGCGGCTCCACACCATCTTGACCGGGCGGCCGGGAAGCTGCTTGGCGATGGCCACGACCTGGCGCACCTCTTCACCGATGCCGCGCCGGCCGAAGCCGCCGCCCAGGAAGGTCTCCTGGAAAAACACCTTGGCCTTGGGCAAACCGGTTTCCTCGGCCGTCACGGTCAAGGCGGTGTCGGGGTTCTGGCTGCCGGCCCAGACATCGGCGCGGTCGGCCGTGATGAGCGCGGTGGCCGAGAGCGGCTCCATGGTCGCGTGTTCCAGATAGGGCGTCTGATAGATGGCTTCCAGGGTCTTGGACGCCGTTTTCATCGCGGCGTCGGCGTCGCCGATTTTCTTGACTTCCTTGCCCGGCGAATTCAGCGCGGCCAACGCGTCGCGGAAGATCGATTCGGTGCTGAAGGCGGCACCCGGCCCGTCATCCCATTCGATGGGCAGCAGATCGAGCGCCGATTTGGCCTGCCAATAACTTTCGGCCACAACCGCCACGGCGGGGCGCAGCGCGCTGCGCTCCATGGCGACGGTGTGTTTTTTCTCCTGACCGATTTCGATGACGGCGATGACGCCGGGGCGGCCCTTGATGGCGTCGCGGTCGATGCGCCTGGGCTTGCCGCCCTCGGCGGGCGAGGCCTTGACGGCCGCGTAGATCATGCCGGGCACCTTCACGTCGATGGCGAAGACGGCGTTGCCGTTGACCTTGAGCGCGGTGTCGAGGTTATGGACCGCCGCCTGGCCCATCATGGTGTATTGATCGGGCGATTTGATTCTGGGCTCGGCGTCCAGCTTGAGGGTGGCGGCCTTGGACGCGACTTCGCCGAAGCGAAGCGTTCGCCCGGTCGGACGATGGGTAAGAACGCTGTTCTTGGCGTCGATCTGGTTGACCGGGACATTCCATTGCTGCGCGGCGGCCAGCTTCAAGCGCTCGCGGGCATTGGCCCCGGCCTTCTGCAGCGGCTCGACGCGGGTCCGTACGGTGCTGCTGCCGGCCGTGGACATCGAGCCGTAGACGTTGTTCTCGATGGCGTTGCGGTTGGCCGACGCGATTTCGGCCTTCACCTTCGACCAATCGCATTCCAGCTCCTCGCACACGATCATCGGCAAGGCGGTGATCGCGCCATTGCCCATTTCGGCGTTGGCCACGCGGATGACGATCGTGTCGTCGGGGGCGATGACGATCCAGGCGCTCAATTCGACGCCGGCGGGACCCGCGGGCGATGTCCAGGGCTGCGCGTTGACGCCTTGCGCCGCGGCCCGGCCCACGGGCCCTATGCCCAAGACCATGCCGCCACCGATGGCGGCGGTCGCGATGTTGAACTGACGGCGGTTCATCTCCAACCTGTCGGTCATTGCGATCCTCCCATTTTGACGGTCAGGCCGAAATGATCCCGCGACACGGTTCGCGGGGCAAGTGGATTCACGAATGCGGCGATTGACCAAAAAAAACGGCCGGGGGTCGCCCCCCGGCCGCGTTCGCAAGTCTTAGGTCTTGCTGGGTCTTAGGACCAGCTGAGGTCGTGATTACGCAGCGGCAGCGAACGAATGCGCTTGCCGGTGATCTTGAAGACCGCGTTGCAGATCGAGGCCTGGATCACGCAGATCGCGGTCTCGCCGGCACCGGTGAACTTGGTGCCGCCGGTCAGGCCGCCGAAATGGCTGACCACGACCGGAGCGTCTTCGATGCGAACCATCGGGTAATCGTCGAAATTGCCTTCGACGACGCGCCCGTTGCGGATCGTGATTTCCTCGTTCAGCGTGTGATTGATGCCGTAGATCACGGTACCCATCATTTGCTGCTCGACGCCGTTCGGGTTCATGACGGTGCCGAGGTCGAAGGAAAGATCAACCTTGTCCACCTTCACTTGGCCGCTCTGGCTGACCGTCACCGTGGAAAAGGCCGAGACGATGGAGCTGTGGTCGATGCCGGCCCCAACGCCCATTGCCGTGCCCTTCGGGAAGGTCGTCTTGCCGTAGCCCGACTTGTCGGCGACGTTGTTCAACACCTTCAACCAACCCGGATCCTTGGCTTCGCGGAGCAGATGGCGCCGCAGATCCACCGGATCCTTGCCGCCCGCGAAAGCGACTTCGTCGATGAACGACTCCATCATGAAGCCATTCTGGTTGGTCGCCGGACCGCGCAGCGCACCGGTCGGCACATTGGTCTGCACCGCCGTGAATTCGTGCTGCTGGTTCGGGATGGCGTAGATGGTGTCGGAGATCAGACGGGTCTGACCGGCGTCGTAGCCACCCGGCAACGGGTTGCCCGCCGCAATCGTGCCGCTATGCCCGGCGTAGTGAGA
The DNA here is from genome assembly GCA_947445225.1 of Rhodospirillales bacterium. GTDB lineage: Bacteria > Pseudomonadota > Alphaproteobacteria > CACIAM-22H2 > CACIAM-22H2 > SHVT01. Next base: position 29,015 of record CANFCX010000020.1, read on the forward strand.
ATGCAGCGCGGTCGGGAAACCGTCGGGACCGATGGCGGCCCGCAACTTGGCGATGCCGAAGGGCCGGTAGATGCCCTGGCGCATCGTTTCTTCGCGGGTCCAGATCAGCTTCACCGGGCGTTTGGTTTCCATGGACAGGAAGACCGCCTGGCGGGTTTCTTCGTTCGGCTGGCGCCGACCGAAGCTGCCGCCGGAGATGATCTCGTGCATGAAGATCTTCGGCGCGGGCAGGCCCGATTCCTGCGACGCCACGTCAACCGCCGTATCCGGCTGTTGCGTGCCGACCCAGACATCGAGACGGTCGGGGGTGTAGCTCGCCACCGCGCTCATCGGCTCCATGACGGCGTGGTCGAGGAAGGGAGTCTCGTAAACGCCCTCGACGACCTTTGACGCCGACGCAAAGGCAGGCGCGATATCGCCCAGCTTCGCGCCGCCAACACTGCCGGATTTGGCAACCGCCGCGCGGGCTTGGGCGATATAACCATCGGTGCTGATCTTCGCGCCGTCGCCTTCGTCCCATTCGATTTGAACGACGTCGAGAGCGCTCTTGGCTTGCCAGAACGAATCGGCGAGCACGGCGACGCCGCTGCGCAGCATGCTGGTCCGGCGAGCGGCATTGTGCTTGAGGACCTTGCCCATCTCGATGACGGCATGCACGCCGGGACGCTTCAACGCCTCGGTGGCATTGAACGACTTGACCTTGCCGCCGAAGACCGGCGACGCCTTAACGGTGGCGACGAGCATGTTCGGCAGCTTCACGTCGACGGCGTACAGCGCCTTGCCGGTGACCTTGTCCCTCAGTTGGGCGACGAAGTCCTTGGGCTGCGGCTTGCCGAGCATCACATATTGATTCGGCGTGCGGATCGCCGGCTCTTTCTCGAGCTTGATCCCCGCCGCCTTGGCCGCGAGCTTGCCATAGGTGAGCTTGCGTCCGGTGGCTTCGTGGGTGACCACGCCGTCCTTGGCCGTCAGAGAGGCGGCCGGGACGTTCAGTTCGGTCGCCGCCGCGGCGATCAACTGCTCGCGCGCGGTCGCACCCGCCGTCTGCAACAGCTGACGGTTGGGCAAAGGCCGCTTGGTGTCGACCTTGAAGGCCCGGGTGGCATCGGTGGGCGGAGCATAACCCATCTTCACCTTGGACCAGTCGCAGCCCAGCTCTTCGCAGATGAACTGTGCTTGCATCATCTGGCCGCCGAAGCCGATGTCGATCTGCGGCGCCAAGATCGTCACGGACTCATCCGCGCTGATCATGAAGAACGGGCCGAATGCGACGTCGCCATCGGCCGCAAGTGCCTTGGCCGGACCGCGCGGGCCGAAGCCCACGGCCATGCCGCCGCCGATCGCAGCCGTCGTAATGACGAACTGCCGGCGGTTCATTTCCAAACGATTGGTCATCTAGGCTCCCCTCCCTTAGGACTTCGTGTTCTTCGCGGCGAGATGGATCGCGGCGCGAATGCGCTGATACGTCCCGCAACGGCAGATGTTCGTGATCGTCTTGTCGATGTCGGCATCGGTCGGCTTCGGCTTGCGGGCCAAAAGAGCCGCCGTCGCCATGATCATGCCCGATTGGCAGTAACCGCATTGCGGCACGTCCAGCTCGATCCAAGCCTTTTGGACCGGGTGGCTGCTATCGGCCGACAGGCCTTCGATGGTGGTGATCTGCGCGCCCACGACCGAACCGGCCGGGGTGACGC
>CANFCX010000021.1 GCA_947445225.1 Rhodospirillales bacterium
AATACCAGATCGGCCGCGCCGAATACGGCAAGGCGAAGAAACTGGCGGCACAGCTTCTCGACATGGCCAAGTTCGGCGGCAACAAGGCGCATCTGATGGAGGCCCATCGCACCGTCGGCAACACCTCGTACTGGATCGGCGAATTCCCCGAATGTGTCGACAGCATGGGCTGGGCCATGGACTTGTACGATCCGGTCGCCCAGCGCGGCGACATGATGCGTTACGGCCAGGACCCGGGCGTGACCGCGCTCGGCCTATCGGGCTGGGCCACGGCCTTCCTCGGCTATCCCAATCTGGCGCTGCGTAAAGGCCAGGAATCCATCGACCTCGCCCGCACGCTCGGCCATCCCTACAGCTTGGGTTATGCGCTGGCGGCCAAGACCGTCACCCATTTTTATCTGCGCCAGGTGGAAGAAGGCCGCCAATGCGCGACCGAGACGCTCACCCTGTGCAAGGAAAAGGGCTTTCCCTTCTTCATCACCGGCGGGCAACTCGTCCGTGGCTGGGCCGAGGCGATGAGCGGGCGCATCGATGCCGGGCTGGCCGAGATGGAGGATGGATTGCGGCTGTGGCGTTCCACCGGCTCGAAACTCGGCATGCCGTTCTTCTTGTCGTCCTATGCCATCACTCAGGGCATGGCGGGACGTTACGAACAAGCGCTGGAGACATTGCGAGACCCGATCTTCACCGACAAGTCGCGCGAGGAAGGCTGGTTCCACGCCCCCTATCACCGGCTGCAAGGTCTGTTCGGCTTCAAGACCGGCGCGCCCGCCGAAGCGGTGGACGAGAATTTCCGCCTGTGCATCGAAATCGCGCGCGCCCAGAACGCAAAGCTGCTCGAGTTATATGGCTGGCTCAGCCTCGCCGATGTGCGCGAGGCCCAAGGCCGCGCCGCCGAAGTGCTCCCCCATCTCGCCGAATGTTATGACTGGTTCATCGACGGGTTGGACACGCCGGTGATGCAATTCGCCCGCGACCGCCTCGCGGCGCTGGAGAAAGTGATTGCGGCGGCCTAGCCGATCGACGGAAGACTCCCGTCGGAAAAAGGCGATGGAGTGCACTCAGCCTGCCCCGCCGAAAAATCTTGCCCTTCCCTGAACCGTAAAGTGTTGGTATAAACACCAACATCGTTGGGATAGACACCAACATGCCGGCCGTCCTCTTGCTCAAGGAAAGAGTCGTGTTGGGCGAAGATCGGTTCGCCGAAGTGACAATATGGCGTGTGCCGGGGAAGGTTCCAGGCAGCGCCCATGATTTCAAGTATCGTCTGGCCCTGGTTATGGACGAGGTGTGCGTCCTGCGCTTCGACAATGAAGCCGGAAAGGGCGACCACAAACATGTCGGCGATCGGCAGGAGCCCTACGCCTTCACGACACCGGAGCAATTGGTGGCGGATTTCTGGCAGGAAGTGGAGCGGTGGAGACGAGCGTGAACATCGTGACGATCGGCGTTGCCTCGCCCGATGAAACCAAAGCCCGGATGCGCCGCGCCCTCCGCGGCAAGGAGCAAGGCGCCTTCATCGGTTTCGCCAGCCTGGAGTTGTTGTGGAAGGTGCTGACCCCGAAGCGCTGGGAAATCGTCCGCATCATGACCAGCGCCGGTCCCCTGGCCATCCGCGAAGTCGCCCGCCGCGTTGAACGCGATGTGAAATCCGTCCATGGCGACGTGCAGGCACTGCTCAAGGCCGGGGTCGTCGACCGCGCCGAGGATGGCCGGATCGTGTTTCCCTATGACGAAATCCATGTCGATTTCGTTGTGAGGGCGGCTTAGGGCGACAAACAGGCGATTGCTTCAGATCACCGATGGAATATTCCAGCGCAAGACAGGGGACAGGCGCGCGGCCCCGCACCCCGATCGTTGGGTTGGCCTTGCCGTTTTATACAAATTTTTGTATAAATGAACACAATGAAGCCCGAGTCGTACCCGGGCAGCGCGCTTGAGGACTTGCGGGCCTTCCCGCCGATTGCGCGACAGCGGGCGGGATATCAGCTTGATCGTGTGCAGCGCGGTCTCGAACCCGACGATTGGAAACCGATGCCGGGAATCGGGCCAGGAGTCCGGGAAATTCGCATCCGCGACGAAACCGGCGCCTTCCGCGTGATCTACGTCGCGGCACGAAAGCACGCGATTTAGGTGATTCACTGCTTTCGGAAGAATAGCCAGAGGACAAGCCAACGGGATGTTGACCTGGCGACCAGACGCCATGCGGAATTGACGAGAGGCGCGTGATTAAAAAGCAAGGTTTTGCCAGCGTTTGGGACGCCATCGAGGATAAGCAGCACCTCGCCGCGAGCCTGCTCGCCCGCTCGCAACTGATGATCGCGCTGGCCGAGACGATCCGTCGTTCGGGCTGGACCCAACGGCAAGCAGCGGCGCGATTCGGCGTGACGCAGCCGCGCATTTCGGACCTCACCCGCGGGCGCATCGAATTGTTCTCGCTCGATACCCTGGTGGACATGGCCGAAGCCGCCGGGCTCAAGCCACGAATTTCCGTCCGGCGCGCCGCCTGACAAATGTCCCCGTGATGTCACATCACCCTAGCCGGCATAGGGATAGGCTCCCCGTATCGGGGGCGCGGGGGCCCCACGGCCCCCGCAACCTACAACTGTAGGTTTCCATTGGCTTGCCGGCGCCCAATCCGGCGCGGTAGGGTTTCTAGGGCCTGCTTGTTGTTGGCTGGCTCCAAAACCCGTTTTTGAAGGAGGACGCGATGCACCTGAATTATCTTCGCCCGGCTTTGGCCGCCATGGCGCTGTCCGCCGTGCTTTTCGTCGCGCCGGCTTCGGCCGAAATGGTCGGCTACAAGGCCGATATGAGAGGCGCCAACGAGGTTCCGCCGGTCAACCAGCCGGGGACCGGAACGTTGGATTCGACCTATGACACGGTATCCAAGAAATTGACCTGGACGATCACCTATACCGGCCTCTCCGGCCCCGCCACCGGCGCGCATTTCCACGGGCCCGCCGCGGCCGGCGCCAATGCCGGCGTGGTCGTGCCGTTCAGCGCCCCGCTTACCAGCCCGATCCGGGGCGAGGCCACGCTGACCGACGCGCAAGCCGCCGACCTGCAAGCCGGCCGCTGGTACGCCAACATCCACACCGCCGCCAACGCCGGCGGTGAAATCCGCGGTCAGGTCGTGAAGAAATAGTATCGGGGGGTGGGGGCCTCGCGGCACCCACATCTCGGCCGAAGCCCCCTCACCCGGCCATGCTGGGAAGCATGGCCGACCTCTCCCCGGAGGAGAGGTGGGAAAAGCGCCTCATCTTCACCTCTCCCCCGGGGAGAGGTCGGCGCTTCCGAGCGCCGGGTGAGGGAGCCTTGCGGCCCCCACACCTTCGTCCTACTCCCAACCGATCATTTTTCTTAGGAAATTCAGCCCCAGCGCGGTGAAGGCGGCGCGTTCGGCGTTGTCCTTGCCGTAGCCGTGGCCGCCGGAGCGGGGTTCGTAGAAATATGCCTCGTAGCCCATGGCCTGGAGCTTCGCCGCCATCTTGCGGGCGTGGCCGGGATGGACGCGGTCGTCGCGCCGGCTGGTGGCGATCAGGATCGGCGGATACCGCTTTCCCGGCGCGGCGTTGTGATAGGCGGAAATCGCCGACAGGAATTTCCAATCCTCGGGTTTGTCGGGATCGCCGTATTCCGCGATCCAGCTCGCCCCGGCCAGCAGCTTGGAATACCGCCGCATGTCGATCAGCGGAATCGTGCAGAACAGAGCGCCGAACCGTTCGGGATAACGGGTCAACATGTTGGTGATGAGGATGCCGCCATTGGATCCGCCCTCGGCGGCGATGCGCGCCGGGATTGTCACCCCGCGCCGCACCAGATCGGCGGCGACCGCGGCGAAATCGTCATGCGACAGCGTCTTGCCTTCGCGCCTTCCGGCATCGTGCCAGGCGGTGCCGAATTCGCCGCCGCCACGGATATTGGCGGTGACGGCGGTGCCGCCGCGTTCCAGCCACAACTTGCCGATGGCCGAGTTGTATTGCGGCAGCGACGAAATCGCGAAGCCGCCATAACCGGTCAGGTACACGGGCGCCTCGCCGGTCAGGCCCGGCGGCCCGACCTGGACATAGGGGATGGCGGTGCCGTCGGCGGAGATCGCCTCGTGCCGCGTCACGACCAGCCCGGAGGCGTCGAAATTTTCCGGCGCGCGTTTCAGGATTTCCGGCGCCTGGCCGGGGCGGATCATGTACAGCGTCGCCGGCGTCAGCGGGTTTTGCGCCGAGGCGAGCAGATCGCCGTTTGAGTCTTCTTCATGGTCGTCGAGCGGCCAGACGCTGGCGACGCCGATATCGGGCAGGCCGGCGAGTCTTTCCCGCTTCCATTGCGGCGGCGTGATTATCTCGAACACCGGCCGCAAATTGTCGAGGATCGACAGGATCAGCCTTCCGTCGCACCAGAAGAAACGCTGCAAGGCGCGGCGCGAACCGGGCTCGAACAAAACCACGAAATCGCGGTCGCCGCCGAGGAAACCCGACAACGAAATGCCAAGAACGGTGTCCGGCGCGTAGGTACGGCCGCCGGTCGTCCACGGCCGGCGCGGCCTTACCGTCAGCCAGTCGCGATGCGCCTGCGACCGCGCATCGCCGGGCAGCGCCAGGCGGCGCTTCGGGCCGGTGCGGTCGCCGATCCAGACGATGGTGTCGAAGAAGCTGGGCTTTTCGGCGAACCACAGCCGTTCCGGCTCGGCGAAGGCGTCGCGATCGGCCCACGCCGCCATCCAATCGTACGGCGTGGTGAAGATGACGTTGGCGCGCAACGGATCGCCGCCGCGCCGCCACAGCCGCACGGTGCGGGCGTAGCCGGAGCGAGTCTGCCGTCCGCGGCCGCCCAACGCCGACGACAACAACACGGTGTCGCGGTCGAGCCAGGCGGCGCCGCCCTTGGCCTCGGGCAGGTTAAAGCCCAGCGCGCCCGGCACGAAGACGCGCTTTTCCAAAGCGAATTCACGCAGGACGATGGCGTCGCCGCCGCCGCGCGACAGCCGCAACAACGCGCGATCATGGGTGCGGGGAATTGTCGACGCGCCTTGCCAAACCCAATCCTCGCCGTCGCTTTTGGCCAGCGCGTCGAGATCGAGCAGCACATCCCAATCGGGCGCCGGGCCGCGATAACTTTCCAGGCTCGTGGTTCGCCACAACCCGCGCGGATGGGCCGCGTCGCGCCAGAAATTGAAGAGCCGCGATCCCCGTCGCGTCACCATGGGAAGATTGTCGGGCCGGTCGTAGATCGCCTTCAGGACGTCGCGGTCGGCGGCAAAACGCGCATCGCCGAAACGGGCCAGCGTCTTGACGCTCTGTGCCCGGGTCCAGGCGATGGGCTTGGCGCCGTCGACCTCTTCCAGCCACAGATGGGGATCGTCGTCGGGCGTCGCGACGGTCGGGCGCATTGGCATGGGTTTACCTTCCGGCGATGATGCGGCCTTCGAGCTTCGGCGATACAGTACCGCGACTGGCGATGTAATCGATCACCAACGTCGCGATCGGCTGGCCGCCGCTCGCATCCACCACGACCCGGCCCTTGCCGAGCGCCGCGTAACCATCGCCGCCGGCCAACATGTAGTCGTTGGTCGCGACGCGATAGAGCGCGGCCGGATCGAGCGGCTTGCCGCCGACCGCGATCTGGGTCACGCGGTCGCCGCGATCGCGGTCGGGGTCGTAGCGGAAGGCCAAGCCGGACACCTGCGGGAAACCGCCGCCGCCCCGCCCCGCCGTGTACAGCCCCTGCTCCACCGCCTCGCGCAACGCGGCGCCCGACATTTCCACCATCACCCCGGTATTACCGAAGGGCACCTCGCTCATCACGTCCTTGCGGGTCAGGGTCGCGCCCGGTTCGTAAACCCTGTCGCCACGGATGCCGCCGCCATTGAGGATGGCCACGTCGGCCTTCAGTCCTGCGCGCGTCGCGTCCGCGATCAGATTGCCGATGACACTTTCGCGATAGCGCACGACCTGCCGCCGGCTGTCCATGGCGACGGCCACCATGCCGACCGGAAGGTCCAATTCGCTGTTGAAACGGTCCTCCCATTTCTTGACGATGGCGGCGATTTCGGGATCGGGCACGACATCCTTCACCGCCACGACGCGCAAGTTCGGCTTCACCCGCACTTGCTTGCCACCCGCATTGGCCGTGGTTTCGATGACGAGTTCGACGACCGATAGGAATCGCCCGTCCTGACCGGATTTCTGGATCAACACATCGCCTTCGCGCTCGGTGACGAGATCGTGTTCATGCCCGCCGAGTAGCAGATGGATGCCGGGCACGGACCGCAGCATGGAGCGGTCCTCGCTCACGCTCTGATGGGTCAGGGCGACGATGACATCGGCGCCCTCGTCCTTGAGCCGCTTCACCGCCGCCGCCGCCGCCTCCGCCGTCGGCATGAACATCACCTCCGGCCCCGGCGACGATGTGCGCTGCGTGGACGGCGTCAACAACCCGAAGAAGCCGATCTTGAGATCGCCGGCCTGGATGATCGTCGTCGCCCTGGCGCCGCCGAAGATCTTGCCGTCGGCGCCCTGGATATTGGCGGCCAGCCAGGGAAAGGCCGATTGCGCGACCCGTTGTTTGAACATGTCGGGGCCAAAATCGAATTCGTGGTTGCCGACGGCGGCGACCTGCACGCCGACGGCGTTGGTCAGCTCGACCATCTGCTCGCCCCGCGTGATCCCCGACATCATGGAGGACGCGAAAAGATCGCCGCCGAAGGTCAGGATCGAATGGGCGGCGCGTTGGCGTTCGCGTTTGACCACACTCATGAGCGGCGCGAATCCGCCTTGCCCATCGCGCGGCGAAATTTCGTAGATGTCGTTGACGTGCAGGAAGGTGACGGTCGCGGTCTGGGCCTGGGCCAGGGCGCGACCGGCCAGCAGCGCGAGCGGCGCGGCCAGCATGGCGCGGCGCGAAATCGCCGGGAAAGGCGGAATTTCTCGCTTTGGCATATCGGCGCCCTCCATTCTCGCTCAAAGAAAAAGGGCCGCGGCGGCTTCGGCCACGGCCCTTTCAGGCTTCGCTTACATTATTTGGCTTCGACGATCCGGTTCTCGAGCTTCGGCGACACGGTGCCCTTGAGCGCGATGTATTCCATCACCGCGTCCGACATCAACTTGCCTTCCGGCTTGTCGATCAGCGCCTTGCCGTTCTTGAACGACACATAACCGTCGCCGCCGCCGAACAGGAAGTCGTTGGTGGCGAGGGTATAGGTGGCCTTCGGATCGATCGGCTTGCCGCCGACCTGGGCCCCGGTCACGCGTTCCCCGCGCGGCTTGGACGCCATGAAGGTCAAGCTCATCCCCGAGATCGCCGGAAAATTGGCCGGCGCCGCGGCCGCCTCGATGCGGCTGACCCCGTTCTCCAAAGCCTCCATCAGATCGGCGCCGGAGATTTCCAAAAGCACCACAACGTTGGGATTGGGCAGCTCCTCCATGACGTCCTTGCGGGTCAAAGCGGCGTTGGCGGCATAAGTGCGGTCGGCGCGGATGCCGCCGGTGTTGGTCAGCGCCACGTCGGCGTTGACGGCCTCGCGCATCGCATCGGCGATCATGTTGGCGAAGGCGGTTTCCTTGCGGCGGATGGTGTCGCGCCGGCTGTCCAGCTCCACCGACGTCTTGCCCAGGTTCTTGTCGAGCAACTCGGCGAGTTTGCCTTCCCAATTCTTTACGATCGCGGCCACCGCCGGATCGGGCTCGATGCCGGTGACCGGCACCATGCGCCATGCCGGACGGATCTTCACCCGCGCCCCGACCTTTTCAATGGCGAGGTCGATGACGCCCAGGAATTCGGCGTTCGATCCGGATTTGTGCAGCAGCACGCCGCCTTCGTAAAAGGTCTGCGGCTGGGTCTCGTGGCCGCTCAGGATCAGGTCGATGCCGGGCACCGCGCGGATCAGCGCGCGGTCGCCGGTCAGCGCGAGGTGGCTCATCGCCACGACCACGTCGGCGCCGGCTTCTTTCAGCGTCCTAACGGCATTACGGCCGGCTTCCTCGGCTTGCTGGAAGACGATATCCGGCCCCGAGGACGATAGCCGCGGCGTGCCGGTGTAGGTCAGGCCGAAGAATCCGAATTTCAGCCCGCCCATCTCCTTGATCCAGGTCGCCTGGGCGCCGGGGAGCATCTTGCCGTCCTTGGTGACGACATTGGCCGTCAGCCACGGGAATTTGGTCTCGCCGAGGCGCTGTCTCAGGACTTCGGGCCCGTAGTCGAATTCGCTATGGCCGACGGCGGCCACGTCGAAGCCGACCGCGTTGGCCAGCTCGACCATATGGGTGCCCTTGCTGGTGGCGCCGATCAGCGACTTGCCGAACAGATCGCCGCCGAAGGTGACGAAGGTGTTCGGGTTTTTCGCCTTTTCGCGCTTGATCAGGGCGGCGAGTTGGGCGAAGCCGCCGACGCCGTCGCGGGCGCCGATCTCAAGGATGTTGTTGACGTGAAGGAAGGTGACGTTGACGACTTGCGCCCGCGCCGGAACGGTGCCGGCGACAAGGCCCGCGGCAAGCCCTAACGCTCCCGCGGAATAAAGGATTCTATTCATGGGCGGTCCCCTATCTATCCCAAAGCTCGATTCCGAAGGGCCGGGCGGCGGGTACGGTCCGCCGACAACGGCGCTCATCACATGCGAACATAACGCATCCAATGCCAAACTATAGCCCGAACGTTACGATTTGTGGATGGGGTCATGAAAGCCGGTCGCCGAGCGCTTTGGCAACCTCGGCCAGAAGCTCCGGCCAGGGCCGGTTCCAGGCCGCGGTAAACAACCGTTCCCCGGGATAAAAGGGCCGGCTGGGCTGGCCCAGCATCTCCCAATCCGGGAAGCGCCAGACATGCCAAGTCGGCACGCCGACGGCCCCGGCGATGTTCACCACCGAGCAAGGCCCGGTTATCACAAGATCGAGAGCGGAGGTCAGGGCGGCGACGCCGTCGAAATCGTCCTTGAGGTCGAGATCGGGCCAGCCATGAATGGTCACGCCGAATTGGCGGCGGGCCTCGTCGATGTCGGCGGCATAATCGGCATATTGCAGATTGACGAAAACCACGCCCGGCCGCTTCAGGATCGGCGCCCAATCGGCCAGCGCGGTGAAATGTTGGGCGCGTGGGCCTTGGGTCAGGCTGCTCATCCACGATAGTCCGATCTTCGGTCCCGGACCCAAGGCGTGCAGCCGATCGCGCCAGAGCCGCCGCCGCACCGGATTTACCGTCAGAAAGCCGGGTTCGGTGGGGAAGCTGTCCACCCGCAGGCGCAGCCAGCGCATCAAGCTGCCACCAGCGATCTGCCAGTCGATGTCGGGGGCAAACGTGCGCGGGTCGGGCGGATCGCAACGCGGCACGACCTCGGCGCCGGGAAACGACCGGGCGAACAGCGGCACGAGTCGTTTGTCGCATTCAAGGACACAACGCGCGCCGGCGCGCAAAAGATCGGGGATCATCGTGGCCTGCGTGATTTCGTCGCCCACGCCCTGTTCACACCAGACCAACAGCACACGGCCGCGCAATTCCTCACCCTGCCAGACCGGCTGCGGGAAGCGGCGCGGCGGCGGCGCGTCGGATCGGCGCCAACGGCTTTCATGGGCCCGCCAACCCTCGTCCAAAACACCCGCGGCCAAAAGCGCGAGCGACAGATTATATTGCGCGTCGACGAAGCTGGGATCGATCGCCAGCGCCCGCCGATAGACCGCGATGGCCTCGTCGATCCGTCCCTGTTCCTTGAATGTGTTGCCGAGATTGTTGAAGGCCATGGCTGAACCCGGATCGGCGGCGATGGCCCGGCGCAAGACGGCTTCGGCCTCGTCGAGACGGCCGCTGTCGCGCAAAAGCCCGCCAAGCCCGTTCAAGGCCCGCACGAATCCGGGATCGAGATCGAGGGCCAGGCGCAGGGCAACCTCGGCCTCAGCGATGCGTCCACGCACGCGCAGCGCCAAGCCAAGATTGAGCCAGGGTTCCGGACGGTCGGGCTTCAGCGCGAGCGCTTGCTGAAAGCACGCGATGGCCTCGTCGAAACGGTTCTGAAGCTGCACCGCCGTGCCCAGGTTGGAATGAGCCTCGGCATAAGTGGGGTCGAGCGCGAGCGCGCGGCGATACGCGGCTTCGGCCTCGGCGTATTTCCCCGCCTCGAACAGAATCAAGCCAAGACTGTAATGCGTCTTTTTGGCATCGGGGTTGACGACCAGGGCGCGGCGATAGAATTCCGCGGCCTCGTCGGATTGGCCGCGTTCGCGCAAGACTCCGGCGAGGTTGTGCAGCGCCGCGAAGGCGTTGGGATCGAGGGCCAGGGCTCGGCGCAGGGTGGCTTCCGCCTCCTCGGTCTTGCCCAGTTCCTTGAGGACGACGCCCAGATTGCTATGGGCCTCGGCGAAATCCGGCTGCAAGGCAATGGCGCGCTTGAACGCCGCCTCGGCGGGATCGAGTTCGCCAAGATGCTGTAGGGCGCCGCCCAGCCGGGCGTGAACCTCGGCGCGGTCGGGTTCGAGCGCCGCGAGCGCGCGCCAGGCCATGGCGGCGCCGGCCGCGTCGCCTTCCTGCCACAAACATTGGCCTAGATTGGCCTGCGCGGCCGCCAGACCGGGATCGAGCCCGACCGCCCGCCGAAAGGCGGCAATGGCCTCGGCGCGGCGCCCGGCCAGTTGCAGCACGTTGCCGAGATTGTTGAAGATCGCGGCGTCGGGGTGCAGGGCCAACCCGGCCCGATAAGACGCGATCGCCTCCCCGCCGCGGCCAAGCTGGCTCAACGCGCCGCCGAGGCGGAAATGGATTTCCGCGGGGTCCTCGAGGTTCGGCAAGGCGGCGCGATAATGTTCGACGGCCTCGGCGAAACGTCCGGCGCCCTCCAAGGCCTCGGCCAGGGCTAGGCGATAATGCGGCTGCCCGCCATCGGCCGCCACCGCCCGGGTCAACAGCGCGATGGCGCCCATGCCGTCGGCGCGTTGATAACGCAGAATACCGAGAAGATGCAGGGCGTCGCCTTGCTCGGGCACGGCGTCCAAGAATCGCCGATATAATGTCTCCGCCTCGTCCAAACGCCCGGCGCGATGGTGACCCAGCGCCGTCTCCAGAATGTCGCCAGGAGCGCCCCGCCCCGCCGCCGCTTCCGTCATCCCCGAGGCCCGGCCGCGAAGCCGCGCAGCGCCGCGGCGGTGTCGGCGATAAGCTCCTGCCAGGGGCGATCCCAGCCGATGGTGAATAGGCGTTCGCTTGGATAAAACGGCCGATTGGCGCGGCCCAACAGCTCCCAATCCACGAACCGCCAGAGGTGCCAGGCCGGAACCCCGACCGCGCCGGCGATGTTGACCACCGCGCACGGACCGGTGACCACCAGGTCGAGCACAGAGGTCAGCGCCGCGACATCGTCGAGATGGTCCTTGAGATCGAGATCGGGCCAGCCATGGACCTGGATTCCGGTGGCGCTTTGCGCGACCGCGAGATCGTCGCGGCAATCGCCATATTGCAGATTGACAAAGTGCGGTCCGGGGATCTGAAGGATCGGCGCCCATTCCGCCAGGGGCGCGAATTGCAGGCCGCGCACGCCCTGCATCATGGAGCTGCGCCAGGACAGGCCAATCTTCGGACCCGGACCCACGGCATCGAGGCGTTGGCGCCAGAACGCGCGGCGGCCCTCATCCACGGCCAGGAACCCGAGAGCCTTGGGAAAAGAATCGATTCGCGGCCGCAGCCAACGCATCAGGCTGCCGCCCGAAATCTGCCAATCGATGTCGGGCGCGGCCGTGCGCGGATGCGGCGGGTCGCTGCGCGCGATCGCCTCGATGGCGGGAAAGGACCGCCGGAAGATCGGCACCAGGCGCGCGTCGCATTCGACGACGACACGCGCGCCGGTGGCGACCAGATCGGCGAACATGCTGGCATAGGTGATTTCATCGCCCACGCCCTGTTCGCCCCACACCAGGATGGTCTTGCCCCTGGGGTCTTCGCCCATCCACGGGGCCTGCGCGAAGGGCCGCCGTTTCGGCGCCTCCTTGCGCCGCCAGCGCCACTCGAATTCGGCCCAGCCGCGTTCGAGTTCGCCCAGGCCGAGCAGGGCCAGGCCGAGATTGGAATGGGCCTCGGGAAAATCCGGGCGGTGTTTCAACGCGCGTTCATAGGCGTCCACGGCCTCGCGCAACCGGCCTTGATCCTTACGCGCATTGCCGAGATTGGTGAGCGCGGCGAAATAATCCGGCCGGGCATTCAACGCCGCATCGAAACACGCGCCGGCCTCGTCCAGCCGCCCGCGATGCGACATGACCAAGCCAAGATTGTTATGAGCCTCGGCGAAAGACGGCGCGGTCGCCACGGCTTTTCGCAGCAGCGTTTCGGCCTCGTCGAGCCGGCCTTTGTCCTTATAAGCCGAAGCCAGGTTGCTCAAGGTTTTGACGAAATCCGGGCGCGCCGCGATCACCGCTTCCCAACAGGCGATGGCCTCGTCGAGCCGGCCTTGTTCCTTCAGCGCGATCCCGAGATTGTTGCGCGCGATCACCGAAGCGGGGTCGGCCGCTAGGGCGCGGCGCAGCACGGCTTCGCCTTCGACCGGCGCCCCGCCTTCGGCCTGGGTGGCGCCGAGATTGCTTAATGCCTCCACGAAATCCGGGCGGATGGAGAGCGCGCGGCGATAGGACGAAACCGCGTCCGACTCGCGCCCGGCCTGGGCGAAAGCCAGGCCGAGATTGTTGTAGGCGCCGGCGCCGTCGGGCTTGACCGCGATCGCCCGGTTCAGGGTCTGGATGGCTTCGTCGGTGCGGCCGAGATCGCGCAAGGCGGCGCCGAGATTGCTTAAAGCCTCGGCGAAATCGGGGCGCAGGGCGAGCGCCTTGCGATAAAGGTCGAGCGCACCCGCCGGGTCGCCGCGATCCTGGCGCAGGATGCCCAGATTGTTGTGGGTTTCCGCATCCGAGGGCGCGGCGACCAGGGCGCGGCGCAGCAGCGCCTCGGCTTCGTCGAGCCGCCCTTCGCGCTGAACCAATCCGCTGAGATTGTTCAAGGCCCCGGCGAAACCGGGATCGATGGCGAGCGCCCGGCGATAACTGGCCTCCGCCTCGGCGTTGGCCCCCATGGCCTCCAGGGCGTGACCGAGATTGTTATGCGCCTCGATCCGGCGCGGCTCGATCTTCACGGCCATGCGATAGGACGCGACCGCCTCGTCGTAGCGGTTGAGCGCGCACAAGGCATTGCCCAGATTGTAATGGGCCGTGGCGAGTCTCGGCTTTTGCGCCAAGGCAAGTTGGTATTGTGCGACCGCCCCCTCGTGCCGACCCAGGTCAAGCAGGACGTTGCCGAGATTGCTGTGCAGCTCCGCCTCGTTGGGGCGAAGGCACAATGCCCGGCGCAGACTGGCGGCCGCGTCGTCGAGCCGGCCGAGCGCGCGTTGGGCCTCGGCGAGATTGGCGTGATAATCCGGGGCCTGCGCGTTGACGGCAATGGCTTGCCCGATAAGCTGCACGGCGAGCCCGTGCTGGCCGATCTGATGGGCGATGAGGCCGAGCAGATGCAGCGCATCGGGCTGCGCCGGTTCCTTGTCCAGCACCTGGCGATACAGGGTTTGGGCCTCTTGCAGCCGCCCCGCCCGATGATGGGCAAGTCCCGCCTTGAGCCGATCGGGAACCTGCGCCTGGCGCCGCGGCGGGCCGTTCATCGCGACTTGACTTCCTCCGCCAGCGCGCCGGCGACCTCGCCGAGCAAATCGGCCCAGGGCCGATCCCAGGACGTGGTGAAGATAATTTCGCCCGGATAAAACGGACGATGGTCGCAGCCGAGCAGTTCCCACTCCGGGTGGCGCCAGACATGGAAGCTAGGCGTGCCGACCGCGCCGGCGATGTTGACCACCGCGCACGGCCCGGTCACGACCAGATCGAGGGCCGAGGTCAACGCCGCCACCTCGTCGAGATCCTGCTTGAGATCGATCCCGTCGAAATCGCTGATCGCCACGCCGCAAGCCGCGCGGGCGGCGTCGAGATCGGCGCGGCAATCGCCATATTGCAGATTGATGAAATGCACGCCCGGTACCTTCAGGATCGGCGCCCAATCCGGCAAGGGGGTAAATTGCGCCTTGCGGCTGCCCTCCATCACACCGCTTTTCCAGGAAAGGCCGACCGTCAAACCCGAGCCCAGCGCATCGAGCCGGTCGCGCCAAAATTCGCGGCGCAGGGGATCGGCGGTCAAGAATCCGGGTTTTTTCGGAAAGGCGTCGACATTGGGCCGCAGCCAACGCATCAAGCTGCCGGCCGGGATTTGCCAATCGATGTCGGCGGCGTAAAGACGTGCCTCCGGCCGATCGGCGCTGCGGGCAAAGAATTCGGCGTCGCGGAAGGATCGCGCAAACAGCGGCAGCAGCCGCGCTTCGCATTCGACGACACAATGGGCGCCGCGCGCGGTGAGGTCCGGGATCATGCTGGCGAAGGTGATTTCGTCCCCGATGCCCTGTTCGCCCCAGACCAGGATGGTTTTTCCCGCCAGGTCCTGGCCTTCCCACCAGGGCTGCGGGAACGGCCGCGGGCGCCCGACATCCTTGCGGCGCCAGCGCGAATCGAATTCGGGCCAGCCGCGCGCGAGATCACCCATGGCCAGCATGCCCCAGACGCGGCCCGACCGGACTTCGTCGAAATCCGGCTTGACCGTCAGCGCCCGGTCATAGGCGGCGACCGCGTCGGCGAAGCGGCGCTGATCCATGCGGACCTTGCCGAGATTGGCGAGCGCGTCGGCATAGTCCGGGCGCGAGGCCACCGCGCGCTCATAGGCGGCGGCGGCTTCGTCGAGTTTTCTGTCGTCCTGGAGCATCAAGCCGAGATTGTAATGGGCTTCGGCGTAGTCCGGTTTGACCGCGATCGCGCGCCGGAAAGATTCCATTGCGTCCTTGGCGCGTTGGCACTCGCGCAAGGCATTGCCAAGATTGAAATGAGCTTCGGCATAAGATGGATTGAGCTTGGCCGCCCGGCGCAACTTCGGCACCGCCTCTCGCGCCTTGCCCAAGGCGGTCAGCGCGGCGCCCAGATTGTTGAGAAAGACGGGCGACCGCGATTGCAACGCGACCGCGCGCGCCATGAGATCGACCGCGACCTCGTGGCGGCCTTCCTGATGGGCGATGACACCCAGCAGGTGCCAGGCATCGGCGTTGGCGGGCTGCGTCGCGAGGACGCGGCGATAACTCGCCTCGGCCTCGGGCAGACGGCCGGCGCGGTGATGCGCCAGCGCCGATTCCAGGGCGGCGATAGCCACGGTCATCGGGACAATCGCGGGCTCGGCACCCATCGCGCCAAACGCCGCCAGCGAGGATTGGGCAAACTTGACTTCATGCGATTCCTGGATTGAGAATCGAGATCAACTTTTTGTTTCGCATTCCCCGATCCGTTGGGAATTGTCTCAATATTGTGGCCTGGCGATGGTAAACTATTGCTTAATCGTGGGTGCGGCGTCGTACAGCCGGCGGTGGTTTTCTCGGCTCGATCGAGTTGCCGTCGACGGAGGCGAATGATAGAGGCCGCCCACAAGGGGTTGGTGGGTATCGGCAATGCCGCGCTTTCGGGAATTTGTCCCGAGGGCGTAGCGTTGCGCAATTCAGTGGCGTCGCGGGCTTAGAGGGAGCGGGCGAGAACCGAAATGGCTGCCGTTGTCAGCTTCGACGTCTATGCTTATGACGGCTCGCGGTGGACGCTGCAAACGCGCTTCCCGCAATCCCAACGCGCGCAGGCTATGGCCTTCGCCGAGAGCCTCTATGGCGAGGCCCATATCAACGGCGTGAGGGTCGTGCAGGAAACGCACAACCCGGACACCGGCGAATCCATCGACCAGACCATCCATAAACGCGAAAAACAAGGCGCCGACGGTAAACGTTTGCCTGGGCTCAAAGGTGAATCCGGCGGCGCGTTGAAGGGCGCGGATTCCGGGAAGGACAAGGGCGGCGGCAAGGACAAGGGCGGCAGCGACAAAGGCGGGGGCAAGGACAAGGACCCGTCCAGCCGCCAATCCGGTTTCAAGGAATCCGGGCCGCAAATGGTGTCACGCCAGACACCCAAGGCCACGAAACCGGAAAAACCCGCGGCGCCCGCGCCCCGCAAACCCGCGCCTGTCCCGACGCCGCCCCCGGCCCCTTCCGCCGGCGGCGCGGCGGCGACGACCATGGGCCCGCCGGAAGTCAGCGCACTCGTCGCCTGGGGCAAGGTCGGCGGCGCGGCGGTCGCGGCCACGGCCGCCGCCTATGTGACCACGAATTACGTGCTCGTCGGCTCCACGATCGGCGTGCAGAGCCTTGCCGGCGTGGTTTCCTTCGCCGCCATTTATGTCGGCGCCGGTTGGCTGATGTTGACGCCGCAGGAACTGGATCGCGTGTCGCGCGCCTTCAACCGTGGGCCGATTCAACGCCGCCGGCGCCGCCGTGCCGCCGCCGCGGCGCCCTTGGCCGCCCCCGCGACCGCCCCTGCCGCCACCGCCCCGGGCCGCGCCCCCGCCGCCGCCGAACCCAAGCCACAGGCACCGCCGGCCGCCGCCGCGGCCGACGACGATGCCGGAATCAAACCCGAACGTTTACCGCTGCTCAAGCAGGACGTGGTCACGGTCATCAAGTTCCTGCATGAATCGCTGAGCCACTTGGTGCAGAAAACCAAACACCTCTCGAACGGTAAACTCGACGCCTATAACCTTTTCGGCAGCCACCTCTTCATCGCCGGCGTCTGCGAAGGTTATGCGCGGCTGTTCAACCGCGACAAGGACGAGGTGAAGTGGATATTGAGAAAGTCGCTCAAGGACATTCTCGCCGACGAAAAATCCTCGACCAATTTCGGCGACAATTTCGAGGAATATCTGGCCACGCCGAAATATCTGGAAATGTTCAAATACGGCCTCGACGCGGTCCAGAAGCGCGTCAAGAAACAGGGCGCAAACGAACAGGTCATGGCCGCGGCGCTCGACTTTTGGAACAAGCCGCAAGAGGAAAACCAGAAGAAGGACGATTTCGTCGTCGTCATGTTCACCGACATCATCGGTTCCACCGCCTTCACCCAGGTCCACGGCGACGATGCCCAATACGAGATGGTGAAGGCGCACAACACTATCGTCCGCGCCGCGCTGACCGATTTCAACGGGCGCGAGATCAAACATACCGGCGACGGAATCATGTGCTCGTTCGACAGCGCGCCCAATTCCGTGTTCGCCGCCATCCAAATGCAAAAGGGTGCCCGCGCCCATAACGCGGCGCACCCCAATATTCCGGTCAATCTGCGCATCGGCATCAATGCCGGGCAGCCGATCCGCGAGGGCACCGATCTGTTCGGCTCGACCGTGCAGCTCGCCGCTCGCGTCACCTCGATCGCGCCCAACCACGAAATCGCCGTGTCTTATGGCGTGCACGGCCTGTGCGCGGCCAAGGGCCTCAAATTCAAGGATCTCGGCAAGTTCACGCTGAAGGGTTATCCCGAGGCCATTCAGTGTTATCAGGTCGAGCTGCCGCCCTGACCCGCCGATGCTGATGAACGCGAGTTCCTCGGGCCTGCTTCTGATCGACATGCAGGAGAAATTGGTGCCGACGGTCGCCAATGCCGAAGGCACGGTCAAGAACGCCGGCATCTTGCTGCGCGCCGCCGCCCGGCTGGGCGTGCCGATTCTCGCCTCCGAGCAATATCCGAAGGGTCTCGGCCACACGGTGGAGCCCCTGCGCGCGCTGCTGCCCGCGGACGCCGTCGTCGAGAAGGTACATTTTTCCTGCACCGACGAACCGGGATTCAATCGGCGCCTGTCGGGCTGGGGTCGCGACCGCATCGTCGTCGCCGGGGTCGAGGCCCATATCTGCGTGCTGCAGACCGCGATCGGACTCCGCGAACAGGGTTATCGCTGTTTCGTCGTCGGGGATGCCTCCTCTTCCCGCACGCCGGCCAATGCCGCGCTCGCCTTCGATCGGATGCGCGGCAACGGCATCGACATCGTGAGCACCGAAATGGTTCTGTTCGAATGGCTGCACCGCTCCGGCACGCCCGAATTCAAGGAGCTGTCGCCGCTGATCCGGTAAGGCCATGAAGGAGAAAATCCCTCTCGTCCTGCTTCCCGGCCTGCTTTGCGACGCCCTGCTCTGGCGTCATCAATCGGACAATCTCACCGACATCGCCACGCCCAGCGTCGCCGATTTGACCGAAGCGGATTCGGTCGGCGGTCTGGCCCGCGCAGTGCTAACCGCCGCCCCGCCCCGCTTCGCGCTCGCCGGGCTGTCGATGGGCGGTTATGTCGCCTTTGAAATCATGCGGATCGCCGCGGATCGGGTGATGAAACTCGCCTTGATCGACACCGCGGCGCGACCGGACACGGCGGAGCAAAGCGCGCGGCGGCGTGGGCTGATCCAATTGTCGGAAATGGGCGATTTCAAAGGCGTCACGCCGCGCCTGCTGCCGTTGCTGGTCCATCCCGACCGCGTGGCCGATCCGCGCATCGCCGTGCCGGTGCAGGAAATGGCCATGCGGATCGGCCAGGCCGCCTTCGCGCGCCAGCAGACCGCGATCATGAACCGCCCGGACAGCCGCCCGGATTTGCCCAAGATCGCCTGCCCTACCCTCGTTCTATGCGGCCGCCAGGACGCCCTGACCCCGCCCCCCTTGGCCGAGGAAATGGCCGCCGCCATCCCCGGCGCCCGGCTGACCATCATCGAAAACAGCGGCCACCTGTCGCCGCTCGAACAACCCGAAGCCGTGACGCGGGCAATGCGGGATTGGTTGCGGTAGGCGGCGAACAATGGTGAAGTGGTGGGGGCCGCGAGGCCCCCACACCCCCGATACTGGCCCGCGATTACACATCCAAATCGGTCGCGAATTTGGCGTTTTCCTGGATGAAGGCCAGGCGCAGTTCCGGCTTTTTGCCCATCAGGCGTTCGACCAGGCTGGCGGTGGAATTGTGGCCGGTTTCGGCGGCATCGGGGATGATCACCTTGAGCAGCACACGCCGCTTCGGATCCATCGTCGTCTCTTTAAGCTGGGACGAAGGCATTTCTCCCAGGCCTTTGAAACGGCTTACTTCTACCTTGCCTTTACCCTTGAATTCCTTGGCCATGAGGGCCTCTTTGTGGGCGTCGTCGCGGGCATAGATCACGAGCCCGCCGGCGCTGAGGCGATAGAGCGGCGGCAGCGCCAGAAAGAGGTGCCCGCCCGCGATCAACTCCGGCATTTCGCGATAGAAAAACGTCATGAGCAGCGAGGCGATGTGGGCGCCATCGACATCGGCGTCGGTCATGATGACGACGCGCTCGTAGCGCAGCTTGTCCTCGGCATAGGAATCGCCGGTGCCGCAGCCCAGCGCCTGGACCAGATCGGCAAGCTCCTGATTGGCGCGCAGCTTGTCGGCCGAGGCCGAGGCGACGTTGAGGATCTTGCCGCGCAACGGGAGGATCGCCTGGGTTTCGCGGTTGCGTGCCTGTTTGGCCGAACCGCCGGCGGAATCGCCCTCGACCAGGAAAATCTCGGTGCCTTCGGGCGCCTGGCGGCTGCAATCGGCGAGTTTGCCGGGTAGCCGTAACTTGCGCGTGGCGGTTTTGCGGGCGAGGTCCTTGGCCTGGCGGCGGCGCAGGCGGTCTTCGGCGCGTTCGATGAAATGTTCGAGCAGGGCCTTGGCGGAAGCCGGATCGCCGGACAGCCAATGGTCGAAATGGTCCTTCATCGCGCCTTCGACCAGCCGCGCCGCCTCCGGCATTCCCAACCGCTCCTTGGTCTGACCCTGGAACTGCGGATCGCGGATGAACAGCGACAGCAGCACGGCGGAGCCATCGGCCACGTCCTCGGCGGTGATTTGCTGCGCCCGCCGGTTGTTCGACAACTCGCCATAAGCGCGGGCCCCGCGCAAAAGCGCCGAACGCAAGCCCGCCTCGTGGCTGCCGCCCTGCGGCGTCGGCACGGTGTTGCAATAGGAATGGACGAAGCCGTCATCGTCCTCGGGCCAGGCGATGGCCCATTCGACCTTGCCGATATCGCCGGGCAGCTTGCCCTCGCCCGCGAAGGGCGTCGGCGTCACCATCACCTTGCCCTCGAGCGAGGCGTTGAGGTGATCGAGCAACCCGCCGGGGAAATGCAGCACGGCCTCCGCCGGCACGTCGTCCTTGGTGAGCAAGGCGGGATCGCAGCGCCAGCGGATTTCGACGCCGCGGAAGAGATAGGCCTTGGACCGCGCCATGCGGAACACGGTCGCCGGCTTGAAGGCGGGCGCCTTGCCGAAAATCTCGGGATCGGGATGGAAACGAATGGTGGTGCCGCGCCGGTTTTGGGTGGCACCCTCGGCCTTCAGCTTGGTGACCGGCTTGCCGCGGCTATAACTCTGGCGCCAGAGTTTGCGTTCGCGCGCGACCTCGACCTCCAGCGTGTCGGACAGCGCATTGACCACCGACAGCCCGACACCGTGTAAGCCGCCGGCCGTCTCATAGACCTTCTGCCCGAATTTGCCGCCCGAATGCAGCATGGTCATGATGACTTCGAGCGCCGATTTGTCCTTGAAGCGCGGATGCGGGTCGATGGGGATGCCGCGTCCGTTGTCGCGCACGATGCAGACCCCATCGGCGGCCAGTTCGACCTCGATGCGGTCGGCGTGCCCGGCGACCGCCTCGTCCATGGCGTTGTCGAGCACCTCGGCGACCAGATGATGCAGCGCGCGTTCGTCGGTGCCGCCGACATACATGCCGGGCCGGCGGCGCACCGGCTCCAGCCCCTCCAGAACCTCGATGTCCTTGGCGGTATAGTTTTTCTCGGCGCGGGCGGAGTTATCGAACAGATCGGGCATCCATGTTTCCAGACTCAGGCGCCACCGGGGCCAGCGCCGATTTCGCAGCATAGAGTAGGCGAAAGGGGTGTCGTCCCACAAGATATTGTGGGAAGGGAGGCTGCCAAGGATTTATGCCATGATCGAGAATTGTATCATCAGCCCGTCACGATAAGGTCATGCCCAAGTCCAATCGCGGTCTCGAACCGATCCCGCCTGGCGAAATCCTGCGCGAGGGGTTCATGCGACCGCACGGGCTCAGTATCAACCGGCTGGCGCGAGACCTAGACGTTCCCCCCTACCGAATTGGAAAAATCGTCAACGGCAGGCGCGCGATCACGGCGGATACGGCCCTGCGGCTCCAGCGCTATTTCGGCGTCGAAGCCCAATTCTGGCTGAATCTACGGACCGAGTACGATTTGCGTCTGGTGGGTCTAAAGACCGGGCAAGACATCAAGACCAGGGTACGCCCCCTGAACGCGGCTTGAATTCTTGGGGCCACCTGCGCGCCGCATGGAGGACGGCAACAACGACGACATCCCCATTTGTCATCGTGTAGGGGACGATGAACGGCGTGTCGGAAACGATCAACTCGCGCGTTCCGGCTATGCGGCCGGGACGGCCCATGGATGGAAATTGGGCAAGGGTTTCGACCGCCAGGACGATACGCCGCGCGACATGGGCCGCGGCATCGGGCCGATCCTTGGCAATATAGGCGCGAAGTTTGCGAAGGTCTCCGATCGCGCGCCGAGACCAAACAACGGTCATCGCGGCGGTTTTGTCTCGCTCTCAGTTCCCCAGCTGTTCAGCCAGCGTTTTACCTTGTCGTGCGAGACGGTCTCCCCGCGTTTGGCCTGCGCCAATCCCTCTTCGATGCTGGCGACATGCCACGCTTGCGTCTCCAGATAGGCATCCAACGCCTGTTCGAGCAGCCAGGATTTGGCCCGATCCGTGCTTTTCGCGAGTTTGTCTAGTTCCCGGGCTTTCTCGCGCGCAACCCGGAACGAAATCGCCACTGTTTCGGCCATGAATGCCTCCTTGCAATCAATGTTTACATTGCAAACAAGCGCGACGAAAGTCAAGGTAGTGCGACCTCCATGCATCCCAACTCTTAGGCCTTCACCTGGACGGCCAGGCCCAAATGGGAGCGCCAAGCTCGGCTTCTCGCTGCGCCCATATCGGCGGGCCGCAGCCCAGTGAGAACCGGCGTTCGCCAAGCTTGAGGGTCGCCAGCGGTGACCCCCAAGCGCTTTTTGGAGATGCGCGATGAAGAAGAGCACGGCCACGATACTCCTGGGGCTATACATCTTAATTGCCGCACCTGTAGCAGCGTGGTTGGCAGGAGGCCTCGTAGCCACGTTCGCAGTCGTAGGCGGCTTGGCGTGCGCGATTTTGATCCGCCTGCCCGATCTTGTTGAGCTTGGCGTCGGCCCTCTAAAGGCAAAGCTGGAGCGCGAAGTGGCGGAAGCCGCCGCAACAGTCAACCAGCTAAAGGCCCTTGGAGCTGTCTTTGGACAAGCGATCCTAGCGGTGCTTGCTGGCGAAGGGCGCTGGGGCGGCATGGGATACGGAGCCAAGTCTGCCCTCAAGGAAGAGGTGGACGCAGAACTCCGAAAACTTGGATTAAACGATGACCAGATGCGTATCGCTCATCGAACTTGGAATCAGTACCTCCTCTTCGACCACGGCTTTCGCATTCGACAGAAAATTCCAAATGCAGCACTTTTGATCTCGCCCAACATCAATGCGCTGCTCGGTCCAAACTTGCGAGTTGCTTCTGCTGAAGATTGGCGTCGAGAGCTGTCGCGGGCGAATCTCTTGACTCCAGACATCGACGAGGCAATCCAAGACTTGGAGCACTTTGTGCGGACTGGCGCGATTAGGCGGCGAGAGCTATGGAATCTCGGTGACGAAGCATAACCAAGAAGTACCCCAGGTATAGCGGCCGCCTATCGCGTTATATGCCTAAGGTTAATCTAGAATCCCAATTGGAGTTGCCGCTTCTCTGGGAGTTTGCGCGCGGCCGGGGATTTTTCTACCGGCTCCGCTGTCATCGACGCCGCCGGGTAGGGCCGGAGTAGCGCGGCGGCTTTCTCATTTGCAGTCACATCGAGCCACGCGGCGTAATCGGCGGGAGCGAGGATGACCGGCATCCGGTCATGGATGGGCGCGATCAGCTCGTTGGGCGCGGTGGTGACGATGGCGAAGGTGCGGAGGATTTCGCCGTCGTCCTGCCGCTTTTCCTCGCACAGCCCGGCGAAGGCGAAAAGATCGCCCTGGGCCAGCCCGATGCGATAGGGCTGCTTGCCATTGGGCAGCCGCCGCCATTCATAGAAAAAACTCGCGGGCACCAGGCAGCGGCGATGGCGGAAGGCATCGCGAAAGGCCGGAAGCGTCGCCACGGTTTCGCCCCGCGCGTTCAGCAGCCGGCGGGCGATGGTGGGATCCTTCGCCCAGGCAGGCATCAGGCCGAACCGCGCCGCCACGAACCGACGGCCCTGCGTACCGGCAATAACGATGGGCGCGACATCGGTCGGCCGCACCTCGATGGGACCGTCGGGCATCGCCATGGAGGCGGCGCAGTCGAACAGCCGCTGCAACGTCTCCGTGCCCGCCTTCAATTGGTACCGAGTGCACATCGCGCGGGCTACTCCGCCGCCGGTTCGACGATACGCACCGGCATGCGCCGTCGGCCCCATTTCCCGGGCGGGCCATCGAAGACTCCGGGGATGGCGGTGCCGCAATCGCGGCAATGTCCGTCATCGGTGAGGTTCCAGCCGAGAATCTCATACCAATCGCGGCCGATGGCCTGTTTTCCGCAGCCGGGGCAATAGGTGCCGCCGCCTTCGGGATCGTGGATATTGCCGGTGTAGCAATAATGGATGCCATTCTTCATCGCGATCGCCCTGGCGCGCCTGAGCGTCTCCGGCGGCGTGTTCGGCTTGTCCGTCATCTTCCAATCGGGGTGGTAGGCGCTGAAATGCAGCGGCACGTCGGGGCCGAGCTTTTCGACCACCCATTGCGTCAACGCCTCGATCTCGCCTTCCGAATCGTTTTCGCCGGGGATGAGTAGCGTCGTGATCTCGAACCAGACCTGGGTTTCGTGTTTGAGATAAACGAGCGTGTCGAGCACCGGCTGCAGATGGCCGCCGCAAATGCGGTGGTAGAAACGTTCGGTGAACGCCTTCAGATCGACATTGGCCGCGTCCATATGTTTGTAGAATTCGGCGCGCGGTTCGTCGCAGATATAGGCGGCGGTCACGGCCACCGATTTGACGCCGACCGCGCGGCAGGCATCGGCGACGTCCACCGCGTATTCCAGGAAAATCACCGGATCGTTATAGGTGAAGGCGACGCTACGGCAGCCGAGCCTCTGCGCGGCCACGGCCAGCGCCTTGGGCGAGGCGGCGCCGGCCAGCGTGTCGACCTCGCGCGATTTGCTGATGTCCCAGTTCTGGCAGAATTTGCAGGCGAGGTTGCAGCCCGCCGTGCCGAAGGACAACACCGCCGTGCCCGGCAGGAAATGGTTGAGCGGCTTTTTCTCGATGGGATCGACGCAGAAGCCGCTGGAGCGTCCATAGGTGGTCAGCACCATGGCATCGTCCTTGCGCCCGCGCACGAAACACAACCCGCGCTGCCCTTCGTTCAGCCGGCAATAGCGGGGGCAGAGGTCGCATTGGATGCGGCCGTCGTCCAGTTTGTGCCAGTACCGTCCCGGCACCGAATCGATGATCGCTTCGTCCATCTTTATCGAGGCCGGGCTGAAATCCGCCGCCGGCCGGGCTTTACAACCGATGATCGCGTCGCCAGCATACTATATGGGTAGGGATCGGGTTCATGGCTAGCATCAGATTTCCGGCGGTCGCCGGCATGTTTTATCCGCGCGACCCGCGTCAACTCCACGCGGCCCTGCGCGGCTATTTGGGCGGCGTGCAGGCCGAAGGCCCGGCGCCGAAGGCGATCATCGTTCCCCATGCCGGTTATGCCTATTCCGGCCCGATCGCGGCGAGCGCCTATGCGCGGCTGGCGCCGGCGCGCGGCATCGTCAACCGCGTCGTGCTGGTCGGCCCCGCCCACCGGGTCTGGCTGCGCGGCCTCGCGGCCACCGCGGCCGACGGGTTCCGCACCCCGCTCGGCGACGTCCCGGTCGATCGCGACACCGTGCAGCGCCTGCTCGCGATGCCGCAGGTCAGGCTGCTGGACGAGGCCCACAAGGACGAACACAGCCTTGAGGTCCATCTGCCCTTCCTGCAAGAGGTGTTGGGCAAATTCTCGCTGGTGCCGCTGGTTGCGGGCGAGGCCACGGACGACGAGGTGGCCGACGTGCTGGCCGCGTGTTGGGGCGGGCCGGAGACCCTGGTCGTGATCAGTTCCGATCTCAGCCACTACCTCGATTACGAAACCGCGCGGCGCAAGGACGCGGCGACCAGCCGGGCGATCGAGACGCTGACGCCCGGCGACATCGGCGAAGACCAGGCCTGCGGCCGCATCCCGATCCGCGGGCTGCTGACGCTCGCCCGCCGTTTCGGCCTGGGCGCGGCCACGCTCGATCTGCGTAACTCCGGGGATACCGCCGGACCGCGCGACCGCGTCGTCGGTTATGGCTCCTGGGCCTTCCTGCCGGAGGCGGCGCGCCCCGAATCCCGCGGCCCCGACCGCTCCGAAATTATCGCCGACCGGCAGAGCCACGCCTTGCTGCGCGTCGCGGTGGAAGCGATCCGCAGCGGCCTGCGCAAGGCCCGGCCGCCCGAGATCCACGTCATGAGCTTCGCGCCGGAGCTGCAAGCAATCGGAGCCTGCTTCGTGACACTGAAACGCGAAGGCATGTTGCGCGGCTGTATCGGCTCGCCGCGCGCCTATCGCCCGCTGGTCGCCGACGTGGCGCTCAACGCCTATGATGCCGCCTTCAAGGACCCGCGTTTTCCACCGCTCAAGCCGGCGGAGCTGCGCGGCCTCGCGGTTTCGATTTCGCTGCTGACCGCGCCCGAACCGATGAGCGTTCTGTCCGAGGCCGACCTGTTGCGGCAACTTCGGATCGGCGTCGATGGCCTGATCCTGGCCGAAGGCCACAAGCGGAGCCTGTTTCTTCCCGCCGTCTGGGAATCCCTGCCCGACCCGCGCGATTTCGTGAGCCAGCTCAAGAAAAAGGCCGGGTTCGCCGTCGAGTACTGGTCGCCGCGCATGAGCGCCAGCCGCTTCACCGCGCGCTCCATCGAAACCACGATTCCCGGCGAGGCCGCCGCCGGATCGGCCTAGAGTCCATGGGACAATTCGGGATCGGGCAAAGCGTCAGGCGGGTCGAGGATGCGCGGTTGTTGACCGGCGCGGGGCTGTATCTCGACGACATCACCTTGCCCGGCCAGACTTATGCCGTCTTCCTCCGTTCACCCCACGCCCATGCCAATATCCGCCGCCTGGGCACACACGCGGCGGCGGCGATGCCGGGCGTCCTGGGCGTCCTCACCGGTACGGATTTGGCCGCCGACGGCATCGGCCACCTGCCCTGCCGGGCGCCGATACGCAACAAGGACGGCTCGCGCATGGCGGCGCCGACGCGGCCGGCGATGCCGGCGGATCGTGTGCGGTTCATGGGCGACATTGTTGCCATGGTTGTCGCGGACACGCCGGACCGTGCGCGAGACGCGGCCGAGCACATCGCCATCGAATACGAGCCTCTGGAATCGGTGACCGACACCGCTGGCGCGCTGGCCCCCGGCGCCGCGCGAATCTGGGATCGGGCGAAGGACAATTTGTGTTTCGACTGGGAGACCGGCGACGCCGGCGCGGTCGCAGCGGCTTTCACCAAGGCCGCGCGCATCGTCCGCCGCGATCTCATCAACAACCGACTCTGCCCCAGCCCGCTGGAGCCGCGTGGGGCCATCGCCGATTTCGATCCGGCGGCTAGGCGATTCACGCTTTACGCCTCCAGCCAAGGAGTTCACCAACTACAACGGACGCTCGCCGACATGTTCGGCGTCAAGAAACACGACCTGCGCGTGATCACGCCCGATGTCGGCGGCGGCTTCGGCATGAAAATCTTTCCCTATCCCGAATATGCGTTGGCGTTGTGGGCCACGCGCCGGCTTGGCCGCCCGGTCAAATGGACGGGCGACCGCACCGAGGCGTTTTTGTCCGATACTCATGGCCGCGACCATGTCAGCCACGCCGAACTCGCGCTCGACGCCGACGGACATTTCCTCGCGCTCAAGGTTTCGACGATCGCCAATCTCGGCGCGTATCTGTCGCTATTTTCGCCCTATATCGCGGCGATGGCGGGCGCGGCGATGTTGGTCGGACTATATCGGACGCCGGCCGTGCATCTGCGAGTGCGCGGGGTGTTCACCAATACCGCGCCGGTCGATGCCTATCGCGGCGCCGGCCGGCCGGAGGCCAATTACCTGCTCGAACGCATGGTTGATGCGGCGTCGCGCGAAACCGGTCTTGCGCCCGACGACATCCGCCGCCGCAATTTCATCCCCGCGAGCGCCCTGCCCTATGAAACACCCCTCGGCGAAACCTATGACAGCGGCGATTTCGAAGGGACCATGCGGTTGGCCATGGCGCGGGCGGATTGGGCGGGTTTTCCGGCGCGGCGTGCTGAGGCACGGGCTCGCGGAAGGCTGCTCGGTCGCGGCATGGCGACGTATATCGAGACCTGTGGCGGCGGACCGGAAGAGGCCGCCGAAATCCGCCTCGACGACCAGGGCGGCGCCACCCTCTTCATCGGCAGCCAAGACAATGGCCAGGGCCATCGCACCGCTTATGCCCAGCTCGCGGCCGACCGCCTCGGCCTGCCCATCGCGTCCATCGCCGTGGTTCAGGGCGACACCGACCGCGTGGCGAGCGGCCACGGCACCGGCGGCTCGCGCGCGCTGGCCGTCGGCGGCGTCGCCGTGGTTAGAGCGAGCGAGACGCTGATCGCCAATACACGCGGCGCGGCGGCGCGGCTTCTCGATGCGCGGGAGGCCGATATCGATTTCGCCGAAGGTCTGTTCCGCGTGCGCGGCGCCAATCGGAGCTTGAGCCTGAGCGAGCTGGCGCGCGCCGTTATCGCTTCCGGGAGTCCACCACCGAGCGGCGCCGCCATCTTCGATCCTCCGGCATCGACCTATCCCAATGGCTGCCACATCGCCGAAGTCGAAATCGACCCGGAGACCGGCGCGGTCGCCCTGACCCGTTACACCGTCGTGGACGATTTCGGCACGGTCGTGAACCCGCTTTTGGTCGAGGGCCAGGTCCATGGCGGCATCGCCCAGGGCATCGGCCAGGCCTTGCGCGAGGTTTGTGTGTACGACCCGGTTTCGGGAGGGCTTCTCACCGGTTCCTTCCTCGACTACGCCTTGCCGCGTGCGCGGAACTTGCCTTTCATTTCTTTCGCGACCAACCCGGTGCCGTGCGTGACCAACCCGCTGGGCATCAAGGGCGCGGGCGAGGCCGGCGCCATCGGCGCGCCGCCCGCCGCGATCAACGCGGTCATCGACGCGCTGGCCGAATTCGGGGTGGCCCATATCGACATGCCGGCCACGCCGGAGAAAATCTGGCGGGTGCTGCGCGAACGAGCGAGCGCGGCATGACCGACGATGCCGATCCCGTCGCCTTGCTGCCCACTGTCGCCAATCTCGCCCGCGCGGCCGGAATCGTCGTCTTCGGTTATTACCGCGGCGGCTTTCGGGTCCGCCGCAAGGCCGATACCTCACCCGTCACCGAGGCCGACGAGGCGGCGGAGGGTCTGATCCTGGCCGGGCTCGCCGAGCTGACCCCCGGCCTGCCGGCGATATCCGAAGAATCCTTCGCCCATGGGCGGTCGCCGGGCATCGGCAAGGGGCGCTTCTGGCTGGTCGATCCGCTCGACGGCACCCGCGAATTCGTCAATCGCACCGATGAATTCAGCATCAACATCGCGTTGATTGAAAATGGCCGGCCGGTGTTGGGTGTCATCCACGCACCGATGACCGAGGAGACCTATGCCGCCGCGGGCGGCGAAGCGACATTGACGGCGCGCGGCGGCAAACCCCGCCGCATTGGCGCGCGGCGCGCTCCACGCGACGGCATCGATGTCGTGGAAAGCCGCTCGCATGGCGACGCCGCCGCCACCGGGGCGTTTCTCGAAGACTTCGTCGTCCGCTCGCGAAAACGGCTGGGGAGCGCGGTGAAATTCGGGCTGCTGGCTTCCGGCCTTGCCGATCTCTACCCGCGTTTTGGGCCAACCATGGAATGGGACACCGCCGCCGGCCACGCCATCCTCGACGCCGCCGGCGGCAACGTACGCTCCACCGGAGGCATGGAACTCGCTTATGGCAAGCCGGGTTTCGCCAACCCCGATTTCATCGCCCGCGGCCTGCCGGACTAGCTCTTGCGGAACAACTCCTTGGCCAGGTCGGCGATTTCCTCGGCGGCCGGCGATGACGGGGCGTATTCGGTGACGCCGCGGCCGTCGACCAGGGCGGCGGCATAAGCGACGCGGTTGCCGATCTGGTTCTCGGCGATCGTCACGTCGAATTCGGCCAGTTCTTCATACATGGCGTCGGCGAGGTTGGAGCGCGCGGGCACGCGGTTCAGCACCATCACCACCCGCCGCTTTTCCGCCCGCGCCAGTTCGAGCGTCGGCCGCGTCGCCCACAAATCCATCGGGCTCGGCTGCACCGGCACGATGACGATGCCGGCGGCGCGCACGGCGATGCGGGCCTCGGTCTCGGCATGCGGCGGGCTGTCGACGATGACGATGTCGTGGGTGCGGGCCAGCTTTTCGACTTCGCCGGTCGTCCGCCAGCCCGTGACCGAAACCTGGGTCAGGCCGGTGTCGTTATCGCCGAAGGTTTTGCGGCGCAGGGCGTACCATTGGCCGAGGCTGCCTTGCGGGTCGATATCAACAAGCGCGACCTTGCGTTTCTTGTCCGCCCAGGCAACGGCGAGATTGACCGCCAACGTCGTCTTGCCCGCCCCGCCCTTTTGCTGGGCGATCGTGAACACCTTCGCGGCCATGGTCGTCTCCCCCGAAACGTAGCCTCGCCGACTTACCAACCATACTGCCGACGCCGCGCCGCCCGCACAAGCGCGACCGGTGAAGATCGCGGTTTGCCGCGAAGCCGGGGCTCGACGGCTTGGCATCGGCATCGCGATGATGTGACCGCGATCGGAGTGGACGCCCGCGAACGAAGCCAATATCTATGGCGCGTTCAACCGGGGAGGCGGGCGGTGCAGCGAGGGCGTGTCGGGCGGACGATGGCGGTGGCGATGGCCGCGATCGCATGGGTGAACGGCACGGGCGCCGCGACGGTCCCCTGCGAGCCCAAGAATGGCGAGCCCGAAATCAGCCTCGCCCGCCATGTCGAGCCGATCCTCGAGGAACATTGCACGGCCTGTCATTCCGGCGGCAATGTCCAGATGGACCTCAATCTGGAATACGGGCTCTCCTGGTATTTTCTGGTCAATCGGCCGGCGATCGAAGCCGATCTGCTGCGGATCCATCCTGGCGATCCGGAAAAAAGCTACGTCATCCACAAATTGCGCGGCACACATATAGATGTCGGCGGCGCCGGCGACCGTATGCCTCTCGAGAAGGAACCC
>CANFCX010000022.1 GCA_947445225.1 Rhodospirillales bacterium
AGCGTCTTGGCGTCGAGAGGCTAACGGCCGCGGCGATCGAACGCGCCGCGCATGCGCGGTATGCCGTTCTTTGAGACGCCCGCTCCAATCCGGCGAAAGTCGGTAGGGGAATCTCGCGGTTTTCGATTGCCAAATGGGCGGCGATAGGGTCCATTGCCGCGCTGTTTGCGTTGCCCGCCCGAGGTGGGCGTCAACGTCATTTTCGGCATGGAGATAGAAATCATGAACGATCCGACATTCTGCGACGGCTTCGGTAACATCGCCCTGGTGGGCGGCATGGTCCGCATGGAGATCGTGGTGCTGTCGCCAACCAAGAAGAACAAGGACGGCCGCGTCGAGCGCGAACATCTGGGTCAGGTCGTGATGCCGCCGGAAGCCTTTCTGCAAGGCTTTGCCGCGATGCAGAACCTAGTGAAGCAGCTCAAGGACAAGGGCATCATCCAAGAGCGGCCCGCCGCCGGCAAGGACGGCGCAAAGGCAACCTCGCCCGCCGGGCGCGCCTAGTCCTACTCCTCTCGGCGCGTGGCGGTTCGCTCCGCGCCAACCCGCGCATTTTTAGGTATCTTGGGGTGACGCGTCGCGCGCCGGTCGTAGCCGGATGCGCGCGCGGATCCCGCCGAGCCGGCCCAGCGCGGCGGTGAAGGCCGGAACGTCCGCGCCTAACGCCGCGAAGAACGCCGCATCCTCCTTTTCGATCATCGGCAAGGCCCGCCGGAGGACCTCGCCGCCGGCCGCGTTCAACACGATGGCCTTGGCCCGGGAATCGACGGCGTGGATGGTACGCGCCACCAGGCCGCGCCGCTCCATCCCGCGCAACACCAGCGACGCCGTCATCGCATCGATCCCGCAAAGCCGCGCCAGCGCCACCTGTGTCGCCGGACCGCCCTGGTGGGCCAGCACCGCCAACAGGACGAACTGAACATGCGTGAGGCCCAGCGGCCGCAAAGCCGCGTTCAGCCCGCGCTGCCAACGATTGGCCCCTTGCCACAGAAGAAATCCGGGACTATCCGCCGGGCCGCGAAATCGCTCCGCGGCCATCTCGTTATTGGGGTCCGTCGCCATGCCCAAGCCCGCGCTGTTTGCTCGCGGGCTTCATAATATCAATTATTATAAAAACTGATACTAAATCTACTTCGGCATCGGCGGCACCACGAGCTGGGCGTCGAGCGCCGTGGAAAACCAGCTCAAGCCCCAGTGCAAATGCGGCCCGGTTACCCGCCCGGTCTTGCCGACCTTGCCGATGGGGTCGCCTTTCTTCACCCGGTCGCCGACCTTTGCCGACATGGCGCTCATATGGCTATAGGTCGTGGCGATGCCGTGGCCGTGGTCGAGGATCATCGTACGGCCGGTGAGCAGCAAATCCTCATGGGCGAAGGTCACGATGCCGTCGGCGGGGGCGGTGATCTCCGCGCCCTCGGGGGCGGCGATGTCGACCGCGAGATGGGGTGACCGCGCCTCGCCATTGAGGATGCTCTGGCTCCCATAGACGCCGGATATCGGCCCCAGAACCGGCCACGAAAACCCCTTGGTGAAGGCCAGGAGCGGGCTGTCGACCACCCGCACGGCCGCGACCTGTTTGGCGTCATCGGCGATGCGGGCAAGCTCCACGGGATCCGGTGTCACGGTGTTTTGCGGCAACCCATTAACCCGGCGAATATCATATGTACGCTTATTTATTTTGAGCGTTTGGCTGTCTCGGCTGCCATCGGGCGCCACGATGACCAAAGGCACCGTCAATTTGGAATCGCGCGAAAAGCCAAAGGCGAAATATCCGTCGGCAGAGACACTTAATACGCGGCCGTCGAAGGTCACCGAGGAACCCGACTGCGTGCGGCCGACAACCATGCCGCCCTGGACAAATTCGCCGTTGAATTCCACGAGCGGCGCCGCGAGCGCGGACGCCGCCAACCACGATGCCGCGGCCAGCGCCGCCATCCCGATTTTGGTTATTGTCACAACAGCACCTTTTGATCGTCGGAGGTCGGTGGTTTCCCGCCGCGGCGACGCACGCGCGGGGTTTGGGGCGTGACCGAGGCGGCGATCTCGCCGTCGCGGAATTGCAGAATGATGTCGCCAGCATCGCGCGCCTCCGCCGCCAATGCGAGCGGCCGGTCTTGTTTATCGCGGGCCAACACAAAGCCGCGGTCGAGCACACGTTCGTAGGACATGCTGTCCAGGAGCTGCGCCATGGTGTCCAGCCTCGCCCGGCTTTCGCCAATCGAACGGGCCACGGCGTCGCGCAGGCGCTGACCGAGTTCCGGGGGTAGACGCATGGCGGCCTCGCGCAGCCGGCCACGGCCGGTCTGCGCCAAGGCCCGCGACTCGGCCGCGAGCCGCGCGGCGGCGGCGGCCCATTGTTGGTGCGGGCTGGGGAGCCGCGCGCCGTGCCGCGCGATCGCGTCCCTGCGCCGGGCCAGGAAATTGTCGACCGCGAGACGGAGCCTTTCGCCACGGTCGTCCAGCCGCTGTGCGTTTTCGTCGACCAGCCGCCGGGGATCGCCGAGGCCGCGTTCAAGCCCATCGAGGGTCAGCCGCCTTTCGCCGAGCCCGCGGTTGAGCGCACCGATCAGGCGGCGGTCGAAATCGCCGATTTCCGCGGCCAAATCCGCGCGCACCGGCACCGCCACTTCCGCCGCCGCGCTGGGCGTCGGCGCGCGGCGGTCGGAGGCAAAGTCGATCAGCGTCGAATCGGTTTCGTGACCCACCGCCGAAATCAGGGGAATGAGCGAGGCGGCGGCGGCGCGCACCACGATTTCTTCATTGAAGGCCATGAGGTCCTCGAGGCTGCCGCCGCCGCGCGCCACGATCAACAGATCCGGTCGCGGCGGAGAACCGCCGACAACTAACCGGTTGAAGCCAGCGATGGCCGCCGCCACTTGTGCTGCCGCGCCTTCTCCCTGCACCGCCACCGGCCACAACAGAACCCGGCGTGGGAAACGATCGGCGAGGCGGTGCAAGATGTCGCGAATCACCGCGCCCGAGGGTGAGGTGACGATGCCGATGATTTCGGGCAAATAGGGCAGCTTGCGTTTGCGTTCGGCGGCGAACAGCCCCTCGGCGGCCAGGCGTTGTTTGCGCTCCTCCAGGAGTCGCAACAGCGCGCCCCTTCCCGCCAATTCCACCGACTCGACCACCAACTGATATTTCGAGCGACCGCCATAGGTGGTGATGCGCCCGCTCGCCACCACTTCCATGCCGTCCTCGGGCACAATCGACAGGCGTTGGACGGTGCCGCGCCAGCACACGGCGTCGAGCACCGAATCGGCGTCCTTCAGGGCAAAATAGACATGGCCCGATGTGTGGCGCTTCACGCCCGAGACTTCACCGCGCACACGCACCCAGGCAAAAGCGTCCTCAAGTGTGCGCTTGAGCGCGGCCGACAACTCGCTCACCGAAAATTCGGGGAGGTTGCGCGGAGCCTCGGCGGCGGGCAGGGTTGCGGTCATTGCCTTTGAAATATGATACAAGACCCGCCGTCTCCCTCAAAGGCCGCACCCACCGTTTATGGCGTCGAAATCGGCATGAAAATATTGGTTGTTGGATCGGGCGGGCGCGAACACGCCCTGTGTTGGGCCATCGCCGCGTCTCCGCTGTGCGACAAGCTCTATTGCGCCCCCGGCAATGCCGGCATCGCGGCGGAGACCGAATGTGTGCCGATCGCGGCCGGGGACATCGACGCCATCGTCGATTTCTGTCGCAAACAGGCCATTGAATTCGTGGTTGTCGGGCCGGAGGCACCGCTGGTCGCGGGACTCGTCGATCGGCTTGAAGGCGCGGGGATCATGGCCTTTGGCCCGACCCAAGCGGCGGCGGCCCTGGAGGGGTCAAAGGGCTTCATGAAGGATTTGTGCGCCAAGCACAACATCCCGACCGCGCGTTACCACCGCTTTCGCGACGCCGAAAAAGCCAAGGCCCATGTCCGCGTTCACGGCGCGCCGATCGTGGTCAAGGCCGACGGACTCGCCGCCGGCAAGGGCGTGACCGTGGCGCGCAGCGTCGCGGAGGCCTGCGCCGCCATCGATTCGTGCCTGACCGAGCGCCGCTTCGGCGTCGCCGGGGAGGAAGTCGTGATCGAGGAGGTTCTGACCGGCGAGGAATGCAGCTTTCACTGCCTCGTTGACGGCGAATTCGCCCTGCCCCTGGCCACGGCCCAGGACCACAAGGCCGTGCTCGACGGGGAGCGCGGACCCAATACCGGCGGCATGGGCGCCTATTCGCCGGCCCCGATCATGACGCCGGAATTGGAAAAACGGGTGATGGACGAAATCATCAACCCGACCGTGGCGGCGATGGCGCGGGACGGAGCCCCCTTCCGCGGCGTGCTTTATGCCGGGCTGATGATCACCGACAGCGGACCCAAGCTGCTTGAATACAATGTCCGCTTCGGCGACCCCGAATGCCAGGTTCTGCTGATGCGGCTAATGTCGGACCTGCTGCCGGCGCTGCTCGCCGCCCATGACAGCGTGCTCAAGACCTTTTATCTGCGCTGGTTTCCCGAAACCGCTTTGTGTGTGGTCATGGCCGCCAAGGGTTATCCCGGCGAACCGGTCAAGGGCAGCGAAATCAAAGGGCTCGACCGCGCCGGCGCCGTCGATGGCGTCACCATCTTCCACGCGGGAACAAAACGCGAGGGCGACCGCTTGTTGGCCGAGGGCGGGCGCGTGCTCGGCGTCACCTCCTTGGGTGACAATGTCGCCGAGGCCCAGGCCCGCGCCTATCGCGCCGTCGATCTCATCGATTGGCCCCAGGGCTTCTGCCGTCGCGACATCGGCTGGCGCGCCGTTGCGCGCGGCGGCGGGGAATAACCGCCGCTATCGCCGCTCGCGGAAGAAGCCCCGCAATAACGCCGTGGCGCGTCCTTCGTCGATGCCGCCATACAGCTCCGGCCGGTGGTGGCAGGTGTCTTGCGCGAAGATGCGGGGGCCGTTTTCGACGCCGCCGCCCTTGGGGTCGGTGGCCCCATAATAGAGGCGCCGCAGCCGCGCGAAGCTGATCGCCTGCGCGCACATCGGGCAAGGCTCCAGCGTGACGTAGAGATCGCAATCCACGAGCCGCTTGGCGCCGGCCTTGGCCGCAGCCGCGCGGATGACGAGAAGTTCGGCATGTGCGGTCGGATCGTCCCCCGCCTCGACCAGATTATGCGCCGCCGCCAGAACCTCGCCGGTCGGGCCATGAACCAAAACGGCGCCAACCGGCACTTCACCCGCGGCGGCTCCCTTTTCCGCCTCGGCCAGAGCCAATTCCATGAAACTGCGACGTTGGGTGTCCATGATTTCGCCGGCACCCTATCCCAGCCTGGGTCTCCGCGCATCCAGCCGTCCATTGCGGGTCGCGTCTTGTGTTGGCGGGGCTTCGCGGTTAAGTCATCGCCATGACCCGTCCCGTTATCGGCATTACAGTGGATTGGGAGCCCCCGGGCGGCTATTCAAAGCTGCCCTGGTACGCGCTCCGCGAAAACTATTGCGGCGCGGTCGCGCGCGCCGGCGGGCTGCCGTTGCTCCTGCCGCATGAGCCAGGTCTGGCCGATGACTACCTTGGCCGCATCGACGGATTGCTGGTCACCGGCGGCGCCTTCGACGTCGATCCCAGCCTGTTCGGCGCGCAGAGCCGCCATGCCAGCGTGACCACCAAGGATCGGCGCACCGCCTTCGAGCTTGCGATTCTCAAGGGCGCCATCACCCGCGACTTGCCGGTTTTCGGGATTTGCGGGGGTGAGCAGCTTCTCAACGTCGTGCTCGGCGGCACGTTGATCCAACACATCCCAGATGAAATCCCCGGCGCGCTCGCCCATGAACAGCCCAACCCGCGCACCGAGCCGGGCCATGTCGTGAGTGTGGTCGCCGGCACCCTGCTCCACCGCATCACCCAAACCGGCGAGATGGCGGTGAACAGCGCCCATCACCAGGCGGTCAAGGAAACTGGACCCGGCATCGTCGTTAATGCCCGCGCGCCCGACGGCGTGATCGAGGGCATCGAGGATCCCAGCCGCCGCTTCTGCCTTGGCGTCGAATGGCACCCGGAATACGCGATCGACCCCGGCGACGAACGCCTGTTCGCGGCCTTCGTCGCCGCCGCGTGATGTCATGACAACACGCCGCGGTCAGGTCGCCGCCAAGCCAGCCGGATCGACGCCGGAATCGGGTGAGCGCATCGCCAAGGTCCTCGCGCGGGCCGGGCTGTGCTCGCGGCGCGAGGCCGAGAGATGGATCGAAGAAGGCCGCGTGACGGTCGACGGCACGGTGCTGACCAGCCCGGCGTTCAACGTCACGCCCGGCAACGCCGTCGCCGTCGACGGCAAACCCCTGCGTGCCGCCGAAAAACCCCGTCTGTGGCGATATCACAAGCCCAGCGGCTTGATCGTCACGTCCCGCGACCCCGAAGGCCGGCCGACGATTTTCAGCAAACTTCCCGACACCATGCCGCGCGTGGTTTCGGTGGGCCGGCTCGATCTCGATTCCGAAGGGCTGCTGTTGCTGACCAATGATGGCGGCCTCGCCCGCCACCTGGAGCTGCCGGCCACGGGTTGGGTCCGCCGCTATCGTGTGCGCGTCTTCGGCACGCCCGATGCGGCGCGCCTGGCGGCCTTGGAAAAAGGCAGCAGCGCCGGCGGCATCGATTACGGGCCGATCACGGCGGAAATCGAGCGCCAGAAGGGCCGCAACGCCTGGCTCAGCCTCTCCCTGCGCGAAGGCAAAAACCGGGAAATTCGTCGCGTTCTCGAACCGCTCGGCCTCACCGTCAACCGTCTGATCCGCGTTTCTTATGGACCCTTTCAGCTCGGCAGTCTGGCGCGGGGTGAGGTCGAGGAAGTCACCGGCAAGGTGCTCCGGGAACAGCTCGGAACCGCGCTCAAGCGTGACAAGAGCCATGCGGATCACCGGCGGTAGCCTGCGCGGCCGCCGCATCGAGGCGCCGCTTGGCCCCACGATACGCCCGACCGCCGATCGCGCGCGCCAGGCCCTGTTTAATATCCTCGCCCATGCGCCCTTCGGCGCAGGTTTGCTGCCGGATGCGCGCATCGTTGATGTTTTCGCCGGCACCGGCGCGCTCGGCCTGGAGGCCCTGTCGCACGGCGCCGCGCACGCCACCTTCATCGACCGCGATCCGCAGGCGATTGCGACGATCCGGGGGAACGCCGCGCGGCTGGGCGAGGCCGCTCGTTGCGACATCCGCCGCGGTGACGCGCTGAAGCCAGGCCGTGCCGCGGCCGCCTGCCGCATCGCCTTCCTCGATCCGCCTTATGGCGAGGGGTTGGCGCCGCTTGCGCTGGCCGCCCTCGCCGAAGGCGACTGGCTCGAACCGGGGGCTCTTTGCATCGTCGAACTTTCCGCGGCCGAACACCTCGCCCCGCCAGCGGGTTTCACACTCCTCGACGAACGCACTTATGGCCGCGCCCACCTTTTATTTCTCGGTTATCGACCTACATAACCGATCTCCGGTCGTCGGTCCTCGGCGCCTCCTGCCCCAATGAAACTCCGTTTTCAGGGAATGAACCATCATGCTCTTTGAGCCTTTGTCGGCCCGCGCGCTCCACTTCAAGAACCGCATGGTCATGTCGCCGATGACGCGCAGTCGCGCCGTCGGTGCCAACACACCCAACGCCTTGATGGCGGAATATTACGGCCAGCGCGCCTCGGCGGGTTTGATCGTCACCGAAGGCACCTCACCCTCGCCCAACGGACTTGGCTATGCGTTCATTCCGGGGTTGTTCAACCAGGCCCAGGTTCAGGGCTGGAAGCAAATCACGGACGGGGTCCACGCCGAGGGTGGAAAAATCTTCGTTCAGTTGATGCACACCGGTCGCGTCACCCATGTCGCGAATCTGCCGGCGGGCGCCGAAGTCCTGGGGCCGAGTCCGCAAACCTGTCCCGGCCAAATGTATACGGCTTCCCAGGGGATGCAGCCGCACAGCCCGCCGCGGCCGATGACCCAAACCGACATCGATCGCGCCGTCGGCGAATTCGCGGAATCGGCGCGGTTGGCGATCGCGGCGGGATTTGACGGGGTCGAACTCCACGCCGCCAATGGCTACTTGATCGAACAATTCCTCAACGCCAATGTGAACCGGCGCACCGACGGGTATGGCGGCGACATCGCCGGTCGCAACCGATTCGCCCTGGAGGTGACGCGCGCCGTTGCCGGCGCCATCGGCCCCGAACGTGCGGGAATCAGGCTCTCGCCCTATGGCGCCTTCAACGACACCGGCGCGTATCCGGACGTGGACGCCCAATATCTCGCACTGGTCGCGGAACTCTCGCGGCTCGGCCTGCTCTACGTCCATCTTCTCGACCATTCGGCGATGGGCGCGCCGCCGGTGCCGGCCGCGCTCAAAGCCACGTTGCGAAACGCATTCAAGGGCCTGTTTATCCTGGCCGGCGGCTTCGACAAAACCAGCGCGGAGGCGGCACTGGCCGAAAAGCGCGGCGACATGATCGCTTTCGCCCGCGCCTTTCTCGCCAATCCCGATTTGGTCGAGCGTTTTCGTAAGGACGCTGCACTCAACGCCCCGGACATGGCGACGTTCTACGCGGGCGGCCAGAAGGGTTACACCGATTACCCGGCACTTCCGGGCTGAGTCCTGGGCGGGAGCGCCCTATTTCCGCCCGAACAGCCTTTCGATGTCGGCGAGCTTGAGTTCGACATAGGTCGGGCGGCCATGGCCACATTGGCCGGAATGGGGCGTCGCCTCCATTTCGCGCAGCAGCGCGTCCATTTCGGCCGGGCCGAGCCGGCGGCCGGCGCGCACGCTGCCATGGCAGGCAAGCGTGGCGCAAAGATGATTGAGCCGGTCCTTGAGCGCGAGTGCCTCCCCGGTTTCGGCCAGTTCGTCGGCAAGATCGCGCAGCAACCCCTGCACATCGATGTCGCCGAGCGGCGCCGGGGTTTCGCGCACGACCACGGCACCCGGCCCGAAAGCCTCGACGACCAACCCCAGCCCCGCGAATTCGGCGGCGCTGGCGACGATCCGGGCCGACGCCGCTTCGCCCAGTTCCACGACCTCGGGCACCAGCAAGGGCTGACGGCGGACGCCGCCGGCCTGCCCTGCCTTCAGCCGCTCGAAGACCAATCGTTCATGCGCGGCATGCTGGTCGACGATAACGATCCCGTCGCCGGTCTGGGCGACGATATAGGTGTCGTGTAGCTGAGCCCGCGCCATCCCCAAGGGGAAACCCGTGGGGGTCGATTCGGACGGAGCGGCGTGTCCAGCCGATTGTGAATCCCGATTCGGTTCGTTTGTCGGCGCCTGATACGCGAAGGCCGCCTCCGCCAACCCGCGCGGCAGCGAAGGCCGGGGTGGGGCGAAATCCAGGCGGCCGGTGGCGGCGCCATCGGCCGGGCGCAGGGCGGCGAGGGCGGCGATCCCCGGTGTGCTCGCGGCACGGTGACCGGCGGCCGCTAGAGCGTGACGCAGCGCGCCGATGATGAGCCCGCGCATCGATCCGCCGTCGCGGAAGCGGACTTCGGCCTTGGCCGGGTGGACATTGACATCGACCTGGCCCAGCGGCAGGTCGATGAACAGCGCCGCCACCGGATGACGGTCCCGCGCCAGCAAATCCTGATAGGCCGCGCGCAACGCGCCGCCGAGCAACTTGTCGCGCACCGGGCGCCCATTGACGAACAGATATTGGTGCCGCCCGGTGGCCCGATGATAGGTCGGCAATCCGGCATGGCCGGTGAGGCGGACATCGTCGCGGGCGGCGTCGAGCGGCAAAGCGTTGGCGATGAAATCGCGGCCGATGATGGCGACCAGGCGTTCCAGCCGCGCCGACTCGCCGGTTCCCGCCGCCGGCAGTTTGAGAACAAGCCGGCCATCGATGGTCAGCGAAAACGCGATTGAAGGACAGGCCAGCGCCAGCCGCTCAACCGCATCGATCGCCGCCGCCGCCTCGGTGCGTTCGCTTTTCAGGAATTTCAGCCGGGCCGGCGTCGCGTAGAAAAGGTCGCGCACCTCCACCTTCGTACCCGGCGGATGTGCCGCCGGGATCG
The DNA here is from genome assembly GCA_947445225.1 of Rhodospirillales bacterium. Classification (GTDB taxonomy): domain Bacteria; phylum Pseudomonadota; class Alphaproteobacteria; order CACIAM-22H2; family CACIAM-22H2; genus SHVT01. The sequence continues at coordinate 9,988 of CANFCX010000022.1, forward strand.
GGTCTCCGCGTTGTCCGCCTTCCACCGACAACGCCCAGGCGCTGTCGCTGCCCGCTTTCCGGCTGGTGAGGGTAAGGCGCGCGACCGCGCCGATGGATGGCAGCGCCTCGCCCCGGAAACCCAAGGTCGCGATATGAAGCAAATCGTCGTCGGGCAGTTTCGAGGTGGCGTGGCGCTCGACCGCCAGCACCAAATCCTCGCGGCTCATGCCGCCGCCATCGTCGCTGACGGCGATCAGCGCGACGCCCCCCTCGCGCAGCTCGATATCGACCCTGGTGGCGCCGGAATCGATGGCGTTTTCAACCAGCTCCTTGACCGCGGCGGCCGGGCGCTCCACGACCTCGCCGGCGGCGATGCGATTGATCAGGGTTTCGGGCAGGCGGCGGATGGTCATGAATCCCCCAGGCGGCCGGCTCACGGCCAGTCCGCGGAAAAACCCTCGGCGAGGAACCGCAGCGCGAGCGCCTTGCCTTCCTCCACCGCCGGCTGGCCGAAAGCCTCCACACCCCAAAGTCCCGCTACAATCATCGTCTCCAGCATGAAATGCATGAGCAAGCCGCCGAGCGCGGCTTCGTCCAGGCGCGGCACATGGATGACGCGGACGGGCCGGCCGCGTTTGGCCAACGCCGCCACGGTCGCGCGTTGTTCAGCCTCGACCAGATCGCCAATGGAACGACCGGCAAGGGCGGCGAAGGCCGGCTCTCCCTTGAGCGGCTCGGTGATGATCGGTCCGGTGCCGGCGGCGGCCACGGTGACCACCGTGAACAGCTTGTCGTCGGGACCGTCGAGATAAAGCTGGAGCTGGCTGTGCTGGTCGAGTGGGCCCAGCGCCGAGACCGGGGTTGAGCCTTTGCCCGATTTGCCCAGGCTTTCCGCCCAAAGTTGCCTGAACCACTGGGCAAAGGGGTCCAGGCGGTCGGCATAAACCATAAGAACGACCTGGCGCAGCCCGCGGTGGCTCAGAAAGGCGGCGTTGAGGGCGGCGCCGATGGCGGGCGGCGCGCCCGGCCCGGCCAAGGTGCGATCGAGAACACGCGCGGCGCCGCGGCGTAGTGCCGCGACATCGATCCCAGCGATCATCGCGGGCAACACGCCGGTGGCCGACAAGGCGGAAAACCGGCCCCCGATCCCAGGATCGTGGTCGAGCACGGGAAACCCAAACGCCCCGCCGATACGCCGCAGCGGATTGTCGCCGGGATCGGCCAGCCCGACCACATGGGAACCAGGCCGGTCGCCGAGCACGGCACGCAGCCTGGGCAACGCCGCGCCGAGCTGCGCCATCACCTCCGCGGTCGTTCCCGATTTGGAGAGGACCAGGATGCCGGTCGCGCGCAAATCCACACCCTCAAGCCGGGCGGCGAAACTGTCGGCGTCGAGATTGTCGAGGAACCAAAGCCGGGGACGTGCCACCGACGCCAGCGCCGTCAGGGTGCGCCCGCCGAGGCTCGATCCCCCGGTGCCGAACACCAGCACGTCGTTGAACCCGCGGAACCGCGCGGCGATTTCCGCGACCGCCGGAAGATCGTCGCGGCGATCGACCCCCGCGAAGAGGGGAAGACTTGTCCGCTGCCGGCGCAACTCTTCGAGTATCGGCGCGGTTTGGCCGAGCGCGGCGGCAAATTGGGGGTCGGTCAATCCACCGGCGCCGATCGCCGCCGCGAGGCATCGGGAATGCGATTGGCGATAGGGCAGGTCCAGCCCGGTATCGGAGTGGGCGAGCGGTCGCGGCCGCCCGGCGTTCACGGCATGTTCCATGCCGAAAACCTTACCAGACATGGCCGGGACGGTGCCAGTGCGCGCTCGCGGAAACTCGGTCGGCCAGGCACGCCGTCCGCGTGCGGACGGCCGCCGGCCGTTGGGTTTGGTATCAGCCGCCGATTTCGGCCCCGGCGAGACCTTCCGGCTTGCCCACGACAACAACAAAGAGCCGCGCCGGATCGAGCAGGCGCCGGGCGACGCGGCGAACGTCGTCCAAGGTGACCTGTTCGATGAAGGTGTTGCGGCGATCGATGTAATCCATCCCGAGATTCTCGCGTTGGATGCTGACGAGCTGACGCGCGATCGCCGAGGTCGAGGTGAATTGCAGCGCATAGGAGCCGGTCAGATAGGTCTTGGCGTCGTTCAATTCATCCTGGGTCGGACCTTCATCGTGCATCCGCCGCCACTGATCGCGCACCACGTCGAGCGATTGGGCGACGCTGCGGTTTTCCGAGGCGGTGCCGCCGAGGATTAGTCCGGCATGTTCCATCGTGCTGAGGTAGCTGTAGACCGAATAAGCGAGCCCGCGTTTCTCGCGCACCTCGTTGAGCAGCCAGGAGTTGAAGCCGCCGCCGCCCAGGATGTAGTTCATCACAAAGGCCGCGTAGAAATCGGGGTCGTCGCGTTTCAGCCCGTCCTGCCCGAAAACCACGGCGCTTTGCGTTACATCCTTACGCACGACGATGGTCCGCCCGACGCCTTCGGCGCGGGCCTCGGGAACCGTGACGGCCGGCCTGGCGGCTCGCGCCGGCAGGCCGCTGAAGGCTTCGTCGAGTAGCAGCCCCAATTCGGCCGGGGTGATGTCGCCGACCGCCCCGATCGACAGGGTATCGCGCGACAGACGTGTCGCCATGAATTCGCGGAAATCGGCGATCGTCAGATCCTTCAGGCTTTTTTCGGTGCCGCTCGTGGTGCGGCCATAGGGATGGGAGGGAAAGACGGCCTTCCACCACGTCCGGCTGGCGATCGCGCCGGGCTGCTCTTCGTTGCGGGCCAAGGCCGCCAGGGCGCGCGAACGCATCCGTTCAACGACCTCGGTGTCGAAGCGCGGCTTGGTCAGCGCCAGACGCATCAACTCGACCGCTTCTTTGCGATGGCGTGTGAGGGTCTTCAGGCTGCCGGAAAACGTATCCATGTCGGCCGAGAAATCCACGGAAGCGACGATGTCCTCCAGTTTTTCCTGATAGGCCTGATCGTCCAATTCCCCGGCGCCGTCGGTGAGAAGTCCGGCCACCCAACGCGCCAACCCCTCCTTGCCCACCGGATCCAGCGCGGAGCCGCCGGTGAAGCTATAGGACAGCGCCAGCACCGGAATCGAATGATCCCGGACCAGCCAGGCCGTGAGGCCGCCGGGGCTGGTGACACGTTCGATGGTGACGGCCTCGGCGGGCCGAACCAGCGCCAACCCCAACACCGCGAGGAAAAACGCGCCGACAACGCGCAATGTGCGAACCGACAACATGGTTGAATTCCTCACGAATTCGCCTTGGGAAGAAGAAGCGCGGTGACATGGCCTTTCTGGCCGAGGACGGCGCGCAAACCAGCTAGAACCTGATCGCGCGTCACGGCGGCGATGCGTTCCGGCCAGGTTTCGATTTCGGCGACGCTGCGCCCGGTGGTCAGGCCGGAACCGAAGACCCGCGCCCCGGCTTGCATCGAATCGAGCGCGTAGACGACGCCGGAAACCATGCGCGCCTTCGCCTCCTCGACTTCCTCGACCGTTGGCCCTTCGGTCAGAAAGCCGGCGATGACCGCCTCCATCGCGGCCTCGACCTTGGTCAATTCGACCCCGCTGACCGGCGCGAAGAACAACCCAAAGGTGCCATAATCCAGATTGTCGGAGTCGTAGCGGGAGCCCGCCGAAGTCGCGATCTTTTGTTTGACGACCAGTTCCTTGTGCAGCCGGCTCTTGACGCTGCCGCCTAGAATCTCGGCGGCCACTTCCAGCGGGTAGGCGAGTTCGGTCGCGCCGCTGACATAACTGGGCGCGAGGAACAGCCGGCTCCAGGACGGCTCGCGTACGCCATCGGCGCGCAGTTCCACGCGGCGGGCCGCCGTGATCGGCGGTTCCTTGACCCGCACCCGTTCGGGCACCGGGCGCGCCGGGATCGCGCCGTAATATTTCTCGGCGAGCGGCTTGAGTTTGGCCATCGTGACGTCGCCGGCGACGATCAATATGGCGTTGTTGGGGGCGTAGTAACGACGATACCAATCGACCGCGTCCTGGGTGGTCAACGCCTTGATTTCATGTTCGTAGCCGATGATCGGCTTGCCATAGGGATGGTTGAGGTAAAGTGCCGCGTTGACCGCCTCGCGCAGCTGGGCGCGCGGATTTGAATCGACGCTCGACCGTCTTTCCTCGAGCACGACCAGACGTTCCGGGATGAATTCCTTGTCGGTGAGGATGAGGTTGGTCATGCGGTCGGCCTCAAGCCGCATCACGGTCTCGAGTCGATCCGACGCCACGTTTTGGAAGTATCCGGTGTAGTCGAAGCTGGTGAAGGCATTGTCGCGCGCGCCGATGCGGCCGATGGCCTTGGAGAAATCGGGTTCGGTGGGCGTGCCCTTGAACATCATGTGTTCGAGCAGATGGGCGATGCCGGTCTTGCCGCGCGGTTCGTCGGCGGAGCCGGTCTTGTACCAGACCATTTGGGTGACGACGGGCGCGCGATGGTTCGGAATAACCACGACCTGAAGACCGTTACCGAGGGTAAAGGTCTCGGCGTTGAACATGGCCGCCCGCGCCGGCGGCGCCGCCAGCATGAACGTCGCGGCCATGGCCGCGATCGATGTCAGAACGCCGCGCAGTGTTATTTGCATGAGATATCCGCCCATCCTGTCGTCAGCCGCAACCATCACATAGGGCGCCGATCGGCCGTAACCAAGCGGCGAAGTGGCGATCCTCCGCCGGGCCGCGGCAACCCGCCAATCAATCCTACGTGTCCCGATTCACGACGGCATCGCCGCGGCGTGACTAGAAGAGACCCTCAAGGGGCCCGCGCCGCTTGCGTTTGATGGTCGGCGTATCGCCGGCATTGGCCGGACGGCCGAGTGCGGCGTTCTGCTGGATTCGCTGATTTTCCTTGGCTGCATCGACGACGTCGCCCTGATCTTCCGGCTTTCGCCAGAAGATGACGCGATCAATGAACGTCTTGTCGTTTTCGGCCAATTGGGTCGATTCGCGGTCGATCAGGTTGCGGATATTGGGATCGGCCGCGTTCGCCCCGGTCCGCGTCAACAGCGCGCGTTCTCCCGGCGTGCTGCCGAGCGGCGCGGCCGCGGCGGGTTCACCCGAACCGAGCAGGGCCAGGCGCGCCTGGTTCGTGACCGATCCCTCCTGCGGCCGGGCCGCGCCCGGCTGTGGCGGGCGCAGGGCATAATTGGGCGGCAGCGTGAGCGGCGCACGCGCCACGACCTGGAATTCATCGGGTGGGTTCTTGGTAAGCCCGAGGGCTTGGCGGGCCTGACCACATCCGGCGAGAAGGCCAAGAGCGGCCAGGGCGACGGCAAACGTCGCGGGACCGCGCCAAGGAGGTCGTCGACGGTCTGGGATCATGTCCCCTATTTAGCCGAGCGCGCGGTTGGGAACAAGCCATCCAGAAGAATCAGGAGAACGCCGAACGTGATCGCCGCGTCGGCGAGGTTGAACGCCGGCCAGTGCCAATCGCCCCAATGCAGGTCGAGAAAGTCGAAAACCGCCCCGAATCGCAGCCGGTCGATGACATTGCCGACAGCGCCGCCGATGACCAGCCCAATCGCGCAGCCGGCGATCCGGGTCTCGATTCGCGCCAGCCACCACAAAAGACCGGCGACGATGGCCAGCGCGACAATGGCGAGGGCGACGCCCCCCATCGCCGAATCGGCGAATAGGCCGAAGCTGATGCCCGTATTCCAGACCGGCACCAGGCTGACGAAAGGGGAAATCTCGACCACCCGCGGCGGCGCGGTCAGAAAATCGAGCAACCAGGCCTTGCTCGCCTGATCGAAACCGACAATCGCCGCCGCCGCGACCAGCCCCAAGACCCGCGCCGAACGGCTTACGGCCGCGGATGAAACACCCGGCGGCGGGTCCGGTGCGCGGCTCACCGACTGGCCGCCTGAGGTGTCACCGCGTCGGCGCACCGGCCGCAAAGATCGGGATGTTCGGCGAGGCGCCCGACTTCCGGGAGTACCTTCCAGCAGCGCTCGCATTTATGGCCCTGGGCCTTGGCGAAGATAACGGCGACGCCGGGAATGTCCGGCAGGGCATAAACATCGCTCGGCACCGCTGCGCCTTCCATCGGCCTGATCTCGATGCCCGAGGTGATCGCGACCTCCGCCGGATCGACGCCGGAAATGGCCGTGCGGTAGGCGGCTTCGGCATAAACGATCGGTGCGGCTTCGAGGCCGGAGCCGATAACCTTGCCCGCACGGGCGATTTCGAGGGCGCCGGTGATCACCCGGCGCAACGCCCGGATGCGCGCCCATTTCTCCGCCAAAGCCTCGTTCCGCCAACCCGACGGCACATCCGGGAAGCGGCGCAGGTGAACGCTGTCCTCGGCGCCCGCCCGCCCGCGCGCCAGCCATGCTTCCTCGGCCGTGAAACACAATACCGGGGCGAGCCAAGCGGTGAGATGATCGAAAAGGATGTCGAGCATGGTGCGGGCGGCACGGCGGCGCGGCGAATCCGGCCGATCGCAATACAGCGCGTCTTTACGCACATCGAAATAGAACGCCGATAGGTCCACCGCGCAAAAGGCGTGGAGCGCGGCGTAGAATTGATGGAATTCGAAATCGGCGCAGGCGCGGCGAAGCTGGGCGTCGAGTTCGACCAGGCGATGCAGTACCCAGCGTTCGATCTCCGGCATTTCGGCGGGGGCAACACGCTCCTCCGGCGCAAATCCGGCGACGCTGCCCAGGATGTAACGCAGCGTATTGCGCAGCCGCCGATAGATTTCCGATTGGTGCTTCAGGATTTCGGGACCGATACGCAAATCGTCGGAATAATCGGAAGCCACGACCCACAGGCGCAATATGTCGGCGCCGTATTTGTCGACGACCTGCTGCGGGGCGACGACGTTGCCCAGCGATTTCGACATCTTCCGGCCGTGTTCGTCGAGCACGAAGCCGTGGGTGAGCACCGCGCGATAGGGCGCCTGTCCACGCGTGCCGCAAGATTCAAGCAGCGAGGAATGGAACCAGCCGCGATGCTGGTCCGAACCTTCGAGATAGAGCGAGGCCGGCCAGGCGAGATCGGGCCGCTGTTCGAGAACGAAGGCATGGGTGCACCCGCTCTCGAACCAGACATCGACGATGTCGTCGACTTTCCGCCAAGACGCCGGATCGTGTTCGGGGCGCAGGAAACGGGCGGCGGCGCCCTCGCGGTACCAAGAATCGGCGCCTTCCGCGGCGAAGGCCTCCGCGATGCGGGCGTTCACGCGCTCGTCCTTCAGGATTTCGGCGGTGCCGTCGGCGGCTTCGCGCACGAAGACCGGAATCGGCACACCCCAGGCGCGCTGGCGCGAGATCACCCAATCGGGGCGATTTTCGATCATGCCGTTGATGCGGTTCTTGCCGATCCCGGGGACCCAGCGTGTGTCCTCGATCGCGGCCAAGGCCCGCGCCCGTAGCGTATCCCCTTTTTTCGCGACGTCGCGGTCGAGCGCGATGAACCATTGCGGCGTGTTGCGGAAGATCACCGGCTTCTTGGACCGCCAGGAATGCGGATATTGGTGGGTCAGCCGCGCGCGCGCGATGATCGCGTGGGTATCCTTCAGGGCCGCGATCACCGCTTCATTGGCGTCGCCCTTGTCGCCTTTCTCGGTGATGACCCGTTTGCCGGCAAAACCCGGCGCCTGCTCTGTAAAGAATCCGTCGGCATCCACCGTATACGGGATATGCGGATTGATGCCGCGGTCGGCGAGGCCGCGGGCATTGGCGGTCCATATTTCAAAATCGTCGCGTCCATGGCCGGGCGCGGTGTGCACAAAGCCGGTGCCGGCATCGTCGCTGACATGGTCGCCGGCGAGGAGCGGCACGACGAAATCATAGTGAGGGATCCGGGCGTGCAACGGGTGGCTGCATTCAAGCGCGGCGATCTGCGTCGCCGCAACCAAGCGCACGAGTTCGTAGGTCTCGACCTTGGCGGCTTTGAAGACCTCCGCCGCCAGCTTCGTGGCGATCAGATAGGAACCTCCCACCGGCGCCCAATTGCCTTCGGGCGCGGCCACGATCTTGTAGAGGCCGTATTCGATCTTCGGCGAATAGGAAATCGCGCGATTGCCGGGGATGGTCCAGGGCGTCGTCGTCCAGATCAACACCCGCGCGGCCAGAAGATCGGCCATGCCGCCAGCGCCCGCTTTTATCGGGAAGGCGACCCACACTTGGTCGGAGACGTAGTCCTCGTATTCGACCTCGGCCTCGGCCAGGGCGGTCTTCTCGACGACCGACCACATCACAGGCTTGGAGCCGCGATAGAGCAGGCCGTTGGCCGCGAATTTCATCAACTCCCGGGCGATGACCGACTCGGATTTGTGCTCCATCGTGGCATAGGGGTGCTGCCAGTCGCCGATCACGCCCAGACGCTGGAACTCGCCGCTTTGCACCTTCATCCAATGGGCGGCGAAATCCCTGCATTCACGCCGGAAATCGATGATGTCGACCTTGTCTTTGTCCTTGCCCTTGGCCCGGTAATCCTCCTCCACCTTCCATTCGATGGGCAGGCCGTGGCAATCCCATCCGGGTACATAGTTGGAATCCTTGCCCAACATCTGCTGAGTCCGGGAAACGACGTCCTTCAGAATCTTGTTGAGCGCATGGCCGATATGAAGATTGCCATTGGCATAAGGCGGGCCGTCATGGAGGACGAATTTCTCCAACCCGCGGGAGGCCGCTCGCGTGCGGCCGAATAGGTCCATGTCGCGCCAGCGCGCGAGCAGCTCCGGCTCGCGTTTGGGCAATTCGCCCTTCATCGGAAAATCCGTGCGGGGCAGGAAGACCGTGGCCTTGTAATCGGTCATCGCGGGCGCCCGACGCAGGCACCGACAGCGAGACAGAAGGCGCCCGCCGGGCGGGCCGGGTGGGGCGGAAGTGATTTCCTAGGGATGGACACGACGCGCAAACTCCTCGGGCAAAAACGACGACGATACAGCAAACACCTCCCGGCCCCGGTTAAGGGCCGAGCCGGTAATTCGCCCGGTCGCCATGCACATGAGGAGCGCTGCGGTCATCGCGGGATAATAAAAACGGCGCAGGACTCCGTCAATCGAATCAGGGTTTTACGCGCGACGCGATAGGCGACGCGAAGTGGCGGCGGGCGTCATCGGCATCGCGGGCGATCTGCGCCTTCAGCGCCTCCACGCCGTCGAATTTCCGTTCGGGTCGAAGGAAGGCCGACAACGCAACGCAAACCCGCCTGCCGTAAAGGTCGCCGTTGAAGTCGAAGACATGGGCCTCGAGCAGTTCCCGGGTTCCCCCGAAGGTTGGCCGATTGCCGAGATTGGCCACGCCCGCATGCGCCTCGCCGCTTTCGCCCGCGACCCGAATGCGCGTGGCGTAGACGCCGAAAGCAGGGCGGAGGATATCGCCGAGCCGGAGATTGGCCGTGGGGAAACCGAGAAGCCGCCCGCGACGTTCGCCGCGCAGTACCCGACCTTCGATTTCCCAATCGCGCCCGAGTAACAGGGCGGCGGCATCGGGCCGGCCCAAACGTAGTAGATCGCGGATGCGCGAGGACGACACCGAACCCTCGTCGCCCTCGTTCACCGCATCCAGGCAGTGGACGTCGATGCCGGCGGGGACGGCCAGACCGCGAAGGGTTTCGACATTACCGGCGCGAGCACGCCCGAAGGCAAAATCCCGTCCGACCACGACTTGGCGCGCCCCCAACGCACCGGCGAGGACATCACCCACGAACGCACCTGGGCTGGTTTGCGCCATCTCCCGGTCGAAGCGCGGCACGAACAGAAAATCGACGCCCAAACCGGCGAGTAGGCGGATTTTCTGGCGCAGCGTTGTCAGCCGAAACGGTGGTTGGCCAGGCGCGAAATAGGCACGCGGATGGGGCTCGAAACTGAGAACCGCGAGCGGAACCGCGCGCCGATCGGCCGCCGCCCGGGCGGCCCCAATCACGGCACGATGGCCGCGATGGACCCCATCGAAATTGCCGATGGCGACCACGGCGCCGCGAGCGGCGGCCGGCACGGTCCTGAAATCCCTAAATAGGCGCATAAGGGTTGGGTGAGGCTGAGATCCGAGAGAGGCGTGTGGCAGACCGGCCCGAGACTACAGGGCCCGCGGACTCCGCGCGAGCGCACCCTGGCGGGGTTGGTGCGCGATTTAGGCCGTGGCTGGCGCGGCGGCGGAATTCTTCGCGTTCTGTTCGCCGGCGGCCGGCGCTCGGGGAACCATGATGATGGCCTCGCCATCGATGACGACTTTGTCGCCGACGGAGCAAACCGTGGTCAGCACGACACGGCGTTTCTCCGGGATGATCTCGGTGATGGTCGCCCGCGCCTGGACCGTGTCGCCGGACCGTACCGGAGCCTTGAATCGAAGATTCTGGCTCACATAGATGCAGCCCGGACCGGGCAGCTTGGTTCCGATCACGGTCGAAAGGAGGCTCGCGGTCAGCATCCCATGGGCGATGCGTCCGCCGAAAATCGTCGCGGCCGCGAAGTCCTGATTGAGGTGGACCGGGTTTACGTCCCCGGAGATGCCGGCAAATAACACGACATCGGCCTCGGTGATCGTCCGGGCGTAAAGCGCCGTCATGCCGACGGACAGCTCTTCCAGATAGTAGCCGCGCAATTCGTCGAAGTTGCCCTGGGACGTCGGCATCGAGAAACGATCTCCCCACCCGGTTGGAGTCGCGCGCGATGCAGCCCCGCGCAACAATTGTGCGGCGCAATATAGTCAGTCGGTCCCCGGCAGGGAAGCCCCTCCTTCTTCACCGTCGGGCTTGTGCTACACTGCACGCGGGAGGTTGGGCGATGGGGGCGATCGAAGAAAAGTCGTTGGATGGCATTGCTTTGCTTGCCGGCGTGCCGGCTGCGACGCGAAGGCAAATCGAACAGCGTTGCAAATGGCGGCGCTACTCGCCCAATGAACAGGTTATCGATCGGCACAGCGATTCCCGTGACGTATTTCTCATCGCCCGCGGTCGGGTGAGAGTCGTGAATTACTCGATGTCCGGGCGCGAGGTCGCGTTCGACGATATCGACGCTGGCGGCTGTTTCGGGGAATTGGCCGCGATCGACGGCGAACCGCGCTCCGCCAATGTCGTGGCCGTCACCGACAGCATGGTCGCGGCATTGTCTCCCGAAACCTTCACCCAGATGTTGCTCGACCACCCCGAGATTGGAATTCGCCTCATGCGCCGGCTGGCGCGGATGGTCCGCCAATCCACGGTGCGGATCATGGATTTGAGCACACTGGGCGCCAACAACCGCATTCATGCCGAAATTCTTCGCCTTGCCGCGCCAACCGAGCAAAGCGATCACAGCGCCAATATCCATCCCGTGCCGCTCCATGCCGATATCGCGAGCCGGGTGAGCACGACGCGCGAGACCGTCGCTCGCGTCCTCAACGATCTCGCCCGGCAAGGGTTGTTGCACCGCGAAGGCGACACCTTGGCGATCCGCGATCTCCGCCGCCTGCGCAAGATGGTCGAAGAATTCCGCGGCGAATGACCCTCCGCGCCCACCGCCATCGGCTCGTTGTCCTCGCCGGTTTGTGGTGGATGCCCGGCGCCGGGGCCATGGCGCAGCCGGCGGTCACGCCGCCCAGTTCACTCCAAGAGGCAACCACCGTCACGGCCGAGCGCGAGGCCTTCCTCGACCTCGCCAGGACCGCCGAACAGGTGCTCATCCTGGTGGAGGAGCTGCGGCGCAAGAACGCCACGCTCACGACGCGCGTGGCCGAACTGACCGACCTTCTCGACATCGAACGGCAGACCACGACGGAATTGCGCCTGGCCCAGCAGCAACTCTCCTCCCTGCTGGGCGACGCCGACAAGGCAGGGAACGAGACATCGCGGCGACTGGCATCGATGGAGGAGGAGGCCGGCCGCCTCGCGCGGCGGGTCAAGGAGTTCGAAGATCGCGCGCAAATTGTTCAGCGCGAGATCGGGCTGCGCGACCGCAACCTGTTGGAAATCGAAAGCGCTCGACTGGCGGCGGAGGACCGCGCGACCGCCGAGCGACGTATCGCCGCGGCGGCGCAAAGTCAGATCGAAATCCTCAACGGCCAGATCGGGGCCCTGCGCCGTCAAATCGCCGACATCGACACGGCGTTGAAGCTTTCAAAATCGAAGGAGACCGAAAGCCAGGTCACGATCGCCGAACTCGGCCGCCGGCTGAACGCGGCGCTCGCCCAAAAAGTCGAGGAGCTGGCTCGCTACCGATCGGAATTTTTCGGGCGCCTGCGCGAAAGTCTCGGAGATCGCCAGGACATGCGGGTGGTCGGCGATCGCTTTGTGTTTCAATCGGAGGTGCTCTTCGCGGCGGGATCGGCGGAGTTGGGCGAATCGGCGCGACGCCAACTCGATGCCCTCGCGCGGGCGCTGTCCGACATCGCCGGTAAAATCCCGCCCGATCTGGATTGGATATTGCGCGTCGACGGCCACACCGACACGGTTCCCATTCGCAGCCGGGAATTTCCATCGAACTGGGAGCTATCGACCGCGCGGGCGCTCGCGGTCACGAAATATCTGATCGGCCAGGGTGTGCCGCCGGTTCGCGTCGCCGCGGCCGGATTCGGCGAATATCACCCGCTCGACCCGCGCGCCGATGAAATCGGCTTTCGCCGCAATCGCCGGATCGAATTCAAGCTGACCGAGCAATAGGCGCCGCACCGGCCTTGACCGCGCGCAAGGTGATCGACATTTCGTAATCCGGATCGCGGTGTTCGAGTTCGCCGCGCGACAATTCATGCACCGCCAATCCCTGGAGGAAGGCAACGGTGGCCAGCACGTTCCCCTTTGCCTCCACGAGGACGTTGGCTTCCCCGAAGGGCTCGCCAAACAGCTTGCGCGCGGCGATCGAGGTCAGCCGCCAATGGTCGTACCAGCCTTCCTGCGCATCCTTGGCGATTTGGGAAATGCCCGGAAAAGTCGCGAGCAACACGCCGCCGGGCTTGAGAATACGGTGCAGATTGCCGATGGCGCCCCTGAGGTCGTAAAGAAGCTGCATGGTCTGGGTAAAGATGACGCAATCGAATGCGTCCTCCGGCAATTTCCGCCCGGTTTGCAGATCGTCGACGATGGTGACTCCGGGTTTGCCTTCACGCTGGAAAAGAACGTCGCTCCTGGCCACGCGCCGGCCGCCGAAGCGGCGCGTGTATTGGTTGTCGCCCATTTCGAGCACCCGCCCCCGAATATCCGTCGCCCGGAGGGCTAAGAAGTTCTCGATGTAATAACGGTCGATCGGCGTGCCGCGATCGGCGCCGAATTGGCGGCTGAAGGGCTGAAGGCGCCACAAATCCTGGGGCATCGGGCGACGAGATCCTTGGCCAATCGATCGAAATTGACGTTAGCCGGACGCGGCTTTGGTGACAATGCCCCAGTTCAGCCAAGAGCGGCGCGAAAGCCGGTCCTAAGGTCTCGCCAGCCCGAAGCTCTCCATCGTCCCATCGACGAGGAATTGGACCGCCAGCGCCGCCAGCACGATGCCGAGCGTTCGGCTGACCACATTGGTGCCGGTGATCCCGAGAAGGCTGACCATCCTCGACGCGAAGAGAAGCGCCGCGAGGGTCAGACCCAGGGCGACCATCAGGACCATGATGAACACGGCCTGGCCGATCGGGTCGCCCTGCAATCGGCTCATGAGGAGAACGACGGAGGTCATCGCCCCCGGCCCCGCGATCAGCGGAATGGCCAGCGGAAAGACGGAAATATCGGATTTGCTCTCGGCTTCCCGATCCTCCGCGGCCGTCATCGATCGCAATCCGGTCTGGCGGGCGAAGACCATATCCGTGGCCAATAGGAACAGAAGGACGCCACCGGCGATCTTGAGCGCGGGCAACGTGATTCCCAAAGCGCGCAACAGAAACTCGCCAAGAAAAGCGAAGACGAGCAGGACGATCCCGGCGATGAAGACGCCGCGCACAGCCGTCCAGCGCCGCTCCGCATCGGGCAGACCGCGCGTCAAACCGACGAAAATCGCCGAGATGCCCACCGGGTCGATGATGACGAGCAGGGCGATGAGGTTGTAGAAGACGGTTACCGCCATGGCCGATTCAGGCACGGCAATTGAAAGCGAGTCAATCTTGTCCCTCACCGCCGCCGCATCCGAATTGTCGGCTTCGCCCGACGATCCGCGGTCCCGGCCGAAGGTCCGTTTGCTCCCCGCCCGGCATCGGCGCGCGGCCGCCGGCCATCCTTGGGTCTATTCCAACGAGATCGCGATGGACGCCGCGGCCAAGGCCCTCGCCCCCGGTACCATCGTGACTCTGGCCGCCGCCGAGGGCCCGCCCTTCGCGACCGCCGCCTTCAATCCCCATCCGCTGATCAGCGCGCGGGTCCTGTCCCTGGATCCGGGCGAAACGATCGATTCGGCGTTCCTCGCGCGGCGGATCGAGGCCGCGCTCGACCTGCGCGAGCGATTCTATGGGTTGCCGTTCTACCGGCTCGTCCACAGCGAGGCCGATGGCCTGCCCGGCCTGATCGTCGATCGGTTTGGCGATCACCTGGTCATCCAAGTTAATAGCGCCGCCATGGAAATGCTCTGGCCGATTCTGTGGGAGGTTTTGGAACGGCTCCTCAAGCCGCGCGTGGCGATCCTGCGCAACGATTCGGCGGCGCGCGCCCAGGAAGGGCTGAAAGAGGAGACCCGAATCATCAAGGGCGATGTCACCGGCCCGGTGGAGCTGGTGGAGAACGAAACGCGATTTCTCGCCGACCTCCTCACCGGGCAAAAGACGGGATGGTTCTTCGACCAGCGGGAGAATCGGCGCGCCGTCGCCACCTTGGCCAAGGGGCGCCGAGTCCTCGATCTGTACAGTTATTGCGGCGGGTTTGCCCTGGCCGCGGCACGCGCCGGCGCCCGCGAAGTCGTCGCCGTCGATCGTTCGGCCCCGGCTTTGGCGCTGGCCGAAGCGGCAGCCCGCCTCAACGGGATGGCGGCGGTTTGCCGCTTTGTCCGCGCCGAGGTTTTCGCGGAAATGGCCCGGCTGGACGAAGCGGGCGAGCGATTCGATATCGTCGTCGCCGATCCCCCGGCCTTCGTCAAATCGAAAAAGGACCTCGGCGCCGGCGTCAAGGGCTACCGCAAGATGACGCGCCTTGCCGCGAAGCTGGTGGCGCCGCGTGGCCTGTTATTTGTCGCCTCATGTTCGCACAATGTCGAATTGGCGATGTTCGCGGACCAAATTCGCCGAGGAATTTCCGACGCGGGACGACAAGGCCGCATTCTGTCCACGACCGGGGCCGGGCCGGATCACCCGGTTCATCCCTTCCTGCCGGAATCCGCCTATCTGAAGGCGCAGCTTCTTCAATTGGACTGAATCGGGCTATTGGCGAGCAGGGCTTTCACCGCCCGATCCCGCCCAGCGCCTAATGTTTGCCGTCATAGGCGTTGTGGATCAGCGCGAAGACCGTGCCGACACCAACAACGAAGACGACCAGCCCGGCGCCATAGATGAAGTCATTGGTGCCCTTCGCCGCCATGAACAACCCGGCCAGGCTGAGAGCACCCCCGTAAACTCCGGCCAACCACTTTGCGTATGGAAGCATCATCGTCCCCTTTCAAATGCCGCCTATGCCGCCTCGTCCACGGGCAGGGCCAGATGAAACACCGTGCCCGAAGACGAGGACTCCGCCAGTTCAATATCCCCACCGTGCGCGCGCATCAAGTCGCGTGCGATGGCAAGGCCGAGACCGGTGCCGCCCGGACGGGCCGAACCGGCGAAGGGCTGGAACAGCTTGTTGCGCGCTTTCGCCGGCACGCCGGGCCCGTCATCGCGCACTTCGACCACCAGTCTTCCGGGAATCAAACGGGTTCGGACCTGGACGTTGCTCGCCCCCGCCTCGGCGGCGTTGCGGCCGAGATTGACGAGAACGCGGAAGAGTTGCTCGGCGTCGGCTTCGACCTCGACATCGCGATGGACGATGTTCTGCCACTGCGCGCGATTGGCGGTGAGCAACGCGACGACCTGTCCGACATCGTCGATCAATGGCCGCAGGGCAAACCGGCGCATTTTGGGTTGGGGCGGCTGGTCTCGCGCAAAATCCAGGGTTTGGCCGCACAGGGCAACCGCGCGATCGACGGCGCCGAGTAGATTGGGGGCAAGTTTCTTCACATTGGGGTCGGTGCTGTCGGCGAGCCGGTCGGACAGCAATCGGACGGTGGATAGGATGTTGCTGAGATCGTGGTTGATCTTGGTCACCGCCGAACCGAGCGCGGCGAGACGGGCTTGCTGCGCCAGCGCCGATCGCAACGCTTCTTGCATGTTGGCAAGCTCGCGCTGCGCGACGCCGATTTCGTCGGTTCGGCGTCCTGGGCGAAGGACGCGGCGCGCATCCTCCGGGGCCTCGCGGAAGGCGGCGATGCTGTCGATCAGCCGGCGCATCGGCCGAACCGTCAACCACTGCAGGCTGAGAAACACCAAAGTGGCGGTGATCAGCGAAATGACGATCGACAGGCCCAGGATTCGCTCGGAATAGTCCTGCATCGCCACGCGCATCGGCTCTTCGTCGATATGGGTTTCGACAACGACGCCGAAATCGAGCGTGGAGTCGCCCAAGACACGCAGCACCCGGTTCGAGCGTTGGAACAACGTCGCCATCGCGTCGGCGACCAGTTGTGTCGCCGTGGCTTGGCGCAAGTCCACGGTCAGATCGGGCTCCGGCGGCGTTTCGGTGACAAGCATGACGCGGAGCCGGCCAGGCCGGTGCAGGATCACCGCATGTGTCTCGGCATGCCGCAAGAGCGCGATGTTCAGCTCCTCGCCGACCATGAAGTCCGGCGTCGCCTCCAGCGCCAGCGTCGCAAGCTGGGCCGCGGCGATCCGTTCGGCGAGATATGTCTTTCGGAAATTCGCGATCGAGGGAACGTAGATCAGCACCTCGCTGAGCATGACAAAGGCGACCGTCATGACCAGAAGGCGGGCCGACAGCCCAAAGACCACGGGCGGTAATTTACGGGCCGGTCCTAACACGGCATCACCATACCACGCCGACCGGCCGCCGGGACTCGCCCGGCCGCGAAAGGCGGGGAATCGCGATCATCCGAACCGAGCCAGGAAACGGACGAGCCGCCGCGTTCGCGGCCCGAAAAGGCTGGGCGCGAAGAAACTCCCCGCGGCGCGCTTGGAAACCTCCCCCAAGGTGGGATAGGGGACAATCATTCCCGCCACCGCGCCGATCGAGAGGCCCTTTGAAAGGGCCAACACCCAGACGTTGATGAGTTCACCGGCCTCGCGGCCGACGATGGTGGCGCCGAGGATGCGGCCGCGCGTCGTGGTCACGACCTTGATCATGCCCTCGATGTTGCGTTGCGTGCGGGCACGGTCGTTTTCGGCGAACGACCAGCGCAGGACACGAATGTTCCCGCGGGCGGCGCGCGCATGTTCCTCGGTTTGTCCGACCTGCGCCAGTTCGGGATCGGCATAGGTCACGCGCGGCACCGCGCGATCGTCGATCCGCGCCGGCAGGCGGAACAGGGTGTTACGGAGCACGATGCCGGCGTGATAGCCGGCGACATGCGTGAATTGGAAGGATCCCGCGACGTCGCCGATGGCATAGATGCGGCGATTGGTGGTTCGCAGCCGGCGGTCGACGGTGACGCCCGTCGCGGTATGAGCCACGCCCGCTGCATCTAACCCCAGGCTCGAAATATTCGGGCGGCGGCCCACGGCCACCAGAAGATGGGAGCCGGCAACTTCATCGGTGACGCCGGTCGCGCTTGCCAATTGCAGCTTCACCCCATCGGCGCCGGGATCGACCCGGACCACACGCATGCCCTCGCGGATATCGACACCCTCGGCCCGCAGCGAGCGCCGCACGAAATCCACCAGCTCGGGATCGTCCTTGCCCAGGATCGACGCCATCTCGACGATGGTGACACGTGCGCCAAGCCTGCGGTGGGCTTGCGCCAGTTCGATGCCGATGGGACCGCCGCCCAGGACAAGCAAATGCGGCGGCCGCGTCTTCAGCTCAAAGATCGATTCATTGGTCATGTAAGGCACACCTTCAAGACCGGGAATCGCCGGAATGAAGGGCGACGACCCGGTCGCGACAACAAATCGCCGGGCGCGGACGATGTCGTTACCGGCGATCAGTTCCCGCCCATTTGCAAAACACGCCGCGGCGGCGATGACCTTGACGCCCAGGCTTTCGAAGCGTTCGGGCGAATCATGGGGCGCGATATCCGCGATGACCCCGTGAACAAAATCGTGGACGCGGCCGAAATCAATCTTCGGTTCACCGGCATCAACGCCGAATAGCGGCGCCCCGCGCACGGCCGCGGCCGCGGCCGCCGCCGCGAGCAACGATTTCGAGGGCACGCAGCCGGTATTCAAACAATCGCCGCCCATTCGGCCACGCTCGATGAGAGCGACCGACGCACCCATTTGAGCGGCGCCGGCGGCCACGGACAGGCCCCCCGACCCACCCCCGATGACACCGATGTCGACCTCGATGACCGCCATGGCGAGCCTGTTAGCGGCCCGCGGTGAAATGCCGAAAAACGACCGGCGAAAGGGCTAGCGCCGCCAGGCCGAGCAGCGGGAACAGAATCTCGGCCCGGAAAATCGCGTGAAGATCCGGCGTGGCGCCTTCATCGAAGATCATGCCAAGACCGTTCCCGACGCCGGCATAGATAACGGCCGCGGGAATGATGCCGATAACCGTCGCCAAAACGTAGGTGCCAAGGCGTACGTTCAGGAAGGCCGCGACAAGATTGACGAGCCAGAATGGAAAAACCGGCACCAAACGCAGCACGAGGAGGTAGTTGAAAGCGTCTTTCTTGAAACCGGCTTCCATGCGCTTGAGCGTTGGCCCGGCGCGGGCGCGTAAGGGTTCTCCAAGCGCGGTCCGCGCGGCCAGAAAAACCAGCGTCGCGCCCAGAGTTGCGCCGATTATGGCGAAGACGGCGCCCCAGATCTGGCCGAACAGGAACCCGGATGAAACCGTGAACAGCGCGGCCCCCGGGATGGAGATCGCCGCCGCGAAAGCGTAAACGACGGCGAAGGCGGCGCCGGCCCATAGACCTTCGGTTTCCACCCAGGCCCGCAGCATCTCTCGATTGTCGCGCAGCGCCGAGAAGGTCAAATAACGATCAAGCCCAAACCACCAGAAGCCGATCAGCCCAAGGATCAGCACGGCCAGCGGAACTACGCGCAGCAGCATCTTCCTTTGCTTTATCTCTGGCTCCACATCGTCACTCCGGCTCGGCAGCGCCAGGGCGGCCGCCGCGATGAGGCACCCTGTTTAGCACAGAAGGCGCGGGCGCGAGGGGCACAGGACACAGCCGGCTCCCGACACTATCCGTCATCGGCGCATTGACTTCGCCCAACCGCGCCCGTATACACCGGCGTCTATTGGAATTACCGCCGGCTGGCCGGCAGGTTCACGGAGATTCGTCGTGAAGCGGACGTTTCAGCCCAGTAAACTCATTCGCAAGCGTCGGCACGGTTTCCGGACACGCATGGAAACGGTCGGCGGGCGCCGCGTCATTTCCAGTCGCCGGTCCAAGGGGCGTAAGCGTCTATCTGCGTGACCATGCGCGATGAAGTGGGCCGGCTTCGGCATCGGCCCGACTTCCTCCGCGTCGCCGGCACGCGCCAGAAAGCAGTCGCTCCCGGCTTGATCCTCCAGATCGGCAAGCGCGGCGATGTTGAGGACGCACAGCCGGCAATTCCGCGTGTGGGCTTCACGGTGACGCGCAAGGTCGGCTCCGCGGTGGTCCGCAATCGGGCAAGGCGGCGGTTGAAAGCGGCGGCGGCGGCGATTTTCCCTGCCCATGCCCTGCCCGGCCTTGATTACGTGGTGATCGGAAGGGGTGCGACGTTGGGGCGGCCTTTTGTTCTTCTGATCGAGGATTTGACGACGGCCATGCAGCGACTCAACGCTTATCGAAACCAATCTAAGAGTCCGACGGCATGAATTCGGCCGCGCGCGCGATCGGGGGCCTGATCGAGGTCTATCGGTGGCTGGTGTCGCCGGTGATCAATGCGTTCATGCCCTTGACCGTGTCCGGATGCCGCTATTGGCCAAGTTGTTCCCAATACGCCCAGGAAGCCGTCCTGCGCCATGGCGCGGTTTCGGGCGGTTGGCTCGCGTTTCGCCGAATCCTGCGTTGCCACCCCTGGGGCGGCCACGGCCACGATCCCGTTCCCGACGTGCCGGCGTCCGCGTCCGGCTGTTGCGACATACGTCATTCGAAACCCTGACGAATCGGCCTAAC
>CANFCX010000023.1 GCA_947445225.1 Rhodospirillales bacterium
GCGTCACCCCGGCCGGTTCGGTCGTGGGCGCGCAGATCACCACCATCGAAGGCCTGTCGGCCGATAGCAGCCACCCGGTCCAAAAGGCTTGGATCAAGTTGGACGTGCCGCAATGCGGCTATTGCCAATCGGGCATGATCATGGCGACGGCGGCGCTTCTGGCCCGTAAGCCGAAGCCAACGGATGCCGACATCGACAAGACGATCACCAACATCTGCCGCTGCGGGACGTATCAGCGCATTCGCGCCGCGATCCATCTCGCCGCGAAGAACACCAAGGCTTAAGGGGGGGCATTCACATGACCGATAGATTGAAAGTGAATCGCCGTCAGTTCGTTATCACCACAGCGGCGGCGGGCGGCGGCATGGCGATCGGCCTACGTTTTCCCGGCGCCGTGAATCCCGCGCTCGCGGCACCCGGCGATGCCGAAATCAATGCCTGGGTCGTGGTCAACGCCGACGACACCATCATCCTGCGCATCCCGGTCACCGACCAGGGCAACGGCGCCTCGACCGGCGTCGCCCAGATGGTGTGCGAGGAGCTGTCCTGCGCCTGGGACAAGGTCCGCATCGAGTTCGCGGACATCAAGCGGCATTACGCTCAAAATCGCGTGTATCAGCAATTCAGCCAGCGCGCTTCGGGTTTTCGCTCAACGGCGCAGAAAATGGGCGCCATCGCCCGCGAGCAACTGAAGCTGGCGGCGGCGCAGCAATGGAATGTCCCGGTCGAACAGGTCGAGGCCAATGCCGGCATTCTCACGCACAAGCCCACCAATCGCACCTTGCGTTTCGGCGAGATGGCGGCGAAGGCGGCAACGCTGAAGCTGGACAAGGAGCCGGCGATCAAGCCGGCGGATCAATGGACTTTCGCCGGCAAGGTCGCGGTTCCGAAGGCGACGACCCGGCTGGTCGTTATTGGCAGCGCCAAATTCGGCGTGGACGTCCGCTTGCCCAACATGTTGTACGCCGCGGTCAAACAATCGCCGGTCCACGGCGGCAAGGTGAAAAGCTTCGACTTCAATGCGATCAAGGACCGGCCCGGCGTGCGCGCGGCCATGAAGGTCGATGCGACGCCGGACCCCTCGAAGCTTCCCGACCCGGGAAGCGCCCTGATGGCCACCGTGGCGGTCGTCGCCGATACCTATTGGCAGGCCAAGAGCGCGTTGGAGGTCCTGCCCATCGAATGGGATGACGGGGCGGGGGCGAAATTCGCCAACACCGACGCCTTTTACAAGCCGTACTACGACGCCCTGGAAAAGCCGAGCGACATTACCGTCCGTTCCCAGGGTGATGCCGCGAATGCCTTGAAATCCGCCAGCCGCATCATCGAAGGCGTGTACATGACGCCGCTCCAGGACCACCATTTGATGGAGCCCATGAACGCCACGGCCCAGGTGACGGCCGATCGCGTCGATGTATGGGCGCCGACCCCCAGCGCCGAAACCGCGCTGGCCGTCGCCGTGCATGAAGGCGGCCTGACGCGTGAAAAGACCAATCTGCACGAAACGTTGATGGGTGGGTCGTTCGGCCGGCGCAACGCGGCCGGAGAGGTTCGCCTGGCCGTGGCCATTGCCAAACAGCTCCAGGGCCAATTGGCCGGGCGTCCCGTCATGGCACTCTGGAGCCGCGAGGAGACGACGCGCCAGGGCCGCTACCGCCCGATCAACATGGTCAAGATGCAGGGAGCCATCGGAGCCGACGGCATGCCGACGGCGTTGTTCATGCGTGCCGCGAGCGTGGCGCGCAACCGGTGGGTCGGGGCGCCGCTTGAAAAGGTGGAAAAGGGCGAAGCCGATAGCGGGGCCATTCGCGCGCTGATCGACGCGCCCTATTGGACCACGATCCCCAACGTGAAGCTCGAATACAACGAGGTGCAGAACCACGTCCTGCTCGGTCCGTGGCGCTCGCCGGGCTGGAACAGCAACATCTTCTTCCTCGAATCCTTCATCGATGAACTGGCCCATGCCGCCAAGATCGATGAAATGGAATACCGGCGGAAGCTGCTCGCCAAATGGCCGGATCCGGGGTGGCTGAAATGCCTGAACGAATGCACGACCAAGGCGGGGTGGGGCAAGCCGCTGCCCAAGGGCACGGCGCAAGGCTTCGGCATCGGGTCGTGGAGCACAACCGCGCCCGGCCAGGGGACCATCGTCGCCAATGTCGCCACGGTCTCGCTGAGCCAAGGCGGGCAGTTGAAGGTCGAGAAGGTCGATGTCGCCTTCGACACCGGCTCCATCATCAATTTGAGCGAAGTGTTGAGCAACGCTCAAGCCGGCGTCGTCTGGGGGCTGACGGAGACGCTCTACCACGAACTCAACATCCGCAACGGACGTATCGTCGAAGGCAATTTCGACGATGCGCCGATGGTGCGGATCGACGAGGCGCCGGTGGTTAACGTCCATCTCGGCGGTTTGACTGGCGGGACCAAATTCACCGGTTTGTCGGAAGCGATGAGCGGTCCGATCCAATCGGCCGTCACCAACGCAATCTTCAAGATCACCGGAAGGCGTATCCGCAGCCTACCCTTGAAGAACCACGACCTAAGCTGGTCGTAACCGCCGGTCCCGGCAGAGAAGGCGGCCTCGCCCGGCCGCCTTCTTCCTTTCTTCCAAGCAGTTGCGGCGAAAGAGGAGGTCTTTCCCCGACCCCCGATGACAGCCGGCATGGCCTCATGCTAGTTTCCCTCATCCGAAAACGCGTCAAAATGTCACGCGCTGACATGAGGAGGAAACGATGACCGACAAGCTGGAATTGAATCGGCGGCAATTCGCCGTAACGACCGCTGCCGTGGGTGGCGGCATGGTTCTTGGCCTGAACCTAACGGGCGGCGTCGCCAACGCGGCCAATGCGGTGATGCCCGAGCCGTGGATGTCCCCCCCGGGCAATACCGGCGCGGAAATCAACGCTTGGATCGTGATCGCGCCCGACGACACCATCACCATTCGCGTCGCTCAAAACGAAATCGGCACCGGCACCTTTACCTCGATGCCCATGCTGGTTTGCGAAGAGCTGGAATGCGATTGGAGCAAGGTGCAGGCGGAACTGGCCTCGGCCAACCGGACGATCCGCGAAAACGGCGTCTATCAGCGCATGGGCGTCGGCGGCAGCGGCTCGGTCACCGGGTCGCGCGAATATCTGATGAAGGCCGGCGCCAGCGCGCGTGAACGCTTGAAGTTGGCGGCCGCGGCGCAGTGGAACGTGCCCGTCACCGAAATCGACGCCAAGGCCAGCAAGCTGACCCACCGGCCCACCGGCCGCACGCTCCGCTACGGCGAAGTGGCCGCCCGCGCCGCGACGGTGCGCTTGGAGAAAGAGCCCGAAATCAAGAAGGTCGGCGAATTCACCTTCATCGGCAAGGTCGACAACGTTAAGCGTTTCGACACCCCGGTTAAGGTCAACGGCAGCGCCGTCTATGGCATCGACGCGAAGGTGCCGGGGATGCTTTACGCCGCGGTCAAGACCGCCCCGGTGTTCGGCGCCAAGATCAAGAGCTTCGACGCCGCTTCCGCCAAGGCCCGCCCGGGCGTCATCGACGTCCTGGAATTGGGCAAGGATCCGAAGCACAGCGCCGCCAACTGGGCCAACCAGTCGCGTTCGGGCGTCGCCGTCGTCGCCCAGCATTACTGGCAGGCGCGCACCGCCCTTGACGCCATGCAAATGGAGTGGGATGAAGGCGCGGCCGGCAGGACCAGCACCGACGATTTCTTCAAGACCGCGATCGCCACGCTCGACAAGCCGGGCGCCATCGCCAAGAAGACCGGCGACGCCGTCAACGCGATGAAGGATGCGCGCCGGACCGTCGATTCCCTCTACACGACGCCCTTCGTCGATCACGCCGTCATGGAGCCGATCAACGCGACCGTGTTGGTTGCTCAGGGCAAGGTCGAGGTGTGGGCGAGCACGCAGAACCCGCAATCGGTGCTCGAAATCACCGCCGAGGAACTGGGCGTGCCCAAGGAGAGCGTGCATGTTTATTCCGCTTTCGTCGGCGGCGGCTTCGGCCGGCGCGGCGGCAGCGGCGGCGCCGAGGCGCGTCAGGCCGCGTTCCTGTCCAGGACCCTGGGCGGCAAGCCGGTGAAGGTGATCTGGTCGCGCGAAGAAACCACGCGCCAGGGTGCCTACCGCCCGTTCGAGGCGGCGCGATTCAAGGGTGGCCTCGACGCCAATGGCAACATCAACGCCATGCACGTTATCTATGCCGGGCAGTCAACCACGATCCAGCGCGGCGGCGCGTTGGGCAACGGTATCGACGCCAACAACAAGGTCGATGCCAACCAAATCCGCGGCATCACCGACGTCGATTACACCTTCCCGCACATGCAGCTCGATTGGCACGCGGTGCAGACCCATGTGCCGACCGGCGCCTGGCGCGGCCCCGGCGTCAACCAGAACGCCTTCATGTATGAGAGCTTCATCGACGAATGCTGCGCCGCCGGCGGCAAGGACCCGGTCGAGATGCGCCGGGCTTTGCTCGCCAACGCCAAGGATCCGGGCTGGCTCAAGGTCCTGAACGAAGTGGCGACCAAGGCCAACTGGGGCAAACCGCTGCCCAAGGGGAGCGGCCAGGGCTTCGCCATGACGCTCGACCACGGCACCATCATCGGCTGCGTCGCCGAGGTCACCGTCAGCAAAGGCGGCGAACTCCGCGTCGTCAGCGCCGACATGGCCTTCGACATGGGCAACATCGTCAACAAGGCCGACATCATCGGCCAGGTCGAAGGCGGCACCGCCTACGGCCTCAGCGCGATGCTCCATGAGGAAATCACGGTGCGCAACGGTCGCGTCGTCGAAGGCAATTTCGACGATTACCGCCTGATGCGCATCGATGAAATGCCGGTCGTTCGCGCCCATTTCGGGGGCATGACCGGTGGCGCGAAGTGGACGGGGATCGGCGAGCCGACGACCGTCATCATCCCGCCCGCGGTCGGCAACGCGATTTTCCGGGCGACCGGAAAGCGGGTTCGTTCCATGCCGCTCAAGAACGAAGATCTGACCTGGTCCTAAGTATCGAGATGGCGGTGGCCGGCATTTGCCGGCCACCGTTTCTTTTTTTAAGGGAACATGAAATCGATGACACGCGCCCCCGGCGCCTTCCTGCTCGCCGCGCTCCTGGCTTGCGGTCCCGTCCTTGCCGCCGAATGCGATCCAACCAAGGCCGGCGCCAAGATTAGTTATGACGAGAAGATTCAACCGATTTTCGGCGGCATCTGCGCGCAGTGCCACAACACCATGGAGACGCCCGAGGGTCTGGTTCTCGAGGCTGGCCTCGCCTTGGATCTGCTGCTCAATGTGCGGAGCGTCCAATCCGCCCTGAAGCGGGTCGAGCCCGGCAACCCCGAAAAGAGCTATCTGGTCCATAAGTTGCGCGGAACCCAGGACAGCGTGGGCGGCAGCGGGCAGCAAATGCCGGCGGGCCTGGCCCCCCTGCGCGACGAGGAAATCGACCTCGTCGTCCAATGGATCTGTAGCCCGGCGAACTAAACCGGTTTTCCCGCCGGGGCCGACGCCGGTGGCCTTAGCCGAATGTAAACTTTTCGCCGGTTAGAAACGGGGACCGGAGCCTGGGGTGGAATGTCGCCACCGCAAGGACCATATCCGCGGGCAATCCATCGGCAAAAGCTGGAGGCGATATGGCGCTGAAAAACAATCCGACGGGCTGGAGGGAGCTTGCCATCTGGATCCTGTGCGGCCTCGTATCCATTGGGTTTCTCATGGCGGGAGTCGCCAAGGTGACCGCGAGTGAAGTGATGGTCGCGAACTTTGCCCGTTGGCATTATCCCGGCTGGTTCATGTATGCCATTGGGCTCGCCGAAATCGGCGGCGCCTTGCTGCTGGTGATTCCCCGGCTGGCGACGTTGGGTGGTATCGGGCTCGCCGTTCTCATGGTCGGGGCCGTATTCACACATCTGGGCAACGGCGAAGGCATCGGCGCCGCGACACCGGCCACCATCCTTCTGCTGTTATGTCTCGGGATCGCTTATCTTCGCAGGAAGTCCCTGGAAACCCTGATCGGCTCCATTACCGCCGCGCGCGGCTAGAACACAGATCCGCGATTTTCCGGCGGATAGATTCCGCGTGATGAGGGCAGTACGGGATTGGCCGTAATCCGTCGCCGTGCGACAAGTGCGGCATGGCCGCCTTTCTCGAAACCGCGATCCTGATCAAGACTCCACCCCAGCGGGTCTGGGAGATCCTCACCGACTTCCCGAGGATGGCGGAGTGGAACCCATTCCTCCCGTCGATCCTCGGCGCGCCGGTGCAAGGCAGCCGTCTCACGGTGACAATCGTGCCGGTGGGCAAGGCGGCGATGGTTATCAAGCCGCGGGTGCTGGTGGCCACGCCCGGACGCGAACTGCGCTGGCGCGGCCAGTTGTTTCTGCCCGGCATCTTCGACGGCGAACATTACTTCACCATCGAACCGGAGGGGGAGGGCGGCAGTCGCCTGCGCCACGGCGAACGGTTTTCCGGGTTGCTCGTGCCCATCGTCATGAATTCCGGCCTGATGACCGCCACGCGAGCCGGGTTTGACGCCATGAACGCGGCGCTTAAGAAACGCGCGTAAAGTCGGGCCTAGTTTTCGTACCGCGCGGGCGTTCCTCGACGCTCCCCGCCCGTCAGTCAAGCTTCATCGGCAGCACGACCATCTGCCTGCCCTTCAGGTGCAGGCGGCGCTGTATGGCGTAGGCCGTCTGGTTGTGGAGCAGGCGCTTCCACCAACTGTCGCGCTCGAAGATCAATTTGCTGGCGAAAAACACCGCGTTGGGGAAATCCGCCGAGGTCTTGTCGCAAACATCCTCGAGCACCGCGACCGCATCCACGCCGAAGCTGCGATAGGAAGTCGCCGCCAGCTTGTGGGCGTGGCAATAATTGACGAAGAATTTGAGCGTGACCTCGACGTCTTTTTCGATCCGCTTCAAGGCGGCGGCGCCGCCGAAGCTGTGGCTATCCACCGCGCGCACGGTGACGAACACGAAATTGCGGAAATGATTGGGAAACAGCCGCTGAATCCACAGCAGTGAATGCATGCCGGTGCCGCGGCCCGAGACCAGGAGCGCCGCGGTCGGGGCCTCGGCATTGAGCGCAGGCGGGTTCGCGACCGGCGAAAAACGCTTGGTCGTGAAGACTTTGTCGATGGTCTCGATTTGCCTGCGGGTTTCTTCGTAATGCCGCCGGATCAAGAGGCAGAGCCCGATGAGCAGGCCGGTGCTGAGGATCGTGATCCATCCGCCATCGGCGAATTTCTCGAACGAGGTGACGAGCAGGATGCCGGCGCAAAGCACGAAGCCGGTGAAGGCGAGCATCAGACGTTGCGGCCAACGCGGCGGCCGCTGCTTCACCCAATAGACACACATGCCGAGCAACGACAGCGTGAAGGTGATGAACACGTTGATGCTGTAGAGAATGACCAAGAGTTCGACACGTCCGGCGGTGACCAAAAGCAGGGCGATCGCCGCCACGGCCATCAGGAGAATCCCGTTTTCGGTGACCAGCCGCGACGACAGATAGCTGAATTGGTGCGGCATCCACCCGTCGCTGGCCAGGTTGGCGAGCACGGCCGGGCCGCCCAGGAAACCGGCATTGGCCGCAACCAGCAACAACCCGGCCTCGCTCGCCAGCACGATCACCAACAGCGGTTCGCCGAGCCCGAACTCACCGATCGACCAGGTCGACATGATCGCGCGAAAGGCCACGGCGTTCAGGGTTTGGCCTTCCTCCGGCGCGACGTTCCAGATCAGGTACAAGAGGATGATGCCGCTCGCGGTAAATGCCAGCGACGATGCCATGTAGAACATGGTCAGCTTGCCCGTGCGCACGCGCGGCTCGGCGAGCTGATTGATGTTGTTCGATACGGCCTCGATCCCGGTATAGGTGCCGCCGCCCATAGAAAAGGCCAACAGCAAGATCGCCAGGACCTGCATCCAGCCAACCTGGGCGGCGAAGCTGAAGGTCTCCGACACCGTCTCGGTGACCAGCATGGGCAACCGATCGGCGTGGGCGATGGTTCCGTGGAAGATGAGATAGGCGTGGGTGATGAAGAACAGCAGGAAGACCGGCATCAGGATGGAGATGCTTTCCTTCACGCCGCGTAGATTCATCACGCCGAGGCCAACGATCGCCGCCGCCGCCGCCCAAACCTTGTAGGGCTGGGCCGCGAGCGGCAGCAGGCTGAACAAGGCATCGGAGCCGCTCGCCACCGAAATGGTGACGGTCAGGACATAATCGATGACCAGGGCCGCGCCCGAAACCAGCCCGGTCTTGGCGCCGAGTATCTGGGTCGCCACCTTGTACCCGCCGCCCCCGGTCGGGAACAGCTCGATGACCTGGTTATAGCCATGGGCGATGATGAAGACCGTGATCGCGGTGGCGATGGCCAAGTAGAGGGCGAAATTGCCGTGTTCGCCCAGCGCCAGGAAGCCTTGCTCCGGGCCGTAATTGGCCGATGACAGGCCGTCCGCTCCCAGCCCGATCCAGGCGAGGAAGGCCACCAGCGCGATGTGGCGCCGGATGTCCGGTTGAAGGGGGTTGCGCGGCGGGCCTAGGACCAGCCGGCGCCAATCGCTGAAGCGCGAAAGGATCACGTTTGAGTATTCTGGGGGTTATGTGTGCACTGCACAAATTATCACAGCAAAGATGCCCTTCCTGCAAGCGGGTCTTTGCCGCCTATTCCATAGTGACGTTTTTTGGTATGGTCGTTCAGACGCTTAGAGGAATATTTTCACTTTCCGGGGAAGGGGATTTCCGCATGAGCCAAGAAGACGCCGCGCCGCGCGCGACACTGCGCGACCACATCGTGGCGGCTGCCGTGGTCTCCCTGGTGGCGAAGATTTTCTGGCTGCCCGGTGCCGCCATCGGATTTGTCATCGGCGAGTTCTACCCCGATCTCCCGTACGACCTGCTGCCGTTCGGCCCGATCGTTGGTCCGATGGTGGTGGGCGCGGTCATCGCGACGGCCCTGCCCGTGCGCTTCCTGATCCAGACCTATAAGCGCGCGATAGTGGTCGAAGTCGAACGACGCAAAAGCCTGGCGGGGCAGACCGCGATCTAGGTTCCGGGCGCGCGATCGACGGTTGGCCCGCGGATCGGTGAGTTCTGAACATGGCGGGACGGCGGACGCGAAAGGCCGGTTCGGGAACACATATCAAACACCGGCCGGGGAATGGGCCGGATGATCGGGGCGCGTCGGCCCCGCTCTTTCAGCAGATCGGCGACATTCTCCGCGACCAAATCGCGACCGGTGCGTTCGACGGCGAGGCCAAGGTGCCGAGCGAACATGAATTGGCCGAACGTTTCGGCGTTTCGCGCATCACGGCGAAACGCGCGCTTGACGAACTCGCCGCCGAGGGTCTCGTCAGCCGCCGCCGCGGTTACGGCACCACCGTCATCAGGCGATTTTCCGAAACCCCGGTCGACGCCAATATCGACGAATTGCTCGATAATCTTCTTATGTTCGATATTAAGACAAATGTCCGACTTGTTGAATTTGGCTACAATTTGCCCACAGATGAAGTCCGCCGCGCACTTCGGCTCGAGCCTGGCGCAAAGGTTCTGCGCGTGGTTCGCATGCGCGAATATGCCGGCCAGCCCTTGGCCCACACGCTCGCGCATCTGCCCGAACCCATCGCCCGCCGCCTCAAACGCGAGGACCTGAAAGAGCGTCCCATCGTGGCCCTTCTGGAGAAGAGCGGCATCCTGGTGGGCAGCGCCGAACAGACCATCACCGCCACGAACGCCGATACGGTCATGGCGTCGCGCCTAGGCGTGGCGACGGGGTCGCCGTTGTTTTGTGTGGCGCGCACGATCTTCGATCAGGACGGCCGGGCCGTGCAGCATATCCGCGTCCATTACCGCGCCGATCGCTACCGTTACACCATGAAGCTGACGCGGGTGAAGGGTGCGGCGCGCCGGCTGTGGACACCGGCGGCGGAACCAAAGACTTGAGGGGCCGTTTTAAACGGGCGTGACTCCGGTTTGGGTATATCGTGCTCGCGCGCCGACCCCAATGCCTGCTATGCCCTCTCCTCCGAATGATGGAGTGGAAATGCCCAACGTCACATTCGAACCGCGTACGACGGCGCTCTTGCTCTGCGACATGCAAAACGATTTCCTGCACCCGCAGGGCGCCTATGCCCGCGGCGGCGTGACGTCGACGGCCGTGACCGCGCTTCCGGCTCGGCTCGCCGAGGTCGCCGCCGCGTTGCGTTCGTCGGGAGGGTGTGTCGTGTCGACGCATTTCACCCTGGTTCCCGAACGCAACGGGGAGCCGATGATTTCCAAACATCTTCGGCGCTTGCGGCCATTTCTGCGCGCCGGCGATTTCGCTTCTGGAAGTTTCGGCCACGACCTTGTCGCCGAATTGAAACCGGTGGAATTTTCGTTGGAGAAGGTCGGGTATTCCGCGTTCTACATGACCCGGCTGGAATGGCTGTTGCGCCGCGCCGTGATCGAAACCCTGTTGATCGCCGGCATCGCGACCAATGGCGGCGTCGCCTCCACCCTGCGCGACGCCCAAGCCCGCGACGTCGGGACCATCCTGCTCTCCGATGGCTGCGCTACTTTTGAACCGCGCCTCCAGGACGCCGCGCTCGCGTCGCTGGCGACGATGACCCCGACAATGACCTGCGAGGAATTCATCGCCACGGTGTCGTAAACGCCGTCCCGGTGGATCGCCTCGATCAACGTCCCGAATCGGCTCCAGCCAACCCAAGAAAGACGAACAACGCCCGCTTCAGGCGCGGTTTGTTTTGATCCCGCGCCACCGGCGTGGTTGCCGGGTTTAGCCCTTTGGCTTGTGCAATATGCTGGCGATCTTCTTGCCGAGTTGTTCGGCCGAGAACGGCTTGACGATATAACCGTTGACCTGGTGGTCGCGGGCGGCGAGCACCAGGTCCGGACTGCGGCTGCCGGTGAGCATCAAGAACGGAATATCGGGCCAGGTCGCGCGCACGATCTTGAGCAATTCGAGCCCGTTCATGTTCGGCATGTTCCAGTCCGAAATGATGAGATGGACCGGGCGCGCGCCGACCTTAAGCACCTCGATCGCCTCGGCGCCGTCGCGCGCGGTGACGATATCGGTGACGCCGATCTGGCGCAGAACGGACGTGGCGAGCCGAATGGAAAACGGTTCGTCCTCCACCAAAAGCACCGTCAGCTTCGTAAATTCTCCCTCGGCGCGGCTTGCGTTCGGCATGGTCATTCTCGATCTGCGGCAAGAGCGGGCGATTATATCAAGCGTCGGGGCGCGTAACCCGCGCCTAATTTTCGGGCTCGCTTCCGGTGCGCGCGGGGTGGCGTTCGAGCAACTGGGCGCGGCCTTCGGAGAGGGCAACGAGCAGGGCTTGGGTCTGAATCCCGGCGCGGTCGAGGTCGCCGGCCTGGCAGGCGTCCTCGATGGCGAGCGTGCTCTGAAACACCCGCGCCAGCCCCAGCCCCCCGGCCACGCTTTTCAGGCTGTGCGCGGCCCGGCCCCAGGCTTCGGCGTCGCCGGCGCGGCGGGCGTGGTCGATTTCGGCGATGACGCGATCGGCGGCATCGAGATAATCCATGACCAGGCTTTGCACCACATCGGCGCCGAGCTGGCTCTCCAGCAGGCCAATAACGGTGTCGTCGAGAATGTCGGCGCTCGATAACAGACGGTCGACCAGGCTTTCCTCGGCCGGCGGCGCGGCGGCGCTCTCGCCCAACACGCGGGCAAGGGCGGCGGTCAACGCGCCCGGATGGATTGGCTTGACGACGTAATCGTTCATGCCGGAATCGAGGCAACGGCGGATTTCGTCAGCCATGGCGCCCGCGGTGACGGCGACAATCGGCACATTGGCGTGATCGCCGCCGAAGGTGCGGATCATGCGCGTGGCCTCCGTGCCATCCATTTCCGGCATGTGCATGTCCATCAGCACGACGTCATAGGTCCGCTCGCGAAGAGCCTCGATCGCCGCCCGCCCGTTGGGAACGACATCGACGGTATGGCCCGCCGGCACCATATGGCCCAGCACGACCTTTTGGTTCACCAGATTGTCTTCGGCGAGCAGGATGCGTAGGGGGCGCAGCCGCACTGGCGCCGGCGTCGGCCCGACCCGGGGCGGCGTGCCGATCGGCAGGGTGACGCCGAACCAGAAGGTGCTGCCGCTGCCGAGTTCGCTGTCCAACCCCATCTCGCCGCCCATCAAATCGACGATTTTTCGTGAAATCGCGAGCCCCAGCCCGGTGCCGCCAAAGCGACGGGAGATCGAAGAATCCGCCTGGGTGAAGCCGGAGAAAAGTTTGGCCTGCGCTTCCTTGGCGATGCCAAGCCCGGTGTCCTTCACGACAAAACGCAGCCGCACGCCGCCGCCGCTGCCGCCTTGGCCCTCCACGCCAATGGAAACTCGGCCCTGGTCCGTGAACTTCACGGCGTTGCCGGTCAGGTTGAGGAGCACCTGTCGCAGCCGGTCGGAATCGCCCTTCAGATAACGCGGCACGACTGGATCGAAAAACGCGGCGATCTCGATCTTCTTTTCCGCGGCCCGTGGCTCCATGAGCGAAACCACACTTTCGACCAGGCGCCGAAGGTCGAAATCGGCATGGGCGAAATCGAGTTTGCCCGCTTCGAGTTTCGAGAAATCGAGGATGTCGTTGAGCACCGTGAGCAGGGAACTCGCGGATTCGATCAGTATACGGGCGTAGTTGCGCTGGGTTTCGTTGAGCCGGGTTTCGAGCAGCAGGCGGGCCATGCCGAGCACGCCATTCATCGGCGTTCGGACTTCGTGGCTCATCATGGCGAGGAATTCGGATTTGGCTCGGGTCGCCGCCTCCGCCCGCGCGCGCGCCTCTTCGACATCGAACATCGCCGTTTTGAATACGCCCAGCGACTTGGCCATGTTGCCGATTTCGTCGCCGCGCTTGAGGAAGGGCACGGCAACCTCGCGCTCGCCCCCGGCCAGCCGCGTCATCGACCGCGCCATCAAGTCGACCGGCAAGGCGATGTCGCGGGCGAGCCAGACGGCGACCATCGCGCAGACGATCAGGACGAAGACGATGAAGGCGATCGTCCAAAGGCGCGTCTGTTCGATCACGGTTGCGGCGTTCCGCCGGAAGAGAAAACCCTCCTCGGCGGCAATTTGCGTCAGGGTCTCAAGCTCGCGGCGAATCGCCAGGGCGGTCGCGTCATGGGCGTCGCTCGGCGACTTCAACGACGCGACCGCGTCGCCACGCCAGCGCGAAACCTCCTCGCGAATGTCCTTCACCAGCATGCCGATCTGAGGCCCGGAACTCCGCCGCTCGGCGACCGCTAAATCTTCCTCGAATATCCGGCCGAGTCGTTCGATCTCCTCGAAGGCGAGGGTGGCGCTCGCCGCGTCGCTTCCCCTGGCCTCGCGATCCACGCGCTCCATGGTGGCGAAGACCGTTTGCGCCGACCGCGAAAAATTGATCGCCATCAACGGCCGGTCGAACATCCGCACCGTAAGATCGCCAAGATACTGAGTGGTTACCAGCGATGACAGCCCGAGCAGGACGGCCGCCAGTACCGCGATGAAGAACGCCCCGAGCAGCTTTTGTTTTACCGACATTGCTGCCCGAGCGCTTTCATCGGCGGACCGCCGAAAACCGAAGCTTACGGTGCAACCACGATCTCCAGCCGCATCTTCGGATGGATATGGCACAACACTTCGAATGTGCCGGCGCGGCGGAAAGTGACGGCGTTTTGCTGGCCCGCGGCCTGCAGGCCGATGTCGAATTCTCCGCCCGTCGTGACCGAGAAAACGTTGTGGCCGAAACGATCCTGATTGACGAAGGTAACGGTATCGCCGACGCGGATCGAAATGCGGCTCGGCTGAAACTCAACGTCCTTTTGAGCGACCGTCACATTGGCCGCAAAGGCCGAAACGCACGCGGAAATGACGGCAATTCCGACCAGCGCTGGCCAGCCAATCCGCTTCATCGCGAGGTCTCCCTGCTTTCGTGCCACAGCCGCGGCGCTTCGCCGCTACCCACTTGGGGAGACAATACGGCATTCTCCAGCCCGATGCCAGCTACCTGGGGTTGTCGTCATGCCCGCGAGAACACAGCGCCATTAGCCGCGCGAAGCGGGTAATGGGTTGCAGTGCCCCCGCGGCGAGTCAATTTCGTTCGAGCGACGCCAGGTGGTCGGCAAGCCTCGCCCACCAATCCGCGAGCGGCTGCACCAACGGATTCCATCCGGCCCAACGACGACCGCGGGCGCACACTCGCAAAGCCGCCTCGCGGGTCACGCCGATCTTGTCCCGCCGCAGGCAATAATCCGCGTCCCACCAGCCGCCGTCGCCCTTGCGTGACAGGATCAGGCCGAAGCGGACACACATGTGGAGGGAGCCGAACAGGCCAAGATAGGCGCGCGCCGCGTCATGCCCGCGCCGGGCGGCGCCCAGGGATTGGAAGCGGTCCAGAAGGCGATCCTCGATTTCGGGGAAGTCTGGCGTGAATTCATCGGCGAGCAGCCAGGCGATATCGTCGAGGGGATCGCGACGCCCGCAATGTTCCCAATCGACCCAGACGACCGCGCCGTCGCGGACCATGGCGTTGCCTGGCCGGGAGTCCCATTTCACGAGCGTCGGATTGTCGATCCGAAGACTGTCGACGATCGCGTCCACCGCCAGCGCCGGCGCGGCGATGGTGGCGTGTTCGCCGATGCGGGCCGGCATGGACGCAAACCGTTCCAGCCAATCGGTCCGGCTTCCGATGATGGGCGCATGGCGCCCGAACTCGGAAACGCGTCCCGCATCGTGGAGGTCCGCCAGCGCCGTTATCGCCGACTCCAGAAGCGTCTCGGCGCCGGCGGTGTTGGCGACCGCGAGCGCTTGCGACAGGCGGCTGCCACCCAAATCTTCCTGAATCAGCCAGATGCCATCAAAGGCGAGAAGGCGAGGCACCGCGGCCGACCGCGCCCCCAGCTGGCGCAGCGCGTCGGCCTCCAGCGCCGCGCGGCCTTCCGACCGCCGCCGGGTGACGATCACACTTCCATTGGCGAGGTGGGCGCGCACCGATTTTCGGCTGCGCCCGCCGGGAAACTCGATTCGCGTGACGGGTTTTGCCAGCAAGCGCTGGCAGGCCTCCGCGACGGCCACTTCTATTTCCGCTGAATCGATTTGAGGTTCCCTCACCGGCGTGGACAGTTTCGCTGTGTCGTTAGGGCAGGGGGCAGGCTCCGGCCGCGGGCGACCTCGATCGCGATCCTATCTTTTTCCATTATGATTTGGAAATCAGCGGCATTGATTCGGCGGGACAACGCCGCGACCAATCACCGCAGGATCGCATCGGCCCGATTCGGCAGCCCTCGGTGGAAGATGAAATGGGCCGAAGACCGTTTGTGGTTGTCGTGAGGGTGGATCGAATGTGCCCCCATTTCTAAGTGGGCTAAAGCAATTTATAAGGGCTAATTGTCTACCCGATTCGAGCAATCTGGAGAGGCGTTTCCTGCTAAAATGCGACTAGTTATTAAATCGTAATATATTCGCAATTCGCAATTTCTAGTGGGCCTTGCATCCCGACAGACGTCTAGTTTGATGCAAAGTGCAGTGATTTGATGCAAAGTGCAGTGAATCGAGGGGCTGTCGCCTAATTTTCATTATGACAACCTACGCCCTTTGGGTAATATTGCGCTTGGGGGCGTGCTTCACGGAAGTTTGAACTTGGCCAATTTCGACGGCCAAGCGGCATTTTCGAAGGCCCCCTGATATTGCACCAGTGGCTCAAAGCGAGCCCCATTAGGGAGATCGAAAAATGGCCCCTCCGTCAGGCGTCAACCTCGGCAATCCGAAAAGCAACACGAGCCAAACCCTGACCGGCGGCGCGGGCAAAGACAAGCTGCGCGGCGGCAATGCCGCGGATGTCCTTAATGGGGGCGCGGGCGACGACGATCTCGATGGCGGCGCCGGCAATGACATCCTGATTGGCGGCACCGGGAACGACCGTCTCGACGGCGGCGCGGGCAACGATTTCCTCGATGGCGGCGACGGCAATGACCGGCTCGACGGCGGCGCCGGCAGCGATTCCATCGACGCCGGTTCGGGCAATGACGATATCGACGGTGGCGACGGCAACGACGCGATTTTGGCTGGCGCCGGCAGTGACGACATCAAGGGCGGCAATGGCGACGATGTCATCGACGGCGGTGAAGGTGATGACGACATCGATGGCGGCAAGGGCAACGACGCGATTTTGGCTGGCGCCGGCAATGACGACGTCAAGGGCGGCAAGGGCAACGACGCGATCAGCGGCGGCACCGGCAACGATCGGCTGGACGGCGGACAAGGCAACGACACGCTGGATGGCGGCGAAGGCGACGACCGGCTGCGCGGCGGCGCGGGCGACGATCGCCTGCTGGGCGGCGCCGGCAACGACAAGCTGTATGGCGATGGCGGCTCCGGTGGATCGGGCGGATCGGCCTCGGGCTCGGGCGCGCTAGAGACCTTCAACGATTATCTGGACGGCGGCGCCGGCAACGACCTCGCGGTCGGCGGACAGGGCAACGATACCGTTCTGGGCGGCGCCGGCGACGACGCGCTCTATGGCGATTTCGGTGCCGGTTCTGGCTCCGGCTCCGGCTCCG
Source organism: Rhodospirillales bacterium (assembly GCA_947445225.1). Lineage (GTDB taxonomy): Bacteria > Pseudomonadota > Alphaproteobacteria > CACIAM-22H2 > CACIAM-22H2 > SHVT01. Next base: position 16,561 of record CANFCX010000023.1, read on the forward strand.
GCTCTGGCTCCGGGTATGGCTCGGGTTCGGGCACGCTGCTGACCTTCAACGACTATCTCGACGGCGGCGCCGGTTCGGACAGCGTTTATGGGCAACAGGGCAACGACACGCTCAACTACACGATGGTTGAAAACGCCGGAGCCGACGACATTTACGATGGCGGCTACGGCACCGACACATTGCAACTCACGTTGACCTATGGCCAGCAACTGGCGCTCGCCGCCGAGATCGCGGCCTATCAATCTTTCCTGGCGATCAACAGCAACCCGAACACCGATAACGGGGCGACCTTCTCGTTCAGCGGCATTGGCCTGGACGCCACCGATTTCGAGGCGCTGTCGCTGGTTCTGACCAACCAGGCGCCGACGGCGAATGACGACACCAACGCCACCGACGAGGATTCGGTCGCGAGCGGCAACGTGTTGACCAACGACACCGATCCCGATGCTCTCGATGTTCTGACGGTCACTGGTTATGACGCGGTCAGCACGCTCGGCGCGACCGTCGTTGTCGCTTCCGGCGGCGGCTACACCTATGACCCGTCGGCGGTGATGCAGAATCTCGCGCAGGGCGAGGTTGCCGTCGACACCTTCACCTACACCATCACCGATCTCGGCGGCGCGTCCGACACCGCGACCGTCACCGTCACGGTCACCGGCGTCAACGACGCCCCGGTCGCCAATGACGACGTGGCCGTCACCGACGAAGACAATGCCGTCACCATCGACGTGCTGGCCAACGACACCGATGTGGACAATGGCGCGGTGTTGACCGTGACCTCGGCGAGTGTGTCGAGCGGGCTCGGTTCGGTCTCGATCGTGGCCAACCAGATCGACTACGACCCAACCGCCGACTACCAGTTCCTGGCGGTGGGCGAAAGCGCGACCGTCACCATCGACTACACCATCGTGGACGAACACGGCGCATCCGCCGCGGCGACCGCGACGGTCACCGTCAACGGCGTCAACGACGGACCCGACGCGGTGGACGACACCATCGGTGGCAGCGGAACGCCGACCGTCTTCACCGATACCGAATCGAACGACTCCTTCGCGACGGCGCAGGACATCGAGCGCAGCGATTTCGGCGTGGCGCCGAGCGCGGACGTGGGCGATGGCACGATGCCGCGGGTTCAGATCAACGGCTTCGTTAGCCCCGGCAACGATGTCGATCGGTATGCCCTGCACCTCGAAGCGGGCGAGACGATCTTCCTCGACATCGACTACGGCATGTTCGACGTCGATACCATTCTCGGCTTCTACGACGGCGCCGGGAACCTGCTGGCGCAGAACGATGACAACTCCACCGCCCTGGGCGGCGGCGGCTCGGCGCATCCCTTCGACTCCTACATCGCCTACACCGTGGCGACGTCCGGGACGTATTACGCGGTGGTGTCGTCCTTCCCGAACTTCGGTCCGGGTTATGGCGGCTTTGGGTCGAGCGGCGATTACCAACTGAACATCAGCCTGCAGACGACCGCCGTTCTCGGCACCGCGACCGATGAAGACACTTCGCTGACCATCCTCGGGGCCGATCTGCTGGCCAATGACACCGATGTCGATGCCAGCGACGTGCTGTCCATCGTCTCGGTCTCGGCGAGCAGCGCGCTTGGCGGCTCGGTTTCCCTGGTCGGCGGCGATGTCGTTTATGATCCGACGGCGGTCCTGCAATATCTCGCGGAGGGCGAGACCGCGACCGACACCTTTACCTACACCATCACCGACGGCAATGGCGGCTTCGACACCGCCACGGTCACGCTGACCGTGGCAGGCGTCAACGACGTGCCGGTGGCGCAGGACGATGCCAACTCGGTGAGCGAGGACGGCATTCTCGCCGCCCTCGGCAATGTGTTGGCCAACGACACCGATGTCGATGCCAGCGACACGCTGACGGTGACTCCGGGCGTCTTTGTCGGCGGTTACGGCACGCTCGTTCTGAATGCGGACGGCAGCTACACCTACACGCTCAACAACGGCAGCCTCGCGGTGCAGTCGCTGGCCGAGGGCCAGACCGTGACCGATAGCTTCGGCTACGTCGCCGATGACGGCAACAGCGGCACCGATGCGGCCACGCTGACGGTGACGATCACCGGCGACAACGATGAGCCAGTCGCCCAAGACGACGCCAACTCGGCGAACGAGGATGGGGTTATCGTGGCGACCGGCAATGTGCTCGCGAATGACAGCGACATCGACGCGACCGACACGCTGACGGTCGCCAATGACGGCGTCTATGTCGGCACCTACGGAACGCTCAATCTGGCGGCCGACGGCAGCTACTCCTACTCGCTGAACAATGGCAGCCTGGCGGTGCAGTCGCTGGCCGAGGGCCAAACCGTGACCGATAGCTTCGGCTATGTGGTCGATGACGGCAACGGCGGTACGGACACCGCGACGCTGACCGTGACCGTCACCGGTAACAACGACGAGCCGGTGGCGAACGACGACACCATCGGCGGCAGCTTCGGCGGCGGTGGATTGACGGTGCTGACGTTCGACGACATTTCCTTCAACGTCTATGAGGCGATTCCCACGGGTTACGGCGGGTTCGACTGGAGTTCCACGAACTCCAGCTATTTCCCCAACCCCGACCTTTGGCATGGCGGATACGGTGGCGCCGGTGTCGGCGGCAGCCAGGCGGCATGGACGGCCTATGGCGGCCAGTACAGCTACGTCACCTGGCTGGGCACCGACACGGTGAATGTCGATGGCGCCTATTTCTCCAATGACTCCAATGCGCCGAATCTACGCATCAGCGGCTATAACGACGGCAACCTGATCGAACAACAGGACGTCTTCGGCCTGGGCTACGGCCCGACATGGGTCACGCTCGATTTCGACGGCATCGACCAGTTGGTCATCGATAGCGGCCTCAGCGGCCCGCCGAGCCTCTGGTGGAGCATGGACAATCTCACCTTCAGCCAGAGCAGCGCCGCAACCGACGAAGACACTTCGCTAACCATCCTCGGGGCCGATCTGTTGGCCAATGACACCGATGTCGATGCGACGGATGTTCTGTCGATCGTCTCGGTCTCGGCGATCAGCACGCTCGGCGCGGCGGTGTCGCTGGTCGGCGGCGATGTGGTCTACGACCCGACGGCGGCTCTGCAATATCTCGCCGAAGGCGAAACCGCGACCGACACCTTCACCTACACCATCAGCGACGGCCATGGCGGCTTCGACACCGCCACGGTCACGCTCGACGTCGCCGGCGACAATGACGCGCCGGTGGCGAACAATAACGCGGCGAGCGTGCGTGAGGATGGCCCTATCACCGCCATTGGCAACGTGCTGGGCAACGACACCGATGTCGACGCCAGCGACATCTTGACCGTGTCTCCCGGCGTTTTTGGCGGCGCCTATGGCACGCTCAATCTCGCCGCCAATGGCAGCTACACCTACACGCTGAACAACTCCAGCATGGCGGTGCAGTCGCTGGCCGAGGGCCAAACCGTGACCGATAGCTTCGGCTACGTCGCCGATGACGGCAACGGCGGCACCGATGCGGCGACGCTGACGGTGACGATCACAGGCGTCAACGACGCGCCGGTCGCGGGTGACGACATCGTTTATCGCCCGACCGATCCCGGGCGCGCCCTGGCCTTTAACGAATCCAACGGCGGCGATTACGTCGCCATCCAGCACGCTCCCATATTCACCGGCGGCGGCGCCTACACCTATGAGGCTTGGATCAACACCTCGTTCACGGGCGACTGGCAGTCGATCATCTCGGTCGGCCAATTCACGACCAACAACCAGGTCCAGCTTTGGATTTCGCCCTCCGGCCACCTGGCTTATGGGCTGAACAACGTCTTCGAAATCGGCTCCAGCGTGTTCGTCTCCGACGGGCAATGGCACCACGTCGCCGCATCCTACATCGGCGGCTCGCACTCCCTGTATCTGGACGGTGTCCTGCGCGACTCCGCGTCGTCGGGCGCCCCGGCGATCAGTAGCGGCCTGGCCAGGATTGGGGCCGCCGGCGCGGGCGGCGGCCCGCATTTCTACAATGGCTTGATGGACGAAGTGCGGATCTGGAACGTCGGACGCTTCGGCGCCGACATCGCCGCCGACCGCGACGATGTCATTTCCGGCGGCGCGGCCGGCCTTGTCGGCTATTACCGCTTCGAGGAAACCGTCGGCGGGACGGCTATCGACACCGCCGGTGGCGGCGAACCCGGCACGCTGAACGGCAACCCGGTGCGGGTTTCGCCGGGAGCACCGCTCTCGACGGCGGGTGCTCCTGTTTCTACCGCGGCCACCACTTTCACCGCCGAATCCCTGCTCGCCAACGATTACGATGTCGAATCCGGCTACACCCTCTCCATTGTGTCGGTGTCGGCGACAAGCTTGCTCGGCGCCACGGTGTCGCTCGACATCAACGGCAACGTCGTCTACAACCCGGCCACCGCCGCTTCGGTGCAATCGCTGGCGGCGGGCGACACCGCTATTGACAGGTTTATCTACACAGTCGGTGACGGAAATGGCGGCTTCGACACGACGTTAGTAGACGTGCTGAACGTTGGCAGCCCCACGGTTTCTTTCTTGGGTGCCGATGAAATCTTCGCTTCCAACCTCACCAACGACTTCTTCACCGGCGGCGGCGGCAACGACATCTTCGTCTTCGACAACAATGGCAGCGACGACACGATCACCGATTTCTCGGCCGGGGCCGGGATGGGCGATCGCATCGATGTCTCCGAATTCGGCTTCGGCGGCCTCGCCTCGCTGCTGGCGTCGTCGACCGATACCGGCACCGATACCGTCATCCATCTCGACGGCGACGACAGCGTGACGCTCCTTGGCGTCCGTCCGTTCCACCTCGCCGCCGACGACTTCGTCTTTTAGTAACCAATCTCGCCCATCCTCCCGTCTCACGACGGGAGGATGGGTGAATTTTCCCTAGTTCTGCCTTCCGTCCGGAGTCGCGTACCGGCATTGCCAACGACCGTTGGCTTGCCGGGGACTCACCACGGCTGTTAGATTCACGATTCGCGGAATCGGCAAGGGAAGGGGCAGGATGCCCGCCTCCACCTCGGCGTTGGAACCCAACACGAACAGATTGCTCAAGCGGGCCATCGCCGGCTGCGTGCAGGCGTTCTGGGGTATCGGCCTGTTCAGCCTCGCCATCAACATCCTGATGCTGGCGCTGCCGCTGTACATGATGCAGGTCTATGACCGCGTGATCCCGACGCGCAGCGGCGCGACCCTGGTTCTGCTCACCCTCATCACCGTTGTGTTGTTGGGGGTTCTCGCCGGGCTGGAATGGGTGCGGAGCTGGATCATGGTGCGCCTCAGCACCTGGTTCGACGCCCAGCTTGCGGGCGAAATCCTATCGGCCAGCGTGTCGATGGCGCTCAAACGCGGGCGCGCCCGCACCGCCCAGGGTCTGCGCGATCTGTCCGGGCTGCGTAGTTTTCTGACCGGCCCGGGGATTTTCCCGCTGTTCGATTCACCATGGGTGCCGCTGTTCTTGATTGTCGCCTGGATCCTGCATCCGTGGCTCGCCGTGTTGGGAACCGCTGGCGCGGTGATTTTGTTCGGCTGCGCGCTGGCCAATGAAATGACCACGCGGCGCATCATCGACGAGGCCAACCGCGTCCAGACCCTCGCCCTCAATGACGCCGATTCGACGATCCGCAATTCCGAAGTCGTGGATGCCATGGGGATGATGGGCAACGTCGTCCGCCGCTGGCACAAGCTCAACGCCGAGGCGCTGGGGCAGCAATCGTCGGCCAGCGACCGCGCCGGGCTCATCAGCGCGATAGCGAAATTCGTGCGGCTTGTCCTGCAGGTGCTGTCGCTTGGCATCGGCGGCTACCTGGTTACCCAACAGGAAATCACCCCGGGCGCGATGATCGCCTCGTCGATCATCCTCGCCCGCGCCTTCGCCCCCGTCGAACAATCGATCGGGGCCTGGAAGGGTTGGGTGCAGGCGCGCGCCTCCTACCGCGCGGTCCAGGAATTGCTCAAGATGTCACCCACGCGCGCCGACGCCATGGTCTTGCCGCGCCCGAACGGCAAACTTCAGGTGGAGAACGTCACCCAGACCCCGGCGGGCGCGAAGGCGCCGATCCTGAGCAATATCAATTTCAGCCTGGAGCCCGGCGAGACCATGGGATTGATCGGTCCGTCGGCCGCCGGGAAGACCTCGCTCGCCCGGCTGTTGGTCGGGGCCTGGGCGCCGACCTCCGGCAATGTCCGGCTCGACGGCGCCGATATGTCGGGCTGGGACCCGGAGGAACGCGGGCGCTGGGTCGGTTATCTGCCCCAGGATGTGGAGTTGTTCTCCGGCACCGTGCGCGAGACAACATCGCCCGCATGGCCGATGGCGAGGACGAGGCCGTGATCAAGGCGGCCACGATGTCCGGGGTCCATGATATGATCCTGCGGCTGCCCCAAGGTTATGACACCGATATCGGCGATCGCGGCACCGTGTTGTCCGGGGGCCAGCGTCAGCGTGTTGCGCTCGCCCGCGCGGTGTTCGGCGATCCGCGGTTCGTCGTGCTCGACGAGCCCAATTCCAATCTCGATTCCGTGGGCGAGGACGCGTTGATGAAGGCCGTGAGCGCGTTGAAGAAGATCGGTTGCACGGTGGTCATCATCGCCCATCGGCCCGGCATTCTGGCGCAGGTCGACAAGATCCTTGTGCTGCGCGCCGGGCGCATGGAGACGTTCGGCCCGCGCGAGGAGGTCCTGGCCAAGCTGATGAAGCCGGCCGCGACCGACGAGGCCGGCGGTGCCGGCGGGCCCAAGGCGATGGTCGCGGCGGCGGCGCGGCGGCCATGAAGGAACCCGAGATCATCCCCGGCCCCGGCGCGGGCGGACCGCGTTTCCGCAACGAGCCGCTCGCCGGTCATCTGCCCACCGATACGCTGGAAGCCGAATTTATCGACCCGCCGCCGGGTCTGCCGGCGAAAATCGAGCCCGAGGACCCCAACGCGCCGCCGAGCCTGGATTCGATGGGAATTTCGCCGCCCTTGCGCGCCGGTCTGATGATGATCGCCATCGTCTTCGGCGGCTTCGGCACCTGGGCCGCCCTGGCGCCGCTCGACAGCGCCTCGATCGCGCAGGGTGTCGTCGGCATGGATTCGCGCCGCAAGACCGTGCAGCATCTGGAAGGCGGGATCATCGCCGGAATCCTGGTCCGCGAGGGTTCGACGGTCACGGTCGGCGATACCCTGATCCAGCTCGACGAAACCCAGCCGCGGTCGCAATTGGAGCAGCTTCGCCGGCGCCTGCAGGCGTTGACCGCGCTCGAAGCCCGGCTGATCGCCGAACGCGACGACCGGCCGGATGTCGCCTTTCCCGATTGGCTGCTGGGCGAAATCGCGGACCCCAAGGTCGGCGAGATCGTCGAGGGGCAGAAGCGCATCTTCGATGCCGCGCGCCGCGGTGTCGACAATCAAACGGCGATCCTGCGTCAGCGCATCGCCCAGTTCCGGGAAGAGATCGTTGGCATCATGGCGTTGATGGCGGCGGAACGGCGCAAGATCGATCTTATCAACCAGGAAATCGCGGGCGTGAAGACGTTGGTCGATAAGGGCCTGGAGCGGTTGCCGCGCCTGTTGCAGCTTCAGCGCGACGCAACCGACATCGACGGCAGCAGCGCCAAGCAGCAATCGGACATCGCCCGCGCCCGCCAGAACATCGGCGAGGCCGAGCTTCGCATCGTCGAACTCCGCACTACCCGCATGAACGACGTGGTGAAGGAATTGCGCGACACCCAGACCCAAATCTACGAGGTGCAGGAGAGGGTGCGGGCCGCCGACGACATCCTTGGCCGCACCTCGATCAAGGCGACGGTTGACGGTACCGTCGTCAATCTTCGCGTTTTCACCGCGGGCGGCGTCATCCGCCCAGGCGAACCCTTGCTCGACATCGTGCCCAGCGACGATCGGCTCGTCGTCCAGGCGCGGCTCGACCCCAACGACATCGATGTCGTCCATCCAGGCTTGAAGGCCCAAGTCCGTATCAGCGCCTTCAACCAGCGCACGACCCCGACCTTCGAGGGCCGCGTGACCGCCGTTTCCGCCGACCGCCTGGTCGACGAACGCACCGGCGCGCCGTACTACCTCGCCGAGATCGATTTCGATGAAAGCCAAATTCCAGCGCTGGCCACGCTCAAGCTTTATCCGGGCATGCCGGCCGAAGTGATGATCGTGATCGGCAATCGCACCGCGCTCGAATATATCTGGCGGCCCTTGGCCGAACGGTTGGGCAGCGCCTTCCGCGAGCAATAGGCCGCGTCCCGGCTACAGTTTTTCCGGCGTGGGTTTCCAAGCGCGGACGAGATTGGCGGCGCGTTGCAACTCCAGCAGCGCCAGGGTTCCCGAAACGCGGTCGCGGGCCGCCGCGGCGGCCTCGCGGCCCTGAAGCGGCGGGCGCGGGTTGATGGCGGCCAGGGCCAAGTAGACATAGGCCTGGAAGCCATCGACGGGCAGACCCTCGCCGCGTTCGTATTTCAGGCCAAGCCGATATTGGGCATCGCCACTGCCTTGCTGGGCGGCGCGAATGAACCAGCGCAGGGCCTGGTCCTCGTTTTTTTCGACGCCGCGTCCGCGTTCAAGATGGGCGGCGAGCGCGGCTTGGGCGTTGACCTCGCCCTGATCGGCCGCGCGCCGAAACCACTTCACGGCTTCGGTATCGTTGCGCCAGGTGCCGCGCCCATTGGCATAAAAATAACCGACAAAATATTCGGCGCGGGCATGGCCTTGCTGGGCGGCGCGGCGGTACCACGTGAGCGCCTCGGCATTGTCTTCGGTCACGCCCAGCCCGTGGTTGTACGCATGGGCGAGATTAACCTGAGCCGCGGCATTGCCTTTTTCCGCGGCCAGACGGAACCAATGCACGGCTTCGTATTCCGCCTTGGGCACACCCTGGCCGGTGGCGTAGATCAAACCCAGGGCGTTTTGCGCCAGCGCGTAATTCTGCGCGGCCGCGGCCTTGAACAGGCGCAAGGCATCGGGATAACTCTGGCGCGCGCCTTCGCCCTTTTGATACATGAGCCCAAGCCGGAATTGCGCTTCGGCGTTGCCTTGCTGGGCAGGGCCGGTGAATTCCCGAAACGCGGTCGCGAAATCCCCGCGCAAATAAGCGACGCGCCCTTCGTCGACACCGGCCGAGGCCGCGGTCGAAAGGCCAACCACCAGGAAAGCAACAATAACGAGGGGTGTCATCGTACGTCCCGATTGATTTGGCACGCTTATGTCGGAGTCTAGGCCCTTCATGGGGTTGCAACAAGACGGCGGCTGGACGACGATGTGGTCAACGGGGCCAATCGCTCGAAGGCTGTTTGGGGGCCGTAATGCTCGAAGAACTGGCACAAGTATTTATTACGCTCGATGAGAATTTGGTTTACGCCGTCAACGCGGGGCTCGTTTTGTCGGGTTTTGTTGTCGCGCTGATCGTTCGATCGAAAGCGAAAGGCGAATTGGAGAGAGCCCCGTATTTCGTATTCACGGCGCTCTTGGTCCTGCTCAACGGATTGTTCGCCTTTATTTGGGTTCTCCTTCCGCAAGCCCTGGAATTTGGCCTCGTGCGGGTGCTGGTGAGCGCGGCCGTACTCAGGGATGTGATCCTCGGATATTACTTCGGCGTGTTGGCACTTGCCCGCTCCCGCAATGCCTTCGGGACCGGCGGGCGCGCGTTCCTCGCTCTCATACCCGTCGCCAACCTGGTCCTGTTTCTAAAGCCATCCAGGACTGTCGGTTCGGACAACCGCGTCGCACCGATCCCGATCGTATCGGGGCGACTCGGCGTTGCGGTGGGGTGTGCGATGGTTGCCGCCATCGTTGCGTCCGGCACGTTGCTCGACCGGGCCATCGAGCGCAACCCGGACCCAGGTAGCGGTGTACTCTTCATGTTGCAGTCTCGGGGCCTCGACGCGACGCTCAAGACCATCGCGGGGCAGGAAGGGTTGCCTGTCCTCATCGATGCCGTCACGACGCTTGTTCGCATCGAGGCCGAGGGCAGTCGACTCAGGCGTACCTATGTCGTTGAGATCGTGGGGTTCGACTTGACCGCCGATTTCCGTAAAGAAATTCCGCTCAGCGTCTGCGCCTTCAGGCCATTCAATGTGCTCATGCGCGCGGGAGCCACGTTTGAGGAAGTCTATACGCGAGAGGACGGCTCGGCGATCGGCACCGAGATCGTTGACCGGAGGTCTTGCCCGCCTGGACAATGATTATCTCCGCGCCGTCCAAGCCGCGTCTTGATGAATTGCTGTTCGCCCGCGGCCTGGCCGAGAGCCGGACGCGGGCCGAGGCCTTGGTGCGCGCCGGGTTGGTGTTCAGTGGGGAAAGGCGACTCGACAAACCGGGCCATCGCGTGCCCGCCGACCTGCCTATCGAAATCCGCGGCGCCCCGCATCCCTGGGTGTCGCGCGGCGGGCTGAAGCTCGTTCACGCGCTCGACCACTTTGCCCTCGATCCCGCCGGCCGCGTGGCGCTGGATATCGGTGCCTCCACCGGCGGGTTCACCGATGTCCTGCTGACGCGGGGCGCGGCCAAGGTCCATGCCGTGGATGTCGGCCGCGGGCAATTCGCCTGGAAGCTTCGCAACGATCCGCGCGTAGTTCTGCATGAGGGCGTCAACGCGCGCCATTTGACGGACTCGCAGGTTCAAGACGATGCCATCGGCGCGATTGCCTGCGATGCCAGCTTCATCGGGCTGGAGACGATCCTGCCGGCGGCGCTGGCCCTGGCGGCGCCGGGGGCGTGGCTGGTGGCGCTGATCAAGCCGCAATTCGAGGTGGGCAAGGGCCGCGTGGGCAAACGCGGCGTGGTCCGCGATTCGGCCCTCCACGACGAGGTCTGCGCCCGCATCGCCGCCTGGCTGGCGGAGCAGCCGGGGTGGACCGTCCTGGGCCTCGCCGAAAGCCCCATTCAAGGCCCCGAGGGCAACAAGGAATTCCTCATCGCCGCCCGTCTTGGCTGATGGCGCGGCGTTTCCGGCCAGCGATCGGCGCGCTCTTGCGGCCAGGTTCCGATGATCGTCCTCATGGTTGGCTATTCGATGCTTAGTCTTTGGATACTGGCCCAGTCGATCGTTGCGCTATGATCGGGGCGGCATCGGCAATGGGGGCAGCAGCGGCACCAAGCTGAATCAAATTTACCGACCGGCGATGATCTGCCAATAGGCGAGGGGAGCAGGGCCGACGCGAGGGGCCCAAACATAAGAAATTAAGGGGGACACAAATGGGTATCCTGACCGACGTTTTTCTGCCGATTTCCTTGGCCTTCATCATGTTTTCGATGGGGCTGGCGCTGGTTCTTGACGATTTCAAGCGTGTGGTCCTCCAGCCCAAAGCCTTCGCCGTTGGGCTGGTCACCCAAATGCTTCTGCTGCCCGCCGTGGCTTTGGCGCTGGCCTCGGTCTGGCCGATCGAGCCAGTGCTGGCGGTGGGCATCATGATCCTCGCGGCCTGTCCCAGCGGCGTCACCTCGAACCTGCTGACGCATCTGGCGAAGGGGGACACCGCGCTCGCGGTCTCGCTGACCGCGGTCAACAGCGTCGCCCATGTCGTGACCATTCCCTTCGTCGTCAACCTCGCGCTCGCCATCTTCATGGGCAAGACCGAGGCGGTCTCGCTCTCGGTCGGCGGCACGATCCTCAGCGTCTTTCTCATCACCACGGTCCCGGTGGCGATCGGCATGGCGGTGCGGCATCGCGCGGCCGGGTTCGCCGATCGGTTCGAGCCGATCGCCCGTGGGATCGCGACCGTGCTGTTCATCGTTATCGTGCTCGGCGCGATCGCGGCCGAACGCGCCAATCTCGGCCGCTATTTTTCCGAATCCGGGCCGATCGCATTGACCCTCAACGTCATCATGATGGGTGTTGGGTTCTACGCCGCGCGGCTGTTCAGCCTGAACCGCCGTCAGGGCATCGCCATCGCCATCGAATCGGGCGTGCAGAACAGCACGCTTGCGATCTTCGTGGCGACGACGCTGCTCGGCGATACCCGGCTGGCGATCCCGGGCGCGATCTATGGGTTGCTGATGTTCATCACCGCCGGCGCCTTCGTCCTCACCATGAGGAGCCGGGCGGCGAAGGCGGCCTAACGCGCGGATAAAACATCCTTGGCTGAAAGACTCCGGGATTTCTTCGGCGAACGGGTGGTTCGCGCCATCGCCGCCGATCTGCGCCGGGCCCGGCGCGGCCTCGACGCCGAGGTTTTCGCCGCCGAATGCCTGGCGGGCTTGGGCGAGCTGGAGTTGACGGGGCGGGCCTGGCGCATCACCGAGGTCATGCACCGCCACTTGCCCGCGACTTTCGCGGATGCGGCCGATGTGCTGTTGGCCTCGCTCGGCCCGGAAATCGAAGGCACCGACACCTTCGGGATGGAGCCCTTCCGCTATCTGCCGCACGTGTTTTACGTGGCCAAACACGGGCTGGACGATTTCGAGACCGCGATGACGGCTCAATATGAATTGACCAAGCGATTTTCGGCCGAGTTCAGCATCCGCGCCTTCATCGTGCGGCATCCCGACGCGACCATGGAAAGGCTGCGTGGCTGGGCCGGAGACGCCAATGTTCACGTTCGCCGGCTGGTTTCGGAAGGCACGCGGCCGCGTTTGCCTTGGGCGCCACGGTTGCGGGCGTTTCAGGAGGACCCGTCGCCGGTCGTCGAATTGCTGGAACTGCTCAAGGACGATCCCGAACGTTATGTGCAACGATCGGTCGCCAACAACATCAACGACATCGCCAAGGACCATCCGGATCGCGCGGTCGAACTCTGCCGCGTTTGGCAAAAGGACGCGCCACCGGGACGGCGCTGGATTGTCGGACACGCCTTGCGTTCCCTGATTAAGACCGGGGATTCGGCGGCTTTGTCCACGCTCGGCTTCGGCGCCCGGCCGCGCGTCGCCGTGACCGAGGTGAAGCTGTCGCCGGCCACGGTGAAACTCGGCGGCGTTTTGCGGTTTTCGTTTGTCATTGTGTCGAGCGCGGCCAAGCCGCAGCGTTTGGCCGTGGACTACGCCGTGCATTTCGTGAAGGCCAATGGCCGCACGCGCGCCAAGGTGTTCAAGCTAAAGACCGTGACGCTAAAGCCCAAGGAGCGGGTGCAGTGTTCCGGTTCGGTGTCATTCGCCCCGATGACCACGCGCCGGTCTTATCCGGGCCAGCACCGTATCGAGGCGTTGATCAACGGCGTCGCCTATCCGCTCGCCGATTTCGCCGTGCGGGGATGAGTCTCCGAGCGCGCCTTCGGGTGTATCGCGGGCGCAAGCGGTAGGAGCGTAAGACAGTCATGGGGGCCGCGAGGCC
>CANFCX010000024.1 GCA_947445225.1 Rhodospirillales bacterium
ATTCCACGTAAGCCTGATTTGCGATTTTTCACTCGGGCCAAACCCAGCGGACCGCGATTTTGGATTCGAAGCTGCGCATCGTCGTAACCGGACTGGTCGGCTTGTATCCGGTCGGCGGCGTCGCCTGGGACTATCTGCAATACGCGATCGGCCTGCGTCGGCTAGGGCACGACGTCTATTACCATGAAGGTACCGGGGCCTGGCCGTACCAGCCCCGCGAAAGGACAAGGTCCGCGGACGGCTCCTACTCGGCCGCGTTCTTTAAGGCCTTCTTCGATCGCAATGCCCCGGACCTGGCGGAGCGCTGGCATTATTTTCACGTCGATCAGACCAGCTACGGCATGGACATGGCTTCGTTCGAGGCCGTCGCCCGCACGGCCGATCTTTGGCTTAATGTCAGCGGGGCGAGCCCTTTTCCCATTTTCTTAAATCCACGTTGCGTCAAGGCGTTCATCGATACCGACCCTGGCTACAACCAGATCGTTTTGAGCGAAAGGTTCCCTTGGTCCTGGAACGTGCCCGAGTGGTCCTGTGGTGTTGCCAGCCATGACCGTTATTTTACCTATGCGGAGAATATCCGGTCGGCGGATTGCACCGTGCCCAAGCTTCGTTACGACTGGATACCGACGCGCATGCCGATTGTGAGTTCGCTATGGACTCATATCGCCCCGGCGCCGGAGAAGGCGCCGTGGACGACGGTCATGACGTGGAACGACTTCAAGGGGCCATTGACCTATCGCGGCACGCGTTATTACAGCAAGGACGCCGAATTCGACCGGCTCATCGACCTGCCCCGCGGCGTTGGCGGCGGGCTTGCCTTCAAACTCGCCATCGGCGGCAAATATCCGCCGGTCATGCGGGCCCAGGTCGGCGGTTGGGAGACGATCGACGGCCCGACGGCCACATTGACGCCTGAGGACTACCGCATGTTTCTCGCCGGATCGCGCGGTGAAATTTCCACGGCCAAACACGTCTACGTCGCGATGCGAACCGGGTGGTTCAGTTGCCGTTCCGCCTGCTATATGGCGGCGGGCCGACCGGTTGTCGTGCAGGACACCGGCTTCCCGGCGGCGTTGCCGGTCGGACTCGGAGTCATTCCGTTCACGACCAAGGAAGAGGCGATTGCCGGTATCCAGGCCGTGGAGGCCGATTATCCGCGTCATGCGCGCGCCGCGCGTGAAATCGCCCAGGACTATTTCGACAGCGACCGTGTGCTCGGCCAACTGATCGACGACGCCATGAGGCCGTCGTGAAGGGCCTGCGTATTGTCGTCCTTGGCTATGTGGTGCGTGGCCCGCTTGGCGGCATGGTGTGGAGCAACCTGCAATTCCTGCGCGGGCTGAGGCGGCTGGGCCACGAGGCTTATTTCCTCGAACACGGCGACGACTACGCCTCCTGCTACGATCCATCGCGCAATGTCCTCGACACCGATCCCTCCTATGGCCTCCGCTTCGCGGCCGCCGCCTTCGACCGGATCGACCTCGACGGGCGCTGGGCCTATTTCGACATGCGGAACAACCAATGGGTGGGGCCGGCGGCGCATCGAATCCGCGACGTCGTGGGCGACGCCGATCTGGTCCTCAACCTATGCGGCGTGAACCGCATCCATCCCTGGCTATTGGAGGTGCCGGCGAGGGTTTTGGTCGACGAGGACCCGGCCTTTACGCAAGTCCGGCATTTGAACGATGCCGCGGCGCGGGAGCAGGCGGCGACCCATACCGCTTTTTTCAGCTTCGGTGAAAATTTCGGCCACCCGGAAGGCCGCATTCCGGATGACGGCTTTCCCTGGCAGCCGACGCGCCAACCCCTCGTGCTCGAATCCGTTCCGGTATCCGCGGGGAAACCGCGGGGCCGGTACACGACCGTCATGCTGTGGGACAGCTACCCGAAACCGACGCGCCACGGCGGTATCGAATACGGCCACAAATCGAAATCCATCCAGCCTTATCTCGACATCCCAAAACGCGCCAACGCGCCCTTTGAATTCGCCGTTGGCGGCCATCCGCCCCGCGACCTGCTGAAGGCCAATGGCTGGAAGCTGAAATCGCCGCTGGCCGTGTCCAAGGACCCATGGACCTATGAAGACTTCATCCGGCGGTCGAAGGCGGAATTCAGCATCGCTAAACACGGTTATGTCGTGAGCCGGTGCGGTTGGTTCAGCGAACGCAGCGTCACCTATCTCGCCACCGGGCGGCCGGTTGTGGTCGAAGACACCGGGTTTTCGCGGTGGATGGACACCGGGCGCGGCGTGGTGAGCTTTTCGAACCCGGAGGAGGCGATCGCCGCCATCGGTGAAATCGAGACCGGGTACGAGACCCACTGCCGAGCGGCGCGCGAGATCGCCGAGGCTTATTTCGATTCCGACAAAGTGCTGCCGAGCCTGCTCGAACGCGCCTTGAATCCGGTTCGCGAGGCGGCGGCCGCCCAAGCCGGATCATGACCCGGCGGCGTCTTCTGATCGGGTTTCTCGATTACGGCGATGTCTTCGAGGATTTCTATCCCCATTACGGCGTCGATCAAGTCAGCTTCGCGACGCGGTGGGCGGCGACGGCGAACCACGCCATCGTCGCGACATTGCAGCGCGAGGTCGGCGACGTTATTTGGTACGCCCTATCCCTGAATCCGGAACTGGGCGAGGAACGCCACGCGGTTACCGGCTGCCGCGTGAAGCTCCTCCGCTCCGGCGCCGCGCACCGCTTTCTGTGGCGCCTGTTCTACCTTTCGGCCAGTGCCTGGCGCTGGCGGCGTTACTACGCGATCTTTGCGACGTTCGCCTCCTATCTCGCGGCGATGTCTCCGAATCTGTTTACGGCTCTGCGCCGCGACCGGCCGGATGTGCTGTTCCTTCAAGACTACGCCACCGGCCGCTTCGACGTCATGTGGTTGGTGGCGCGCTGCCTCGGCGTGAAATTGATCGCCTATCATTCGGGGAGCAAGCCCGCCTGGTATCAAGCCGCCGCCATCAAACGCTGGACGATTCCTCGGGCCGATCGGCTGATCGTGTCGAACCGTGAGGAGGGCGACATGCTCGTCCGCGATTTCGGCGTTCACCACGAGCGTCGGCGATTGATCCTAACCCCGATCGATACGGAGGCGTTCAAGCCCATGGATCGGAGCGCGGCCTGCCGGATCGCCGGGCTCGATCCCGGGCGCGTCTATGTCTTATTCGTCGGCAGGCTCGAAGACCGCATCAAGCGGGTCGGCGCGTTGATCGATTGTTTCAAAGAGGCTGCCGAAGGCACGAACGCCGAGTTGCTGATTGCCGGCGATGGACCCGACGCGGCCGCCTTGCGTGACCGCGCGGGCGGCGCTTCCACGGTCCGCTTCCTCGGCTGGCGGTCGGGCGCCGAACAATTGGCGCCGCTCTACGCGGCTGCGGCCTGCCTTGTCCTGAATTCGTCGAGCGAAGGGTTTCCAACGGTCGTCGGCGAGGCCATGGCTTGCGGCACCCCGGTGTTGGCCACGCGTGTGGGTGGGGTGCCCGAGTTGGTGATCGACGGGGAGACGGGCTGGCTGATCGCTCCCGGCGACGATGCCGCGCTGGGCGCCAAATTGGCCGAGGTGATCAAGGGCCAGGCCGGCGACACGGCAATGCGGGCGCGGGCGCGGGCGATGGCGGAACAGCGAGTCTCGCCGGCCGCCATCGGCGCCCAACTCAGGGAGTGTTTTTCCATCGCGAGGATCGGTGATGGCGCGGCCTGATCCCGCGATGTTGATTCTGTCGTCCCCGGGCGAGGTGCGGACGCAGGATCGCATTTGGGGAACCGGCGGGTGGATGCCGCCGGATCAGCGCGAGGCCCTGGATTGGCTGACCCTGGCCCGACTCCTTGGTTGGCGCGCCGAAATCTGCGAAAGCCTGCCCTTGCCGAGAGACGGCCAGGCGCCGCCGCATTGGATCATCGTCGCCCGCGAACCCGACCGGATCGACGCCGACAGTCAGGCGGCGTTGGCGGTATGGCTCGAACGCCATCCGTTGGCTGTCATCGGCCGAGCCGGCGCGGCCGGGAGTAGCTGGGCCAAGTTCTCCGGCGCGGCAGTGGACGGCGCCGCGCTGGCGGGACGGACCCTGGCCTGGTGCGGGCCGGGCGACGGGGAGAGGTGGCTGTGCAGGCGCCGTGTCGATGCCCAGGCATTGTCCACGTTCGATGATGCCGCCGCCCTGGTCCTTCTCGATGGCGTGCCGGTTGTCTCGGCGCGGTCGGTGGGGAGGGGAAGTGTCATCGCGCTGGGTTTTCACCCGAGCGCCGCGCGCGACGCCACGGGTGCGGCGACCGCGTGTATTCGTCACATCCTGACCCAATCGGCGCTGACGCCGGTCGCATGGTTCGACCTGACGGCGACCATGGTTCTACGAATGGACGATCCCGGCGGCGCCCAGAACGTCTTTCTGCGGGAATGGACTTATCCGAAACTCGACATTTCGGACTGGCTTGCCCTGGGCGCGGAGCTTGGGCGCCAGCAGGCACGGCTTTCGGCGGGTTATGTCTCGGGCTGGGTCGATGACGGCGATTCGCGGCGCGGCACCTTGTCCGTCGAGGGCAAGGAGGTCGCCCGTGTTCCCGGCACCGTTTACCCGTCTCCGTGGGTGGAATATCGCGACCTGCTTGGCCACGTACCAGGGCAGGTTCATGACTATCGCGGGGAATATGCCGGCATCCAGGCGCTGCGCCGCGGCGGATTGGTCGAGGTCGAACTGCACGGGTTCACCCATATGCACCCCGACACGGCGGCCTGGGCGGCATCTCCCGACCGATATGACGAGGTGCAGTGGTATCGAGAGCTGGGACCGCGGGCGAGCGACGCCATCGCGAAATTGGCGCCGACGGATCACCCGTTGGCAAGGGGGGTCGCCGCCCTGGCCGAACATTTTCGGGTGCGGCCGACAACCCTGATCTGTCCGGGCGAGCAGTGGACGAACCCAGCGTTGGAGCGGGCGCTGGATCTTGGCCTGGTTCTGGTGGGGAGCTATTACCTCGGTATCCGCGACGAAGACCGATTCTGTTGGGCGCTCCATGTTTGTTCGCCGGGTCTACACGAGGTAGATCCTGCCTGGTTCGATTCCGGCCTGCCCGTGGTTGGATATTTTCACGACAACGACCCCGTGCTTAAGGGCTTGGCGTGGCTGCGCGATTGCCTCGATCGCTGGCGTCAGGCGGGAGCTCGCCGTTTCATCGATTACCGGGAACTGGCCGGCGCGATCTGCCGCAATCTGTCGATTCGCGGTGAAGGCGATGCCTGGCGACTGGTCGTTGACGGCCAAAAGGCGCCGGACCTCGTGCGTCCGGTGCCGTGTTTCGCGCGATTTCCGGGGCAAGGGGCACCGGAATCGATCGTTGCCGATTGCGACGGGCGAAAGGTCGAACTGCGCGCCCAAACCGTAGGCGCGGACACGATTCGCTTCGAACTTCCCGTCTCCGGGGGAATATGACAGGGCCGCGGGTGTATATGTCCGATGGGGTATATCGCGCCATATATCGCGCAGATGTGACTGGACGCCCTGTTGGTTCCCGACCCTACCCCGGCTATGATTGGGGAATACGAGATGCGAGGCCGGCTGGTTCTTGCCGGAGACGTCGTGAAGATGGCCGCCACCGCGCCGCGGCTGAACCTTGGTTAGAGACGAAGGAGAAATTATTATGAACATGATCGCTCGCAATGCGATTGTCGCTGGTCTTGTCATGGGGCTAGCGATGTTTACATCGGCCGTGTGGGCCGATCCCCAAAACGACGACGACGCCTTACTGACGGACGCGAACTACAGGGCCGCCGAGACCAAAATCAAGGCCGGCGATTTCAAGGCCGCGCTCGTCGATCTGAATAACGCGCTCGCGCAATATCCGAGCGCCGCTGGCATCTATAGCTATATCGGCTTTGTGATGCGCAAGACCGGCGACAAGCAGCAATCGATGGAGAACTACACCAAGGCGCTGTCGATCGACCCCGCTCATCGCGGCGCGCTTGAATATTCCGGCGAGCTTTACCTTGAGCTGGACAACGTTGCCAAGGCCGAGGAACACCTCGTCAAGCTCGACAAGCTCTGCACCTTCGGTTGCAACGAATACACCGATCTCAAAAAGGCGATCGAGGCTTACAAGGCCAAGAAGAAGAGCTAATCCGCGCGGCAAATCGGAAGGGGCCCGCCAGCAACGGCGGGCCCTTTTTCATTAGGGCAGGGCGCGCGCGTCGGCGATGGCGCGAATCGGAAGAGTGCCGGTACGTCCACGCACCTCCACTTCATGCCGGGGGAATTGGGCGAGATCGATACCCGCCCGCGCGGCCACGCCCTCGGACACAACGAGCTGCACACCGAATTCCTTGGTCAGCGTTTCGAGACGGCTGGCCGTGTTGACCGCGTCGCCCACCGCGGTCAAGGACACCGCGCGCGCATAACCCATCTCACCAACGATGACCGGTCCGTTGTGAATGCCGATGCCGATGCGCAACGGCTCGATCAAGTCGCCGTGCAGGCTCTTGTTGAGATCGTCGATACGCGCCGCCATGTCCTTCGCCGCGGCGAGCGCCTGCCGGCAGCCGCGAGCGGCATCGGTATCGACGCCGAACAACGCCATGACACCGTCGCCGATGAATTTATCAACCTGGCCCCCGGCGTTTTCCACGGCCTGTCCCATGGCGGCGAAATACCGGTTGAGGATGAAAACCACGTCATAGGGCAATTTGCTTTCCGCCAGGGTCGTGAAGCGGCGGATATCGGCGAAGAGAATGGCGATTTCTTGCTCCCGGCCTTGATGGCTTTGGGATTGGCGGAAGCCGGCGGCGGCGGTTGCCGTCGGCGGCAGAAGCGGCGTTATCTCCAGATCGCGCAGGGGGCGAATCTGGCAGGCCAGGCGCACATTGGGTGCTGCCCCAACCCGGTCGAGCACGCGTTTTTCCACAGGCGGGGGTGGCGGTAGCGTTTCCAACCCCTGGCCGACGCGGACGCGGCAGGTTGAACACCGCCCACGGCCGCCGCAGACCGAGGCATGGGGGATGCCAAAACGTTGGCTGGCCTCGAGAACGGACGTACCTGGCATTATCGAAATTTGCCGTCCGCCGGGGTAGGAGAGGCGGATCTGGCCGCGCCAGCGTTCGATGAGTCCGCGCACCACCCTCGCAGCGAGGACCAGGACAAGGCTGGACACAAAAGCGATGGTCACACCGTCGACGATTTCGCGGAGGACGACGTATTGGCCGGCGGTGCGGCCGGCCATGATTTGTCGAGCAAAAGCGGGGTCGGCGGCGAGTTCGGCCACAGCCCTGCCGCCGCTGACGAAGCCGAGAAGGCCCAGGATCGGGATGATGAGTGCGCCGCCATAGAGCCAAGGTACGGCCTTGGCGAACCAGGGCTGCAGCCGCAGCCAAAAATAAAGGCCAATGCAGCCATGGGTCCACGCCACGAGCAGGGCGAGGGCCTGGCGGGCGCCATCGGCCGGCTGTTGGTGCCAGATAATCAGCAGAATATAGGCGTAGCTGTCCTCGTGCCCGAACATCGAGGTTGCGCCGCCCGTGCCGATGACATGGGTCCACAGCATCGGGATAATCGCCAGCCCAAGCAGGAGCTGTAACGCCTCCGCGAGTGGCATGCGCCAACGGCGGCGTTGATAGATGGCCCACAGGGCGAGCAGCCAATGGACCAGCAGCGAGACATAGAGCAGGGGCCGGATGGCGGGGTTGCGCCAGAACATGAGAAACCAGAGGCGGCCTTCCTCCATTGCCTCAAGCGAAATCAGGCCGAGGGCGTGATTTACAAAATGAGTCGCGATGAAGGTGAAGAGGACGGCGCCAGTGAGGAGGCGCAGGCGTCGCAGCATGGGTTTCCCTCGGGGCGACGTCCGCCGCCACCTCATCCTTAAGGCGGTCTACCGGCAGTCGCGATTGTGCCTATACTAAGCTGGAGTCGGGCTTTCCTTCCGAAAGCAGATGGTCCGGCACTACAACCGGATTGAACTGCATGCATGGTTGGATGGAGGCCGCGTTCTCGGCGTATAGCGGCGTCGTGGACGCCGTATCGATGGGCCAGAGGCGGTTCCTCTACTACCCCGATGTCAGCACCCCCGACCGCGCCCTCGCCGGCGTCGAAGACATGTCGACCGTGCATCTGCGGACGGAGGACGGTCTGGACCTGCTGTCCTGGTACCGGCCGGCCGCCAATGGTCAGGCCACGATGGCGTATTTTCACGGAAATGCCGGCCATATCGGCCATCGTGGCGAGAAGGTCAGGCCCTACCTCGATGCCGGTATCGGGCTGCTGCTCGTTGGTTATCGCGGTTATGGCGGCAACTCGGGGTCGCCGGACGAGGCGGGGCTCCATGCCGACGGACAAGCCGCCTATGATTTTCTCGCGGAGAAGGGTGTACCCAGCGACCGCATCGTCGTTTATGGCGAATCGCTCGGTAGCGGCATCGCCATTCAACTTGCGAGCCGACGCCCCGTCGGCGGCGTTGTCCTGGAATCGGCCTTTACATCGATTTCAGACCTCGCCGCGTATCATTATCCGTTTCTCCCGGTAAGGCCGCTGGTCATCGACCTCTTCGATTCATTGACCGCGATCGCCACCGTGGCGGCGCCAAAGCTGTTCTTGCATGGTGAACTCGACAGCATGGTGCCGGTCGATCATGCGCGACGGCTGCAATCGGCAGCGCCGAAACCCACCGAATCGAGCTTCATCGCCGATGGGGGGCATAACGATCTCTATGATTTTGGCGCGGCCGACACGGTTATCGAGTTTTTGGGGCGACGCGTGAGCCGTGGCCGCCGGGCCTCGGCCGCTAGAGCTTAGGCTTCGCCCCGGCTAGGGCCTTTTCCAAGGCGGAGAAGGGCAGGCGAACGCATTCCTGCCGGCTCTTATGGTCGCGTACCGGAAGGAATGCGCCAAGGTCGGCCCAGGCACCCACGGGCGCCGCGCCGCTGCCCGTCATCATCTCTTTGAGCGCCTTCACCGCACCTTGAACATCGGCAAGCCGCAATCCAATGGCGTGGGACCCGATCACCGAGGCCGAGGCCTGACACAACGCGCAACCCCGCACCTTGTGGGCAAGATCGGTGATGACCTCGCCATCGAGCTTAAGCTCCACCGTCACCCGGTCGCCGCATAGCGGGTTGTCGACCGTGGCCGCGGAGTCGGGATTCGAGAGCTTACCGGCGCGAATCGCCGATTTGACCAGGGTCATGATTTCTTGCTGATAAAGGTCGTCGCTCATGCTGTTGCTTTCATGGCTGATGCGAGGGAGGCAAGCGCCTCCGGCGTGTCGACATCGACCAGCACGGAATTGTCGCCCATTTCGAGCTCGTAAACTGCTTCGCCGTGTGCGCTGATGATCTGGCGCGCGCCGATATCGCCGGAAACCGCTTTCATCTCATCGAAAAATCGACGAGCCCACAATATCGGGTTTCCGCGCTTGCCTTTCCAAGTCGGCACCACGACGCCGCGACCCTCGACCGGATTGAAGGCATTAACGATGCGATCGATGTCCGCCGGCTTGATGCGTGGCATGTCGCCGAGGCACACGATGGCGCCGTCGGCATCGGCCGGAACCGCCGCGATACCGGTGCGGAGCGAGGTGCTTTGTCCCGTCGCGTAATCCGGATTGTGAACGAAGGTGACATTGCGGCCCTTGAGCGCGTCCCTGACACGTTCGGGCTCATGGCCGGTGACCACGATGACGGGTTTGGCGTGTGAGGCGATAACGCTATCGACGACGTGCGAAATCATGGGCGCGCCGTCGACCATCGTGGCCATCTTATTGGCGCCCATGCGTTTGCCGATGCCGGCGGCCAACACGACACCGGCGATGTGCGCGGCTCGTTGCACGGCGTCCGCCGGTTTGGTCGCGTTGGCGCGGGGGAGCGGACGCGAGGAAATTTCCGTCAGCAGCCCGCCGGCGCCCATGCGCATGATGTCCTCGCGCGTCACCTTCACGTCGGCGGCCAGCCGTTGCAACACCCAGTCGAATCCGTTGAATTTCGGCGAGCGCGCGCAGCCCGGCAGGCCGACGGTTGGAACCTCGCCGACATGGCCGAAGACCAGCAGATTACCCGGATCGACCGGCATGCCGACATGATCGACGGCGCCGCCCAGGCGCTCGATGGCGAGCGGCACCACGTCGCGCCGGTCGGTATTGGCCGAGGCACCCATGATGAGTACGATGTCGCAACCTTCGCCCTTGAGTTGGGCGACGGCGGCCGCGGTTTCGGCCTCCTCATGCGGGCAGCGAATCTCGCGATGAAGCTCGCAGCCGAGTCCCTCGACCCGAAGGCGCGTCGCCTCGACCGTGCCCTCGATCACGCTTGGCTTCAGTCCGGGCAGCAGGGTCTGGATGAGTCCGATGCGCTTGCGCTTGAAGGTCGCGACGCCGATGAGTTTGGTGGCGCCCGCGGCCGCCGCGATGCAGGCATCGACGAGAGCCTGGGAAACAGCGAAGGGGATGACCTTGATCGTCGCCACCATCTGCTTCGGCTCGACGATCTCATAAGGCGGCACGGTGGCGATCGTGATCGCTTCGTCGACCAGATTGACGCGGTCGAGACGTTGGCGGTCGATGACGGCAAGGCCACGGGCTTCGGCGAACAGATTGCAGCGTCCCGTGAAGGCGACGCTGCGGCGCAAATTCTCGCCGGCAACGGCTTCGGCGAGCGCGGTGGCGGCGGTGTCTTCCCCGACATCGCTTGGCTCCAATCGCGCCGCCATCACGCGGTCGCGCCCGGCGGCGGCGATGGTCGCAAGATCGGCCGCGCTCAAGATGCGGCCTTTCTTGAAGGTCTTGGTGCCCAGCTTCACGGAATGGGCGAGGACCGCACCTTCGGCTTCGGCAAGGGGGAATTCCCCCATTTTCATGGGCCGGCTCCGGTGATGTGCCCGCGCCGGATGGCCGTGACCTCGGCCATGATGGAGACGGCGATTTCCGCCGGCGACCGTGCCTCGATCTCAATTCCGACGGGAGCGCGGATGCGGTTTATGGCCGCGTCGTCGAAGCCCATTTCCTTCAGGCGCACGACACGTTTGGCATGTGTCTTCTTGCTGCCCAGGGCACCCACGTAAAAGGCCGGAGATTTCAGCGCGACCTCAAGCGCGGGGTCGTCGATCTTCGGATCGTGGGTCAGCATGATGACCGCCGTGCGTGTGTCCGGCGCCAGCCTCTCCAGCGCCTCGTCCGGCCAGTCGGTCGTGACCTCAAGGCCGGGAAACCGGTCCTCGCTGGCGAAAGCCCTGCGGGGATCGACGATGGTCACGCCATAACCCGTCAGCGCCGCCATCTGGGCGAGCGGCTGCGAAATATGCACGGCTCCGACCAGAATCACGCGCGGCGGCGGGTTGTAGACATGCAGGAAGTACATGCCGTCCGGCCCTTCGACCATGCCGCCGAGGTCTTCCTTGAGCGCCTGCCGTGCCTTGGCGACCAAATCCGCCGATGGCGCCAGATCGCCCTTCATGTCCTTGTAGTAGACCAGCGCCTGTTTGCCGGTCTTGATTTCGGTGACGACGACGAGCGGCACCTTCTTGGCGCGCGCCGCTTGCAACGCTTCGAAATGTTCGCGTTTCATCTTTTTTTCTTAGTCCAATCGTTCGACGTAAACACGCACCTTGCCGCCGCAGGCCAGCCCAACCTGCCAAGCCTGCTCGTCGCTGACGCCGAATTCCATCAGCTTCGGTTTGCCCGTGCCGATGATTTCGAGGGCTTCCTTGATGACAGCGCCTTCGATGCAGCCGCCGGAGACCGAGCCGATGAACGAACCGTCACCGTCGACGGCCAATTGGCTGCCGATGGGACGAGGCGAGGAGCCCCAGGTTTGGACTACGGTGGCGACGGCGACACCCTTGCCGCCCTTTCGCCATTCGCCGGCAGTGCTCAATACATCATCCGATGGATCGGTACTCATGGGCGCAACCTCCGGGTTGGTTTTTTTGTCAGGGAGATGACGTAGGAGCGCATCACCCCGGGTTCAATTGATTTTGGCTCGAATTTCGCGCAACGCAAGCGCGGAATAGAGGCCTGTCGATCCGGTTATGCCAGACACGAACGCTTGAGCACGGTTCTCAGCGGCAGGCGGCAACCGCGCGCCGCGCCATAACTCCGATCAAATGAGCGCGATATTCCGCGCTGGCGTGCCTATCGGACCTTAGCCCGGAAACCGGGATTCGCAGCCCGTCGATTGCCCTGGGGGCGAAGTCGGCGGCGAGAGCATTTTCCATATCCAGGTCGCGGAAAACGCAAGCACCGGCCCCCGTCACCGCCACCCGAACACCCTTTGAAGACTTGCCGACGAACACGCCGGCAATCGCATAACGCGATGCGAGACCGGAAAATTTCGCGTAAGCCGCTTTCTCCGGCACCGGAAAAGCAACCGCTGTGACGATTTCGCCCCGGCCGAGCGCGGTCTTGGACGTACCGACGAAGAAATCATCCGCCCGGATCTGGCGCCGGTCGGTATGGATGGTGGCGCCGAGCCCGAGCAGCGCCGCGGGATAGTCCGCCGTTGGGTTGCCGGCGACCGATCCACCCAGGGTGGCGCGGTTGCGGACCTGGGGATCGCCGATGCCCGCGGCGAGATCGGCGAGCGCTGGTATGGAGGCCCTGACGACAGCCGAATTCGCCACGTCGGCGTGAGGCGTCATGGCGCCAATGGTCAGGATGCCACCCGCTTTTGTCACGCCCCTCAGTTCGGCGATGGCACCAGGGTCGATGAGATCTGAGGGATGGTCCAATCGCTGCTTAAGCGACGGCAGCAGCGCGTGGCCGCCGGCCAGAAATCGGCCGTCCGCCGCCGTCGCCATGGCGGCGACGGCCTCGTCCAAGCTGCGTGGGCGGTGATAGGCGAAGTCGTGCACGACTAACCCCGCATGGCCTTCG
The DNA here is from genome assembly GCA_947445225.1 of Rhodospirillales bacterium. Taxonomy (GTDB): domain Bacteria; phylum Pseudomonadota; class Alphaproteobacteria; order CACIAM-22H2; family CACIAM-22H2; genus SHVT01. The sequence continues at coordinate 12,846 of CANFCX010000024.1, forward strand.
CCCCGGCGGCGATGGATTTGACGATGTTGTGGTAGCCCGTGCAGCGGCACAGATTGCCTTCGAGCCATTCTCGAATTTGGTGCTCGCTGGGGTCGGGGGACCCGCGCACGAGGTCGAGCGCGCCCATCACCATTCCAGATGTGCAGAAACCGCATTGCAGGCCGTGGTGTTCGCGGAAGGCTTCTTGCATCGGGTGCAATCTGTCGCCTTGGGCCAGCCCCTCGATGGTCGCGATTTGGGCTCCTTCCGCCTGGACGGCCAGCATCGTGCAGCTTTTTACCGAACGACCATCGACGTTGACGACGCAGGCGCCACACTGGCTGGTGTCGCAGCCGACATGGGTTCCGGTCAAACGCAGCGTTTCGCGCAGGAACTGGACGAGCAGCGTACGGGCCTCGATGGCTGCCGACACCGGCTTGCCGTTCACGATCATCGAGACCGAGGGCACGGCGCCGCCTGCCTCCTAGCCCCCGAAGATCGCCAGCAATATGGCGACCACGATGATGACCGAGGGCACCCAGACACCGAGCGGAAGACCCGGAGGGGGCTTCACGGGAGTAGGGGCCTCGGATGCTCGGACGCCTTCAGCCATCGGTCACCGACCCTGAGGGGTCATCTGCCGAAGCTGCTCGGCAAAGGCGTCGCAAGGGTTCTCGTTGGTCACGCGGGCCGTGAACCATACATAGTCGAAAGGCAGGTCACCGCCGAATCGGTCGCGATACCCGATGGGCGAGGGGGTGTCGTCGTCAACCTCGACCAGGCCGATCGCCACCGCCTTTGATTCCGGCACGAATCGGCCGAGATGCCAGGGCACGGCGCGATCGCGTCGTGTATGACCCGTACCAGCGATCAGAACCCCGCCATCGATGCCGGGGCCGGTCGCCGCACGCACCAGGCTGTCGGCCATTTGTGCGTCCAGGGCGCGTTGCACTTCACCCATGCGATCGAGTGCCGTTGCCGGCAGCATGCCGCAATGGCCGGCCGCCAATTCTTCGCGGAGGGAGCGCGCCGCGGCCGGGTCGAGCTGTCGGGCAAGGCCCAGCCGCTCCACGAACCCGGGCTCCAGTGAGGCCACGCCGCCGGCCGAAACTTGGCGTTGGACCGTTCGCGGCAAGCCGCCGCCGACAATCGGCAGTCCCGCGCCGATCGCGGCCGCGGCGATCGGTTGGTAAAACGACCACGCCGGCCATCCATTGCGCTCCCAATCGAGGGTGGCGCCCAAGCCCGCCACGTCATTCGGGCGAGCCGCGAGGTGGGCGGCGATTGTCTCGTGGCGGTCGGTGGCGATCATCTCGAAGACGACCGCTGGGCGCCTGCCGCCCGCGATTAGGGATTCGACCAACCAAGCCTGAAGGCGATGATGGTCGGGATTGTCGTGGCGTTCGCCCACCAACACGAACCGTGCCTGACGCAATTCGCCCAGCATGGCCTCGGGCAGGACAAACGACCCGGTCGCGGGCATGTAAAGCCGGCCGGCCAAGGGATGTTCCTGTCCGAAGCGGGATTGCCACTCGCCCAAATTGACGGGCGCAGCAGCCTGCGCGGCCGCGAGGAACGGCGCCGCCGCCCACAGAGCAAGCAGCAAAAGGCCTACGCGAATTGTCGCCGTCATTTTTCTACCCCGCAATTCCTCGCGGCATCCGGTCGAACTGGTCGAACCCGAAGCGGCTGCGCTATACAGGCAGGTGTCGATACAGAAATACAGGCAGGAAAGACGATGCGGGAAGCAATTCTTGCGTCGGCCCGGTTGTTGCCACCGATTTTCACCGCGGAGACACCGTGATCGCCATCGCCGCCATCGCCGCCTTCTTCGCCGGCCTATTCGTTTATAGCGAGACCGCGCACCACCAGGCGGAGGCGGCTTATCCTCCCCTCGGCCGTTTTGTCGAATCCCGGGGATTGCGCCTGCATTATCTCGACAAGGGCACCGGTCCGGCGGTGGTGATGCTGCATGGCTCGAACGGCGTCATGCAAGTGTTCACCGATACCGTTTTCGATCGCGTGGCGGCGAAACATCGCGCGCTGGTCTTCGACCGCCCCGGCTTCGGCCACAGCGAACGGCCGAATGGGACCGTCACGACGCCGGCGCTGCAGGCCGAGTTGTTGCGCGAGGCCCTGAATCGGCTGGGTGTGGAGAAGCCACTTCTCGTCGCCCATTCCTGGTCGGCGGCGTTGGCGCTCAACTATGCCGTTGCCCATGGCGACGAGTTGGCCGGGCTCGTGTTGTTGTCGGGTTATGTCTATCCCTCGGCGAATCCCGTGGGGCTGATGTACCGGGTGCCGCAATGGCCGCTTGTCGGCGAATTGCTGATGAACACGATATTGGTGCCGGCCGGCCAGGTGCTGGGTGAGTCCTATGTCCAGAGTGCATTCGCGCCCGAGCCGGTGCCGGCTTCCTTCGCCAACTACCCCGTGGCATTGACGCTGCGCGCGTCGCATTACCGCGCGAATTCCGAGGACATTCGGGAATTGAGCCCGTCGCTCCGCGCGATCGAGGCCCGCTACCGCGACATCGACCTGCCAATCGTGTTGGTGACCGGCGACGCCGACCCCGTGGTCCTGCCGGAGCGCCATTCGCTCCGCCTGCACGCCGAGCTTCCCGCCTCGCGGCTGATTGTGCTGACCGGCGCCGGCCACATGATTCCCTATACGCGGCCGGACGCTGTCGTCGACGCCATCGACCTCGCCCTGCAACTGGGCAAAAAGAACTAGGTTTCCGGTTCGATGGGGGGAACACCGCATATCGACGGCGCGGCGCTGGGCCTGATTTGGGTCGCGCCGTTCGCGGGGCTGCTGCTGTCGATCGCGATCCTGCCCTTGGCCGCGCCCCATTTTTGGCATCGTCATTTCGGCAAGGTGTCGGGTTTTTGGGCGCTGAGTTTTCTCCTGCCCTTCGCGGCCCTGCACGGCGTGCCGGTCGCGGCCTTCGAACTGCTGCATACCGCATTGTTGGAATACATCCCGTTCGTCGTTCTGTTGCTGGGGTTGTTCGCCGTTGCCGGAGGCGTGCGGGTGACGGGAAGGATGAGCGGCACACCCGCCGGCAATACCGCGATCCTGGCGATCGGGACGGTCATCGCGGGATGGGCGGGAACCACGGGTGCTGCGATGCTGACCATACGGCCGCTCATCCGCGCCACCTCCTGGCGGCGGCATCGGGCGCATGTCGTGATTTTCTTCATCTTTCTGGTCGGCAATATCGGTGGCTCGCTAACGCCGCTTGGCGACCCGCCCTTGTTCCTCGGCTTCCTGAAGGGCGTCGATTTCTTTTGGCCGACAACCCATCTTTTGCCATCGACCCTGGTCTGCGTGGCGGTTTTGCTGCCGCTGTTTTTCGCGATCGACACCTACCTCGCCCGCGGCGACGTGGCTCCCGCCGCGTCTGGAGATTCCCGCGTCGGAATCGAAGGCAAGCGCAACATCCTGTTGTTGGTCGCCATCGTCGGCGTCGTGTTTTTGAGCGGCGTGTGGAAGCCGGGCGTCGGCTTCGCGATCTTTCATGTCGAGGTCGAGTTGCAGAACCTGCTGCGCGATGTGCTGATTGTCGCGCTGGTGGGCGTGTCGTTGTGGGTCACGCCGGCCGGGGCGCGCGAGGCCAACGGCTTCAGTTGGTTTCCGATCGTCGAAGTCGCCAAGCTTTTCGCCGGCATCTTCGTGACGATCATTCCGGCCATCGCCATCTTGCGCGCTGGCCGCGAGGGCGCGATGGGCGGGCTGGTAACCCTGATCAGCGGGCCGGACGGTCGGCCGAACGACGCCGCCTATTTCTGGTTGACCGGATTGCTGTCCAGCTTTCTCGACAACGCGCCGACCTATCTCGTCTTTTTCAACGCCGCCGGCGGCGACGCGAAACAATTGATGGGGCCGATGGCTTCCACCCTTGTGGCCATTTCGGCCGGCGCCGTGTTCATGGGGGCCAATACCTATATCGGCAATGCCCCCAATTTCATGATCAAGGCCATCGCCGAGGAGCAAGGCATCAAAATGCCGAGCTTCTTCGGTTACATGCTTTGGTCCGGCGCCATTCTGTTGCCGCTCTTCGGTGTGCTGACGCTGATCTTCTTTTCATAGGCCAGCGCCTTCGACTTTTCTCCGGCTTGAAGGTAAGTTCGCGACACGCCATTTGGGAGCGACAATGCGTTCAAGCGCTTTTTCCGGAACACCGGGTTATGTGAAGGACTCCCAGCACAGCGAGACCGCGCCGCTGCGGCGGCTGCTGCCCTATCTGTGGACACGGAGCTCGGTCGAGATGCGGGGCCGCATCCTCGTCGCATTGGCGATGCTGCTCGGCGCCAAGATCGCCAATATCTACATTCCGATTGTCTACAAATACTCGGTCGATGCGCTGACGCCGGGGGGTGAGCCGCTCCTGGTCGCTCCGGTGGCGTTGATCGTGGCCTATGGATTGGTGCGCGTATTGCAGCTCGCCTTCACCGAGCTGCGCGACATCGTTTTCGTTCGTGTCGCCCAACACGCTATCCACGATGTGGGGTTGCAGACATTTCGTCACCTCCACCGGCTGGCGATGCGTTTCCACCTCGACCGGCAGACCGGGGGCCTCAGCCGAGCCATCGAACGCGGCACCACCGGCATCGACGATCTTTTGTATTACGTGTTGTTTCAGATCTTCCCGACCATCCTCGAATTGCTGATGGTCTGCGCGGTGGTGTGGGGCCTGTACGATTTTACCTATGCCCTGGTCATCCTGGTGACGATCGTCACTTATGTCGCGTTCACCCTGGCGGTCACGCAATGGCGCATTCAATACCGGCGCCACATGGTCGACGCCGAGACCGAGGCCAATTCCAAGGCCGTCGACAGCCTGCTGAACTACGAGACCGTCAAATATTTCGGGAACGAGGAACACGAGGCCCGCCGCTTCGACGTCGCCCTCACGCGTTATGAAAAAGCGGCGGTTATCAGCGCCACGACATTGGCATTTCTCAATTTCGGCCAGGGGTTGATCATTTCCGTCGGCCTCATCGGTGTGATGTGGATGGCGGCGGCGGGGGTCGTCCAAGGCACCATGACTGTCGGCGATTTCGTGCTGGTGAATCTGTATCTCATTCAGCTTTACCAGCCGCTGAACTTTCTCGGCATGGTCTATCGCAACATGCGCCAATCGCTGATCGACATGGCTGCGATGTTTGCCCTGTTGGATGTCCATGCCGAAATCGAGGACCGGCCGGGCGCGCCGGCCTTGCGCGCCGATGCCGGAGAGGTCGTCTTCGACGCCGTGCGCTTCGGCTACGACCAGCGCCGCCCGATCCTGCACGATCTTTCGTTCAAGGTTCCGGCCGGCAAGACGGTGGCCATCGTCGGTTCCAGCGGCGCGGGGAAATCGACGATTTCGCGCCTGTTGTTCCGGTTCTATGACGTCGACGAAGGCTCCATCCGCATCGACGGCCAGGACATACGCGAGGTAACGCAAGCCAGCCTGCGCGCCGCCATCGGCATCGTTCCCCAGGACACGGTGCTGTTTAACGACACGATTTATTACAACATCGCCTATGGGCGCCCGGCCGCCAGCCAGGCGGAGGTGGAGGAGGCGGCGAAGCTGGCCCGCATCCACGATTTCGTCCTGAACCTGCCCGATGGCTACGAGACGCGGGTCGGGGAACGCGGGCTTAAACTTTCGGGCGGCGAAAGGCAGCGCGTGTCGATCGCGCGCACCATCCTCAAGGGACCGCGCGTGTTGTTGTTCGACGAGGCGACCTCGCATCTGGACACGCGCACGGAAAAGGAAATTCAGGAAAGCCTGCGCGCGATTTCGGCCAACCGCACCACGCTGATCATCGCTCACCGCCTTTCGACCGTGGTCGAGGCCGACGAAATCCTGGTGGTTCAAGAAGGCAAGGTGGTCGAGCGCGGCAATCACGACGACCTGCTCGCCCGCCGCGGGCTCTATTCGGCGATGTGGCTGCGCCAGTTGGAGGCGCCCGCTCCCGTCATTCCATTGTTTCCGGCGGCGGCTCAGGGCAGTTCGACGGCGTAATCCGCGAGTTTCGGGGTCTTGTCGATCAATCCCTGCGCCAGCAGAAAGGCCGCGAAACGCTCGTAACGGGCGCGATCGAGCGCCGCCGGGCTGTGGGCGAAACGCGGCAACGTATCTCGCCAGGCGCGGCGGTTGAGGTCGTCGTCCAAGTCCCTGCGACCCTTGATGAACAGGCCCCAGCTTTCGTCGGGATGGTTGATCAGGAATTGCGTGCCGCGCTCCACGGCGTCAACGAAACGGCGCAGCACCGGATCACCCAGGCGCGCGCGGTTGGCGATGAGAATCAATTCGTCGTAACTGGGGACGCCTTCTTCCTCGGGAAAAAAGGCGAGACCGGGACGGCCGAGAATTTGAAGCTGGTTCAGCTCGAAATTGCGAAAGGCGCCGATCACGGCATCGACCTGGCCGGAGAGAAGGGCCGGGGACAGCGTGAAATTGACGTTGATTAGGGTCACGTCGGAAAGCTTCAGCCCGTGTTTCCCCAGCATGGCCTTGAGCAGCGCATCCTCGAAACCGCCGACCGAATAGCCGATCTTGCGTCCCTTCAAATCGGCGATCGTTTTCACCGGCCCGCCGGCGAGCGCGACCAGCGTGTTGAGCGGCGTCGCCACCAGAGTGGCGATGCGGACAAGCGGAAGGCCCATGGCCGCCTGCACATGAAGCTGGGGTTGATAGGACACGGCGATGTCGCCCCGTCCGGCGGCGATCAACTTGGGTGGATCGTTGGGATCGGCGGGTGCAATGAATTCCACGGTTAGCCCCGCCTCCGCGAAATAGCCTTTTTCCTGGGCCACGAACAGCGGCGCGTGATCGGGATTAACGAACCAATCCAAAAGCACGGTGAGTTTCTGCGCGGAGGCCGGCGAAACAAGGATGATCGATAGGCACAGAGCCGACAGCAGATTTCGCATGACTTACTCCATGTCCGTGGCGTGGCGGGTATCGGGTAGCCAAGGCAGAAGGCGGCGCAGCCCGAAATCGACCGCGAAATAGAGCGCGACGCCCAGCAAGGCCAGAACAAAAAGGGCGGCGAACATCAGATCGGTTTGCAACCGCGCATTGGCTTGCAGCATTAGATAGCCGAGGCCGGCGCTCGAACCGACCCACTCGCCGATGACGGCCCCGATCGGCGCCACGCCGGCGGCAACCCGTAACCCGGATGCGAGAGCGGGAAGTGCCGCGGGCAGGCGAATGTGCCGCAACGTCGCCCAGGGCGAGGCCTGCATCGTGCGGGCGAGGTCGAGCCAACCAGGATGGGTGCGGCGCAGACCGTCATAGAACGTGGCGGCCACTGGAAAGAAGATGATGAGGGTGGCCATCGCCACCTTCGAGGCCAGACCGTAACCCAGCCACAGGACCAGCAGCGGCGCGATCGCGAAAACCGGGATGGCCTGGCTGACCAGCAGCATGGGCAATAGCCACCGCCGCGCCTGTCGGAAGCGCATGAGCAACAAGGCGCTGCCGGAGCCGATGATCGTGCCAAAGACCAGGCCGAGGACGATCTCCAGCGCCGTCACCGCGCCATGCCACAGGATGATGTCGTAGCGATCGACCAGCGCCGCGGCGGTCTGAACCGGGCCGGGCAACATGTAGATGGGCAGCGCGGTGGCCCACACCAGCACCTGCCAGGCCGCGATCAGGCCGGCGAATGTAACAAACGCGCGCGTGATCATGGCCCACCGGCGCCCGGCTGACGTTCGGAATCGGCCGCGACGAGCCGCCCCAACAGGGCGGCTTCGATCCGGCGGAAGGTCTCGTCGTCCGGCCGTCGGAGCGGTTCGCCCGGCGGACAGGGCGCGGCTTCGAGGCGCGCCGGCGTGCCCGACATGATGAAGATGCGATGACCGAGCCGGAGTGCTTCGCGCGGGTCATGGGTCACCAGCAGAACCGTGCGCCCGCGCAACAGGCTCGCCGCCTCGGCCTGCAACCGCCAGCGTGTGATCGCGTCGAGCGCGGAGAACGGCTCATCCATGAGCACGATCGGGCGGTCCTCGATGAGGGTGCGGACTAGCGCGGCGCGCTGGCGTTCGCCTCCCGAAAGAGTCGCCGGGCGTTCGTTGGCCCGATGGCCGAGACCGACCCGACGCAAGAGAACATGGGCCAGCTCGATCAACCCCGGGGCGGCCCGGCCTTGCCGCAGCCGCGCGCCCAACGTGACATTGCCGAGCACATCGAGCCACGGCAGCAACAAATCGTCCTGCGCCATCCAGGCGATGCGACCCTCCAGCCCGGCGCCGTCGCCGGCCGAAATTGTCCCGGTTCCTGTTGGCGTAAGTCCGGCGATGAGGCGCAACAACGTACTCTTGCCGATTCCGCTCGGGCCAAGGAGGCAGGTCCAACGTCCGGCTTCGAGTTGGAAATCGAGATCCGAAAAAAGGGGGACACCGCCAAACGCAAGCCGCGCGCCACGGATTTGGACCGCCAGCGGCGTGGCGTGGGGACTTGCGGGAAGGACAAACGGCGCCGACATGATTCACGCATCCCTACGCCGGCATAACCCGGATCAGGTTCGTGGGGTCGTCTCTCGATCGAGACCTCTCAGCCGGATACCGGCTCCCCCTGGTGACGAAGGCAGTATGAGACCGGGACTTCGGCAAGGCAAACGCTCTCTTCCGGCTGTTTACCGCGGGGCCGTTCTTCGCTATGGGTGGAGGATGACCAAATCCAATCGCCGCTTTTTCGTGCTTGGTTCGATCGCGACGGCGGCGTGCGTGTCGTTGGCGGGGGCGCAGCCGAGGGTCGGGCCGCTGCCGATGGCGGAGGTCGCCATCGAGGCGGCGACTGGCCGGCATGTCTTTAAGGTCGAAATCGCCCAGACCGAGCCCGAGCGCTCCCAAGGGCTGATGTTCCGCCAGAGGTTGGCCGCGGACGCCGGAATGCTGTTCGATTTCGGCGAGGAACAGCCGGTCGCCTTTTGGATGCAGAACACACTTATTCCGCTCGACATGGTGTTCATCCGCCGCGACGGCCGCATCACCAACATCGCGCAGCGGACGATACCGCTCAGCACGGACACGGTTCCGTCTTCGGAGCCGGTGCGCTTCGTGCTTGAAGTCAACGGCGGGACAACCGCGCGCCTGGGCATCAAGGCCGGCGACCGCGTTACGCTGCCGCCGACCCAGGGCCAGCGCTGAACGTTAAATAGCGGGCGGGTTCGTCACGGGCGCTTGCGGGCGAGCGTGAGTCCGTCGCCGACCGGGAGCAGGCTCATCGAGACCCGCCGATCGCCGTGGATTTTCTGGTTAAGCGCGCGCAAGGCATCGGTGTCCGCGTCGTGAACCTTGGGATCGGCGACCCGGCCGGACCAGAGGACATTGTCGATGGCGACAAGCCCGCCGGGACGCAGCAGCCTCAGCACCCGTTCGTAATAGGCATCGTAATTGTCCTTATCGGCGTCGATGAAGGCGAAATCGAAGGTTCCGGCGCCGCCCTCGCCGAGCAGCGCATCTAGACCGTCCACGGCCGGTCCGAGGCGAAGGTCGATGCGATCGGCCACACCTGCCTCGGCCCAATACCGGCGCGCGATGTCGGTCCATTCGACGCTGCGGTCGAACGCGACCAGCCGGCCGGATCGCGGCATCGCGAGCGTGACGCACAACGCGCTGTAGCCGGTGAAGGTGCCGATTTCGAGACAGCGCGTTGCGCCCAGCATTTCGATCAGCAGGGCCATGAACTGCCCTTGGTCCGGGGAAATCTGCATGCCGGCATTCGGAAGCTTCGCGGTCTCCTCGCGCAGCCGGCGCAGAAGTTCCGGCTCGCGCAGCGTTACCGACAACAAATAGTCGTACAGCGCCGCATTCATCGAGATCGCGCGTCGGGACATGATCGCCTCGTCAAAGTGGAACCGGATGGGGCGGCGGAGTTTAGGTCCGGACCGATGGCGGGACCAGGGCGTCATCGGGCAGGGGGCCGGATGCGACCGACGGGGAAAGCTTGCCGGCAACGCCGGCCTGGGTGTATTCCAACGGTCAACGGGGCGTAGCGCAGCCTGGTAGCGCGCCTGCCTTGGGCGCAGGAGGTCGTCAGTTCGAATCTGGCCGCCCCGACCAGGTGAAGAAGAGTCCGCGGAGGATTGAGGCAATGGTCGCGACGCCAGTATGGATCCATCGGCCGGCGAAGACCGCCATGCAATCGGGGCAGGGCATGACCAAGGAATGGGTGCTCCAGTTCGAGCCGGTCACACCCAGGGACCAGGATCCGCTGACCGGCTGGACCAGCTCCGCCGATACCCTTGGGCAGGTGCGGCTGCGCTTTGCGACCAAGGAGGAGGCGATCGCCTACGCCAAGCGGCGCCGGCTCGAATTCTTGGTGGTGGAGCCCAAACCGAAGACGCCGCCGCGCCCGAAAAGCTACGCCGACAATTTCCGCTACGACCGTCCGGCTTGACCGAGCCGACCTAACAACCGCTCGATTTGCGCGCCCTTAGCTCAGTTGGATAGAGCATCGGCCTTCTAAGCCGAGGGTCACTGGTTCGAGTCCAGTAGGGCGCGCCAATTCTTTCAATGGCTTAGGGTCCCTTGCTGTGTCTGCGGAGATCGCCATTGGGCTGGCACGGTGGGACTCGGGGCGCCTTTCGTTGCCACGCTTCGGCTACATCGCCTACCGAATGCGAGAAAGGTCCCGCCTTGGCCACGGCGCAACGAAGGTGGGGCTTTCATGGGGGGCAAAAATGCGATCAGGCGGGTTGTCCCGCCTGATCGATTGCTTATTTCGACTTAGTATCGCCGTAGCCCGGCTTGGGTACCCGCTCGACCACATGGTCCTTCGGGTGTTCCCGCGCTTCCTTTACCGTGGTGAAGCGGCCATCTCCGGCGTCACGTCCCTTCAACGTCGTCTTGCTGTCCTTTGCCAAAATAACCTCCTTCTTCCTCGCCCAACCCAGTGGGGAGGAAATTAGACTAACTATAGTGGACTGTTCCGCGACGTCAACTATATGTGGCGTTGGGTCGAGGGCAGGTCGATCGCCGCCGTCACCCGCATGATTAGACGATACGGGCCGCGCCTGCGCCGAATACCAAGATCCAATTCACCACCGAATTTGCGATTTCCCGCACGCGTTGTCGTAGGACGGGTCGTGTCCGGTGGTCTTCGGCGTTTGCATCGGTGGTGGACAATACGTTGACCGCAAACCAGCGCCTAACACTAGTTATTGCTAAAAAGCACCGCGACCGGAGTTCTGGTCCCGCTAGGGACTAAGTATGGAGCACTCAACAGCGCCTTCAGAATCGTGGCTTTGTCGGCGGCGGATAATTTGTAGTCATTGACGGTATTGCCGATTATCGCGTTCAGCGTGGTGGCTCGCGCCATCGCAAAGTCCGCGTTCGCATTGGCAAGTTTTGTTGTTTCATCAACCTGCGCGTTCAAGAGCGCGGTGCAATAACCAGTCAGCCCCCCGGTTTGACTTCAAGACCAACACCTTCACCGAGCCTCGCTGTCGCCGGTTGCGATAAGGTCACATCTGGCATTTCTTTGGGCGTCAGTTTCGCTCCGCGCTGCAGAAGGACCTGCCGGTCAACTTTTGAGAGGTCCAAACTACCGTATGCGAGAGCCAACAATGTTCCGGGCGCCAGCGTCACCTCGGAATCTTGCTCCAAGACGCTTGAATTCCCAGACGCATCGGTGACTTGCGCCATGTTTACAAGGGTAACCTTGCTCGCTTTCGACAGTACCATCTGCGAATGACTTTCGGGTTTCCGCAAATGCGCGAAGCAAAGCTGCCCACTGTAGTCCTTGTCCACAACTGCTCGGGTAATCTCCGCGACCTTGTCTGCCACCACGGCAATCGACTTGGCGTCCGAACCACTGCGACCGGCGCCAGGCTCAAAAAGCCCCGACCCAATCGCGGACACGGTGCCCGTCTTGGCGTTTGCTATGGCCAAATCGAAGTCAGAGATGCTCTGATTCCAGTCCTTTTGAGCGCGCTCGCTGTCGGCAATTGCATTTTTTCGAGCGTCGGTGTTCATCCTCCTTGATGAGGGCGTCGTGTCTCCCCTTCTCAGCTGCGAGTTGGTCTTTGGCTTGCGCTCGCTTGGCCTGCATTGACTCAATCATGTCGCCGAGTTGCGCGTTGGCGGTTGCAGTCAGTACGACCGATGGAGGGCGTACTGGGCCGGTGAGTTGCTCAATCGCGAGGAAGGCAATGAGGTTGTTCTGCGCGCGCCTCATCATGATGTCGTAACCTTCGTCGTCGATACCGCGGCTCACGAATGCCTCGCAGAGGCGATACTCGGCGTCCCGCAGCAACTGGATCCCTGCGGTGCGGATGCCAATACTGGCAGCCGTCTCGGAGGCTGCGAATGCGCCCTGTGCGCCGCCATTGCCGGCCGCCTGCGCCGCCAAGGCGTACGCACTCAACGCGTCGGGACTCGGCTCCGCGCACACGCGCTCGCCGTCCTTTGAGACAATGATCGACCGTTGCTTAACGTCGATCAGCTGGCTCTTGTGATCGTTCAGATCGAATTCCCGGTGGATGCTGTTCAGCAGAGCGCATCCGCTGGTCGTCGCCAAAACGCCGGCCAGCAGCATTATGAGCCTCAGCATGTTGGATTCCCCCGTGGGCATTGCCCCACCTTGGCCACCACTATCGGCAGCGGAGGCAAGGATAACACTCCGCGAAGTACGACTCCAACGGAACCGTGCGAACGCCAACTACTGCTGGTTGTATCGTCCGCCGGCAACGGAGCGCGCCGCCACGGTCCGCCGAGACTGCGAACGCCAGTCGCTGAAGACTCTATGCCCGCAGCGGCGACATGTGTCTGTAGCCGTGCAGTTTTCGCGCGGAGGATGCGAAGCTCCATCGGACTGACGACCGCGACGCGCTGGGCAGGCGATTATTGTGGATTCGGCGATATTCGACAGAGCACATCGCGTAAGGCGCTTGTCACCGCGCGCCGGCTGATCGACAATCTCAAGGTCGAACGAAATTACCCAGCGTAGGGAGGGAAGGCCGTGATCGCGCTCAATGTAAATGGCAAGGTCTATAACGCCGATGTCGAGCCGGAGATGCCGCTACTTTGGGTGTTGCGGAACGCCCTCGGTCTGACCGGCACCAAATACGGATGCGGCGTGTCGGAATGCGGTGCCTGCACCGTGCATGTCAACGGCCAAGCCAAACGGTCCTGCGTCACGCCCGTGGGCTCGGTCGTGGGGACCGAGATCACGACGATCGAAGGGCTTGGCGGTCAGCACGTGGTGCAGAAGGCGTGGCTCGAACTCGACGTGCCGCAATGTGGCTATTGCCAGCCCGGCCAGATCATGGCCGCGGCGGCCATGCTGCGGCGCAAGCCTAGGCTCACCGACGCGGATATCGACCGCGAAATCACCAATGTCTGTCGTTGCGGCACCTATCGCGAAATTCGGCTGGCCATTCATCGCGCGGCCGAAATGATGGCCAAGGGCTAAGGGGAGGAGCGAACATGACAACGAAATTGTCGATGGATCGCCGCGAATTCCTGGCGACGACGGCAGTCGTGGGCGGCGGGCTGGCGATCGGGATTGGCGTGCCGATAAAAGAGGCGGCCGCGGCGTCGGTCAACGGCAAGCCCTGGCTCGCGCCTTTCGACGGCGCCGGAGTGGAAGTCGGCTCCTGGGTCGTCATCGGCGCCGATAACTCCGTCACCATCCGCGTCCCGCAAAACGAGGCCGGTCAGCAGGTTTTCACAACCAGCGCGATGATGGTCTGCGAGGAATTGGAATGCGACTGGTCGAAGGTCGGCGTGATGTATATCGACGTTGGCCGCCATCTGCGCGAAAACAAGGTCTACGGCCGCATCAGCCAAGGCGCCAGCGCCTTCGTCCGCGAAAGCCGCATCGACCTGCAAAGGGCCGGCGCGGCGGTGCGGGAACGCCTGAAATTGGCGGCGGCGCGGCGTTGGAACGTCCCGGTCGGCGAGGTCGAGGCGAAGAAAAGCGTTCTCACGCACAGACCGACCGGCCGAACCTTTACCTACGGCCAGGTCGCCGCCGACGCCGTGTCGGTCACGATGGACAGGCCGCCGGCGGTCAAGGAGCCGGTGCAGTTCACCCTCATGGGCACGCGCGTCAACCAACTCGGCCAGGATTTGCGGGTGAGCGGGACGGCGACCTTCGGAATCGATGTCATGCTTCCGGACATGTTGTTCGCGGCCGTGAAGATGTCGCCCACGCAAGGCGGCAAACTCAAGAGTTACGATTTCAACGCGATCAAAGGCCGGCGCGGCGTCATCGCTGCCGTCCCCATTGAAGGGCAGGGCCTTCAGGTCGATGGCGTCGCGGTCGTGGCCGACAATTGGTGGCGCGCCAATACCGCGCTCAGCGTCATGCCCGTCGAATGGGATGCCGGCCCCAATGCCAATGTTTCCTCGGGCGACATCTTCGCGGCCTGGCGGAAAAAAATGGACGAACCCGGAGATCTGCTCACCGAAATCGGCGATGCCGAGGGTGTCCTCAAAGGCGCCGCGAAAGTCGTCGAAGCCGTGTACGAAAACAACTATCTGACCCACGCGACGATCGAGCCGATGAATTGCACGGCCCAGGTCACGGCCGACCGCGTGGAAGTATGGATGGGAACACAAAACCCAGAATCGGTGGTTACGACCGCCGCAGCGGTCACCAAGATGCCGCCCGAAAAGATATTCGTGCGGAATTGTTTCGTCGGTACGGCCTTCGGCCGGCGGCTTGGCAACGACGACCTTCGCCAGGCGCTTGTCGTGGCCATGGCCATGAACGGCCGGCCGGTTCAGGTGCTGCGGTCTCGGGAAGAAGACATGCGCCACAATCCGATTTTCCACCCGATGGGTGTGGCGAAGTTGCGCGGCGCGCTTGGGCCCGACGGAATGCCCGTGGCGTTGACCATCCGCAAGGCTGGCGATTCGCAGAACGGTCCAACGACGGTCATCCGTCCCGACATGAAGACCAGGGGATTAAAGGCCGAAAGATACGACACGCTGGTATCTCGCGGCTTCCACGAAATCGTCTACGCCATCCCGAATCAGCGGGTCGACCTTCACCACATGAAGACGCCGATGGCGACCGGATCGATGCGCGGCACGGGATCGATCAACAATGTCTTCGCTTTCGAAAGTTTCATCGACGAATTGGCGCACGCCGCGGGCAAGGATCCTTATCAGTATCGCCGCGCCCTGATCGCGGCGAACCGGGTGTACGAACATCGCGACGAATGGTTGAGGCTGCTCGACATGGCGGCGCAGAAAATCGGGTGGGGGAAACCGCTGCCGAAGGGCACCGGCCTAGGCATCGCCATCGACGATCGCCGGCGTCCTGGGCTGGATCAGGAATTCGTAACCGAAGCCGCCGTGGCCGCGAAAGTCACCGTCAGCCAGGGCGGCGAACTTGTCGTTGAGCAACTGGAAATCGCCTTGGATTACGGCTACGCGCAGGTCAATCCCGTCGCGATCGAACAACAACTTCGCGGCCAAATGGTCTTCGCCCTGGGAATCGCGCGGGATCAAGAAATCACGCTGCGAAACGGGCGCGTCGTCGAAGGCAATTTCGACGATTATCCCATGCAACGTATCGCCGAATTCCCGAAGGAAATCGGAATTCAGCTCATCGGAAGCAACAAAAAAACCTACGGCGTGGGCGAGGAGGCGATGCCTTCGCTGGCGCCGGCCTTGTGCAACGCCATCTTCGCGGCGACGGGAAAACGCATCCGATCGCTGCCGCTGAGGAACCACGATCTGAGCTGGACCTGAACCCGCCGGGCGCCGGCGGCGCAAGAGGGCGGCCGGGGCTTTCCCTGGCCGCCTTTCGATCAGGCGTGGCGCCGTTATCCGTCCTATGTGCCCACCCGCGAGCCCCGAATCCGCCCCGAATCCTCGTATGCTGGCGGCGGAGCCGGTTAGCCTGTCCTCGGAGACCAAGGTGGCGAATCGGGTATAATCGGGTATTATTGGGTATGAAATCGGATAGAGCGCCCTCGGTCATGAGGGAGCCCAAGCTTGCATTCGGCCCCGACCTCGTGAAGCTCATCGCCGAAATCGATGAGTTCAAAGGGAGGTGGGAGGCGCTCAAGACACTCTCGCCGGACCGCCTCGGCGCCCTCCGAAAGGTGGCGACCATCGAGAGCGTCGGCTCCTCTACGCGCATTGAGGGGGCAAAGCTATCGGACGCCGAGGTCGAGCATCTGCTCTCGCGGGCGATCTCCATCAAGTCCTTCAAGACGCGCGATGAGCAGGAGGTGGCCGGATACGCCGAGGCGATGGACCTCGTGTTCGAGGCCTACGCCGATATGCGTCTCACCGAGAGCCATATCCGCCAACTGCACCAGACCGTGCTGCGCCACAGTAACAAGGATGTGCGCCATCGCGGCTCCTACAAGACGCTGTCCAACAATGTCGTGGCGCTCGACGCGGACGGGCGGGAGATCGGCGTCTTGTTCGAGACGACCTCGCCTTTCGACACGCCGCGCGAGATGGAGACGCTCGTCGCCTGGACGCGCAAAGCGCTGGATGAGGAAGCGCTGCACCCGATCCTTGTCATCGCCGTCTTCATCGCGACGTTTCTCGCGATCCATCCTTTTCAGGATGGAAATGGGCGGCTCTCGCGCGTGCTCACCACGCTCCTCTTGCTGCGAGCCGGTTATGCTTATGTGCCTTACGCCTCGCTGGAGCGCGTAATCGAGGAAAACAAAGACCTGTACTACAAGGCGCTCCGGCGCACGCAGACCACGCTCAAGAGCAAGACGCCGGATTGGGACCCGTGGGTTGGCTTTTTCCTGCGCTGCCTCAAGAAGCAGAAGGATGGCCTTGCGGCGCGATTAGACCGTGAACGGATCGCTCGGGGCAACGAGGCCGATGTGCCGGCGCTGTCGCTCCAGGTTCTCAAAGCGCTGCGGGCGAATGAACGCCTGACGATCGCACAGC